>JAEDDP010000016.1 GCA_016297965.1 Alphaproteobacteria bacterium | reverse complement strand
TGGCGATGAGCCTTTTGAATGCAATATATTCGTCGGACACAAAGACATCAACAACATCAGTATCACAAGATGATTTGATGTCAAATAACCAGATGCAAAAGGATTTTGTGGATATTGTATACAGGGCCGCCGAACAAAAGGTTTCCGATATTCACGTGGTTGTTGCCGACCATACGACTGTGTTATTCAGAATTTCCGGAAGTATGCAAACCATACTTGAATATGATAAAAACTGGGGTGAGGCATTTGTGCGTTCCGTTTTCGCGTCGGCGGATATTTCGGATTCAAACTATGCACAAAATGAATTCCAGGCCGGTCAGAAATTGGGAAGTACACCTCTTCGTGGGGAAAAAGATCTTTACCTTCCGGAAAATGTGCTTTCTATTCGTTTGCAATTTAACCCTATCGCATTTGGTACACGGTACCTTGTTATGCGACTTTTGTATGCAAACTCCTCCTCTTCATCCGCGGATAATTTAAAGGAGCTTGGATTTTCGGATTACGAGGATGAAAAACTTTATAAAATGCGTTCCTTTCCGACTGGACTTTGTGTTATTGCCGGTCCTACCGGTTCCGGTAAGTCAACGACACTTCAACGTGTTATGATAAAAATGTTAAAGGAAAAAAATTACGAACTTAACCTTATCACCGTTGAAGATCCACCGGAATACCCAATTCCAGGTGCAAGGCAAATGCCGGTTACAAATGCCACAACAGAAGAGGAAAAGGAAGCAGCATTCAACCTTGCATTGGCGGCATCGCTTCGTTCCGACCCTGATGCAATTATGGTTGGAGAAATCAGAACCCTTTCATCCGCAGAGTTGACCTTTAAGGCGGCTCTTTCCGGACACAATGTTTGGTCAACACTTCATGCCAACTCAGCACCGGCGATTATTAACCGACTTCTTGATATGGGAATTGATCCGTTTAAATTAAAGGATCCGGAACTTATTCGTGGACTTCTTTCACAACGACTTTTTAAAAAGCTTTGTCCGAAGTGTCGTGAACCAATATCCCGTCATCCCGAACATCCATCGTATAAAAGGTTGGAAAATGCACTTGGACGATATGGTATTGAACAATCGTATATAAAGGGTGCCGGATGTGCATTTTGTGGAGGAAAGGGAATCGTTGGACGTATTGTTGCATCCGAAATTATTTTGCCGGATTCAAAATTCCTTGAAAAAATAGTTAGTGGAAATAAAGGTGAGGCAGTGCATTATTGGACGAGTGAGCTTAGTGGCCGGACATTAAAGGAAGATGCAATTGAAAAAATGCTTCGTGGAATTATTGCCGTTGATGAAGTTGAAAGATGGTGTGGTATGCTTGATACCGAGGCTGTTTATTAAAGGAGGAATGAATTATGGCAGAGAAAAAAATTCCAAGTAATGAAATTATTTTGAAATTGTCGCAATTTATGGTCCTTATGAATAACGAACATAGGCTTAAAATTTATTACAAGCTTGCGGCACTTTTAAGGAATAGGTTCACCCTTATGGATGCATTGGATCGTATTTGGGTAATTGAATCAAAGGACGGGGCAAGTCCGGATGAACCAATGGCAATCGCCGTTGCATGGTGGTTAAAGGAGCTTGAAAAAGGTCTTCCTTTTTCGTCTGCGATTGAGGGATGGGCCCCTATGCGGGAAAAGTTAATGTTATCCGTTGGTGATGTGTCAAAGCTTGAAAAGGCCCTTATGAACGTTATAAAGGTGTCGGAGGGTTCAAACAGAATTATTCAACCACTTATCAGTGCGGTGACCTACCCTATTATGATGTTCGCCCTTGCCTTGGTTATTGTTGTTGGTGTGGGTGTGTATATGGTTCCGCCACTTTTGGAATTTGCGAAAAATGCGCAATGGTCCGGTACCGCGAAAAGCCTTGTTTGGCTTTCGGGATTTGTTAAGGTTTATTGGTGGACATTTCCGGTGGTGCTTTTCGGAATAATTGCCGTGATTTATTTTTCATTTTCAAATTTTGTTGGACCACTTCGTGTTGGGTTTGATAAGTGTCCGCCTTGGTCGCTTTACAGAATGTTCAGTGGTGTGTCGTGGCTTATGAGTTTGGCTGCGTTGGTGGAATCGGGTACTCCGATTGCAAAATCTATGCAGTCGCTTCGCCAAAATGCGAATCCATATTTAAGGGAACGTATTGATAAGGCGTTGATGTTTATTAAAAACGGTGATAACCTTGGAACCGCACTTAAAAAAAGTAATATGCATTTTCCAGAAGACGAACTTATCGGGGATTTGGAAATTTATTCCGAACTTGATAATTTTGAGGAGGCATTAAACGGTGTTGCGACCGAGTATTTGGAATCAAGTATAGAAAACATTAAAAAAGAAGCAAGTATCCTTAATTCCGTTGCATTGTTGATTGTGTCAGGTGTTATTGCGTGGGTTCTTTTGGGTGTGTTTGATATGCAAAACCAAGTTCAAAGTGCGATGGGATAACAAAACACTTGAAAAAACGTAAAATAATTGCAATAATGAGGAACAAATAACCTTAAAAAAGAGAATAAAATGACAAGAAGTGATATTATAAAACTTATATATCAAGAAAAAAATAACCTGCTTATTCGGGATATTGAAAAAATCGTTGATATATTGACCGAAAAAATATCTTCATCTTTGGCAGAAGGCCACAGAATAGAACTTCGTGGATTTGGTGTGTTCGCACCAAAAAAACTTGCTCCGAAAATGGCTTCTAACCCAAAGGGTGGTGCAAAAATAAATCTTCCAGAAAGGCTTTCCGTTAAATTTAAGGCGGGAAAACTTCTTTCCGAAAAAATAAATAATAAATCATAGAAAAATAAAAATGATAAAATACATTATAAACTGGATTTTTCTGGGTGGGCTTTTTTTCCTAATCTTTTTGTTTTCAACGGAAAATAAGGGATTGATGATTTTAAACCTTTTTCCGTTTAAAATGGGAATTGAAATGCCGGTATACCTTTACACAATTATCCTTGCCTTTATCTCATTTATTGCTGGGATATTGGCAAACAAGGTTTATAACAAAACAAAATCGTTTAGAAATAAAAAAGGAGTTTAAAATTGAATTGGCTTAAAGATATATTTCGCCCAAAAATAAAAACTATGTTTTCAAAGATAAAGGATGTCCCTGAAAATATGTGGCTTCCATGTCCAAAATGTGGAACATTGATGTACAGAAAGGATTTGCATAATCACCTTAATGTATGTACAAAATGTGATTACCACCTTTTCCTTCAAATAAATGACAGATTTGAAAGTCTTTTTGATGATGGCAAGTTTACAAAGGTGGAAATTGCCGATGTAAAGGATGATCCACTTAATTTTAAGGATTTGAAAAAATATAAGGACAGACTTTCACAATACAGAAATTCCACAAAATCAAGGGATGCGGCAGAAGTTGCATACGGAAAGATTGGAGGTGTGGATGCCGTTGTTTGTGCCTTTAACTTTGAATTTATGGGTGGAAGTATGGGTACATTCGTTGGTGAGGCCATATTAAAGGCAGCAGAAACCGCCGTAAAAAAGCATGCTGCATTTATCACTATACCTGCATCTGGTGGTGCAAGAATGCAAGAAAGTATGTTGTCCCTTATGCAGATGGCAAGAACGACTATGGCTGTAAACAAGGTACGTGATGCAAAACTTCCATATATTGTTGTGTTTGCGAATCCAACAATGGGTGGTGTAAGTGCTTCATTTGCGATGCTTGGCGATATTCATATTGCGGAAAAAGGTGCGCTTATTGGTTTTGCGGGAAAGCGAGTTATTGAACAAACAATTAAGCAAAAGCTTCCTCCGGAATTTCAGACCGCGGAATGTTTGAAGGAACAAGGAATGGTTGACATTGTTGTTCACAGAAAAGATTTAAAGGATACTTTGGCAAATATATTAAAAATGCTTATGCATAAATAAAGTTAGGGTGAAAAAATGGTTTATTTAGATTTTGAAAAAAATATAAAAGAATTAGATGCCAAAATTGATGACCTTAAAGGTTCGGATGGTAATGAAAAGAAAATAAAAAAGCTTGAAGAAAAAAGGGAAGAAGAGCTTAAAAAGGCATATTCAAACCTTACATCGTGGGACAAAGTTCAGGTTGCAAGACACCCTTCCCGTCCGCATGCGATTGATTATATAAATTCAATGATTGATGATTTTGTTGAACTTGCCGGCGACAGAATGTTTGCCGATGATAAGGCGATTATTGGCGGTATGGGATATCTTGACGGGACACCAGTTATGGTTATTGGTCAAGAAAAAGGTAATGACACAGAATCAAGAATTAAACACAACTTTGGTATGTCAAAACCAGAAGGATATAGAAAGGCAATCCGCCTTATGGAGCTTGCCAATAAATTCAATCTTCCGGTTATAACTTTTGTTGATACTGCGGGTGCATTCCCAGGTGCGGATGCCGAAGCAAGGGGTCAGGCACAGGCGATTGCAACATCAATTCAAAAATGTTTTGACCTTGATGTGCCAAGTATTTGTGTTGTGATTGGTGAAGGTGGTTCCGGTGGCGCGATTGCCATTGCCGTGGCAAATACCGTAATGATGCTTGAAAATTCCGTATATTCAGTAATTTCACCAGAAGGATGTGCTTCTATTTTGTGGAGAAGTCAGGAACACAAAAAGGATGCGACAAAGGCATTGAAGATGACATCACACGACCTTTTGGAACTTGGCATTATTGACAGGATTATTGAGGAACCATTGGGTGGTGCACACAGGGACAAAGAACAGGCAATAAAAAATGTTAAGGAAGCCGTTGTTGCCGAACTTAAAAAACTTTTGAAGGCACCAAAGCAAGCAAAAGAAAAGCGCATTGAAAAGTTTACAAAAATGACGAGAATGTAAAAACAAAACCCCTCCTTTTGGAGGGATTTTTTATAATTTATTCTAAATCAAACTTTTTTAAAAATTTATCTCGTTCTTCTTGTGATAAAGACTTTAACCATTGTTGATATTCTTTATATGCATCTACGTCTTTTTCCTTTAACTTTTCAACCTCTTCTTTGTCGAAAAAATTAAATATAGTAGGGGTGTCATAAAATCTTGATGTTGTTAAACAAGGAAAGAATTTTTTATTTAAAAATTTGCTTTTAAAATCGCGATACAAATAATTTTGTTCATAAGTGACTGTTTTGTATGGAGGAATAAATAAATAAGTAAGAAATTCATGAGCTTCATTTGACGAATCATCAACAAGCATAATTGTTGGATTATAAGCTGGAAAATCTCTATTATTTTTTATCTTAACAACATAAGAAGTTTCTCCCTCGCCCTTCTTTAAATAAAAATCTTCAATACTTAACCCCATAGAATTAAAGCAAACATCTTTTATGAACTTCTTGTCAAAAAGCACTTCAAAATCGCCTTTTCTTTGTGTAAATAAAAACGGTAAAGTTGCAAATAAGATAATGCAAGATATTATCAGTAATATTTTTTTATAATTAAAATTTTTTCTTTGTATCTTTTTATTTTTTTTCATACGACCTCCTTGTTTTATCGTTCGTATGTCAGTATAGCATAAAAATGCAATAAACAAAAGCAAAAAAACTCCATCAAAAGATGGAGCCTTTATTTTGTAAAACGAATACAAATGGATTACATTTCCTTCTTTCGGCCAAGTTGCTTGTGTCTAACACTTGCATCAAGTTCCTTTTTACGCATACGAAGATTTTTTGGGGTTACCTCCAAAAGTTCATCATCGGCGATATAGGACAACATTTCTTCAAGCATCATAACACGTGGAGGAGCAAGAACAGTCGCTTCATCATGACCGGAAGCACGTAAGTTTGTTAAGGCCTTTCCCTTTACTGGGTTTACCTCCAAATCATTATCCTTTGCGTGTTCACCGATAATCATACCGGAATAAACTTCAACACCGGCACCAATGAAAAGTTGACCACGTGGTTCCAATGCGAACAAAGAATATGCAGTGGTTGTTCCATTTTCCATAGAAACAAGCACACCGTTTCTGTATCTTTCAATTGGACCAGCATAAGGTTCATAATCACTGAATACACGGTTAAGAACACCAGTTCCGCGAGTATCAGTTCTGAATTCGGACAAATATCCAATCATACCACGAGATGGAACCTTAAACACAATACGAACTTTGTTTGCACCGGTTGGATGCATATCAGTCATTGTTCCCTTTCTTTTTGAAAGTTTTTCAACAACGGCACCGGAAAATTCCTCATCCACATCAACAATAACTTCTTCAAATGGTTCACATTTTACACCGTCAATATCTTTGAAAACAACACGTGGACGGGATACAGAAAATTCAAACCCTTCACGACGCATTTGTTCAATCAAAATACCAAGTTGCAATTCACCACGACCAGAAACTTCAAATGATTCATTGGTTTCAGAACGTTCAATTTTAAGCGCGATGTTTGATTCCGCCTCCTTTTGAAGTCTTGCCCAAATAACACGACTTTGAAGTTTTGCCCTGTCGCCATCTTGCCCCGCAAATGGAGAGGTGTTAACAGAAAATGTCATTGTAAGTGTTGGTGGATCAATAGGTTGAGCCTCAATTGCTTCATTAACACTTAAATCACAAAGTGTTTCACCAACAGTTGCCTTTGAAAAGCCAGCGATTGAAACTATATCTCCTGCCTCTGCTTCTTCAAGCGGAGTTTTTTGAACACCACGGAAAGCAAGAATCTTTGTAATTTTTGCCTGTTCCACAGTTTGACCATCAAGGGAAATTGCCTTTACCGGCATATTCATACGAACCTTTCCGGACAAAACCTTTCCTGTTAAAATACGGCCAAGGAAGTTATCACCAGAAAGTGTTGTTGCAAGCATACGGAATGGTGCATTCACATCAGCCTTTGGTGCAGGAACATGATTGATAATCAAATCAAACAATGGCTTTAAATCCTTATTAGGTTGATTAACATCTTCAAGATTTTTAACCGCCCAACCTTCACGACCAACGGCGTAAAGTACAGGGAAATCAAGTTGTTCATCGGTTGCCCCCATCTTATCAAACAAATCAAAAATTTCGTTTAATACTTCATCAGGACGAGCATCGTTACGGTCAATTTTGTTTATAACAACAATTGGACGAAGACCAAGTTTTAATGCCTTTCCAAGAACAAATTTTGTTTGTGGAAGTGGGCCTTCGGAACTGTCAACCAAAAGAACAACACCATCAACCATATTTAAAATACGTTCAACTTCACCACCGAAATCAGCGTGCCCCGGTGTGTCAACGATGTTAATTCTGTATTTGTCGTATTCCAATGAGGTACATTTTGCAAGAATGGTAATACCACGTTCACGTTCAATATCACCGGAATCCATAACCCTTTCCGCAACCTTTTCATTATCGCGGAATGTTCCACTTTGTTTAAGCATTGCGTCAACAAGTGTTGTTTTACCATGATCAACATGGGCAATAATTGCTATATTTCTTATTTCCATAATAAAAACTTCTTTCTTTTTTATTAAATTATTGTGGTAAAATACACCTAAATATAAAGACTTGCAACAAAAAAATAAAGTTTTTACTGTTTTGATATTGTTTAGCATCAAAAAATGTGATACAATTCAAAATATTGAAATAGGATGGGAATAATTATAATGAAAAATATTCAATACAATTCTGAAATTATTGATATGTTTGATAAGCATGCACGGAATATTATGCCCGAAATTCAAAGAACTCCAGATCGTAATGGAATATCTTTGGATAGGGAAAATCTTTCCATAAAATTTGAAAAAATCGTTTCAAGTAGTCAGCTTAATTATGCTCTAACCCAGCTTGTAGAAGAAGCATTACGGGAACCAACGATATTTGAAATGCCAAAGAAATCCAAGGAGGATCTTTACAGACAACTTAAACCACAAAAGAAAAAGAAGGTTTTCAAGGCGTTGGATTTGACATTGGCCGCAATAGTTTTCAACAGTATGAAAAAAAGATAGTTTAAGATAAAAAGGAATAAAAAAAGAGTGATTAAAAAAATCACTCTTTTGTCTTTTGTTTTTGTTATTATTCACCCCTTTTTATCGGGATGGTCTAATTATAGACCTAAATAACGGAATATGCAAGAAAAAATCACATTATCTGCCTGAATTTGGCAAAAAATCATACGAAAATTTCTTTTTTAACTTTTCTTCTTTTTTATTGACAATCGTCCTTTTTATTTTATCAAAGAAACTATCCCTTTTATCAAAAAGATCTTCACTTGAAGTAAGCAATGCGTTATATTCATTAACACCAACACCAGCATTTATTTTATTTGAATCATTATTAACTTTCATTTTTATCCTCTTTATTTTGTTAATTTATGACTGTTATACTATATAAAATTTTATTTGTCAAGAATTTTGTCTATTTAAAATTATCAATGATATAAGACAATGGAACGCTTTGAATTCCCTTTGATTTAAGCGATGAAACCCAAGATTGCAAGGCATTTATTGTATTATCGCGTGGATGACCTATTGCCACGGCATAGCCACGCTTTTTGGCAATTTTTTCAAGCTTTACAAGGCCTTTTTCAATATCTTCCATCTTATTACTGTCATCAAGGAAAACATCGCGAGATATGTATGGAAGTTTCACATATTCGGCGATGGTATCCGCCTGAGATTTTGGAGTGGTTTTGGAATCAAGGAACATAAGCCCGCGTTCGCCAAGTGTTTCAATCACACCGGAAAACAATGCAAAATCCGAAGTAAACTTGCTTCCCATATGATTATTTACCCCAATATAGCCAGACACACGGTCAAGCATAGAAGACAATATTTTTAGGTTTTCCGCACGGGATTTTTTGGTTGATAAAACCTCCGGTCCGTAATCATAAATGTTATTTACCGCCTCCATCGGAATATGAAGCATAATCTCCTTTCCCGCAGATTTGGCAAAGTTTATTTGTGATTGAAGGTTCGGGGCATAGGTCAAAAATGACACGGTGTAAATTCCAGGAACCTTTAACATTTTTTGTGTACGGAGCATATCAACACCCATATCATCAATTACGATTGCCACAACCGGTTCCGAACTAGTTTTTTTGAAGGGAAGCTTATTTTCCTCGTACACAAAATTTTGTTTTTTCCTTTTACTGCCCGAAATTTGCGAATCGGATTTTTGTTCGGGAATCCTTTTATCTTGCTCCTCAGCCTTTTTAACCGGTAAAGAATCCTTTTTCCCGTCATCCCTTACCACAATAGTATCGGTACCAATTACAACCTTATTTTTTGAGGCAACAGATTTTGAAGGACGAGGCTTTTTTCGCACATCACCAGAGTTTTTTACAAGGAATCCCAACATCATACCAGAAACAAGTATTCCCAAAAGCAAAATAAAAACAGCCTGTGGTGTAATTCCCAAGACCTTTAATATTGATAAATTGTCAGATTGTTTTTTCAATTTTAAAAACCTTAACCCATAAAAAAGAAATAGTGGCGGGAGTGAAGGGGCTCGAACCCTCGACCTCTTGCGTGACAGGCAAGCGCTCTAAACCAGCTGAGCTACACCCCCACTATTGGGTATCTTTTAAAAAAGATAGAAGTATTAAACACCATAAATTAAAAAAAATCAAGCATTATTTTTATTTTTTTAATAAATACATCTAA
>JAEDDP010000015.1 GCA_016297965.1 Alphaproteobacteria bacterium | reverse complement strand
TAGACGGTGGTCTATCTGATATATCTAATTTTTATAGCAAACATTAGGTAAAATCTGGTAGTTCTTATAGTTGTAAAAACAACAAATAGGAGCTAAAAAATGATTTATGGATATACCCGCGTTTCAACTGAACTACAAAATATTAAAAAACAACCCACAAGCTAGGCTGGTGGGTTGCTTTTTTGTTGTGAAGTTTATTTATTTTGACTTCTTTTTCTTTGCCTTATGAGGTTCATCATCTTGAACCTCAACCTTTTCCTTTGCTTCATTTTTTGCCTGAATATAATCTTGCAACCAATGAATTGGATATGTTCCATCCAAAAATGCAGGTTGTTTCAATAACTCCTGTTGCAAAGGTATAGAAGTCTTTACACCATCAACAATCATTTCTGAAAGGGCATAATACATCTTTGTTATTGCTTCATCCCTTGTTAGGGCAAAAGTAATAACCTTTGCAATCATACTGTCATAACATGATGGAATTTTGTATCCGGCATAAAGTCCGCTGTCAACACGAACCCCAAGCCCACCAGGAGCATGATAATATTTCACAGTTCCAGGGAATGGAACAAATGTTTCTGGGTCTTCGGCATTGATACGACATTCAAGTGCATGACAATGTGGAACAATGTCTTCCTGTTTGAATGAAAGCTTATGACCTTCGGCAACACGAATTTGTTCCTGTACCAAATCAACACCATAAACTTGTTCAGTTACCGGATGTTCAACTTGAAGTCGTGTATTCATTTCCATAAAATAGAATTTGCCATTTTCAAACAAAAATTCAATAGTACCCGCACCACGATATTTCAATTTTTCCATTGCATTTCGTACAATGTTTTGAATATCTTGGCTTTGTTTTTTTGTAAGTATAGATGCAGGTGCTTCTTCAATAATTTTTTGGTTTTTACGTTGCATTGAGCAATCACGTTCACCAATTGTCACAACATTACCGAACTTATCTCCAATAAGTTGGATTTCAATATGTTTTGGATTTACAAGGTATTTTTCCATATAAACACGGTCATCACCAAATGCAACCTTTGCCTCTGACCTTGCAATAGGGAACTGTGCCTTTAACTCCTCATCATTAAACGCGATTTTCATACCACGACCACCACCACCAGAAGCAGCCTTTACAATAACAGGGTATCCAATTTCCTTTGCGGTTTTAAGGGCATCCGTAATTGTATCCAATGCGCCCTTGCTTCCTGGAACAACTGGAATCCCAAGTTCAATTGCGGTTCTTTTTGCTTCAACCTTGTCGCCCATTCTTCTTATATGTTCTGGTGTTGGACCAATAAATTCAATTCCGTGTGCTTCAAGCATTTCTGCAAATTCGGCATTTTCGGAAAGAAAACCATAACCTGGGTGTACGGCATCGGCATTTGTTACAACCGCCGCCGAAATAATTGCGGATTTTTTTAAATAAGATTCGGCAGATGATGCAGGTCCAATACAAACGGATTCGTCCGCCATCTTTACATACATCGCATCATTATCAGCAGTAGAGTGCACCGCAACGGTTTTAATGCCCATTTCACGACAGGCACGAATAACACGAAGTGCTATCTCTCCACGATTAGCAATAAGGATTTTTTTAAACATTTTCATTTGTCCTATTCAATGATGAATAAAGGTTGTTCGTATTCAACAGTTTCTGAATCTTTTACAAGGATTTTTTTAACGATACCGTCCTTTGTTGCCTTTACTGGATTGAATGTTTTCATTGCTTCAATAAGGCATAATGTATCACCCTTTTTAACGGATTGACCTTCAACAACAAATTCCTTTGCAGTTGGTTCCGGTTTCATATATACAACACCAACCATAGGTGATTTAAAAGCATTTGATAAATCAACAGAAGCAGGAGCATTTGCAGTAGTTGTATTTGCACTTACAGGTGCAGATGCCACAGGAGCAACACCACCGGCGATAATAGCTCCACCCTTTGCATTTGAAATTCTTATTCTTGAACCATTTCTTTCATATTCAATTTCAGAAAGGTTATTTTTTGCCAAAAGTTCGGACAATTCATTAACAAGTGAAGTTATATCTTTATGTTTTTTAAACATTTCGTTTCCTTTTCAATTATTATTATAAATTTTTATATAAATATAAAATATTAAACTAATATATAAAATATTTTTCAAAAAGTAAAGTATGTTATTTATTACATAAATCTTGGCTTAAAAAACTATGCGGGAACTTCTGCCTTTTCAAGTATGGCAATAAGTTTATTCATCTCCGCTTCCTCTGGTGCTTGTTGACTTTGTGTTGGGAAAAGTTCGGATATTTGTTTTATACCATCTTCGTTTTCATCATCTGATGTCCGGTTAAGTCTTACTACATCAACCCCCAATTTTTCCCATTCT
Organism: Alphaproteobacteria bacterium; assembly: GCA_016297965.1. Classification (GTDB taxonomy): domain Bacteria; phylum Pseudomonadota; class Alphaproteobacteria; order Rs-D84; family CACZYB01; genus CACZYB01. The sequence goes on along the minus strand of JAEDDP010000015.1, from coordinate 7,681 downwards.
TCAGATGTTTCAAAAAAGTTTACAATCTTGCTGTTGGTTAAACAGGCAACCGTTTGTATAGGAAGATTTATTTCTTCCCCAATCAAGTTTTGTATATTATTTTTTGCCTCTATTGCACGGGCAACAGGTGAAATTTTGTTTCCGGTTTCACTAAACCAAACAGGTTCATCACTGCCTTCAACTTTGTCTTCTGATGCAAACCAGTTTCCATCCGTTGTATCAAGTTGTACGACAACAAGTTTGTCCTTTGCCACACCAAGGTAATCTATACCGGTAGAACCGATTCTTATTTCACTTAAAAGCTTAAATCCAGCACCAATTAAACTTTGTTCCATAAGGGCGTTATCTTCGGCGGAAATTTTTTCAAAGTTCATATCTATGATTGGCTTTGTATTTGCTTCCTTTGAAAAATCAACTGGGGACAAAATTTTATTTTCAGGTTCCGCTTTTACTTCATCCATTGGTCGTTCAGTTGCGTTGTTCTTTTCCTTCATCCTTGCCATAATTTCTTTTATCTTGGATTGAAGTCTTATCCTTTCTTCATCATTATTAAATGTGTTTTCCTCTGCGACCGTTGGATTTTGGGTTTGTGTTTCAACCGGTTGAACCTCAGCTGGAATTGCCTGTTTGTTATTATACATTTCAAATCTTTGTTCCGGTGTTGGTGCTACCTGAACTGGGGTATTCGTATTTTCAATGGTTTTTGCTTCCTCATTTGCCTTTACCACTTCCTCTGCTTTTACTTCTTCTTTTGGTTCGGCTACATCATCGGCTTTTGTTTCCTTTGTTTCATCATACTTTTTATACTTTATTTGCATAGATATAAGGACACCACTGTACGTAATACAACAAAGTCCGGCAAATGTTATGATAAAAGATATATATTTAAGAGAGTGAAAAATACGACCATTGGCAATAAATTTTGCAAAGGCAACCACTTGTTTACCATTAAAAATATCAAATTGCCAAAGGGTAAGTGATATTTGTTTCATAAACGATATTGCGCAAAGTACAAATACTGCGGACATAATATAGTTCAAAGTCTTTGTTTTATCTAAAAAATTTTTCATTTTTGCCAAATCCATAATTTTTACTATTGCTTGAAATTTATACTAATTATTTTATTTTGTCAATAATTTAATTAAAAAATCTTAACTTTACAAAATGTACTTACCATACTACAATACCAAAATAAAAAGTATTTTATAAGAAAGGATTTTATATAATGTCAGGAAAAAGAATTTTAACTGGGGTAAAACCTACGGGTAATCCCCATCTTGGTAATTTATACGGTGCAATATTGCCCGCAATTAAAAAGGCAAATGAGTCGGATGAGCCTTCCTATATATTTATTGCAAATATTCACGCCCTTAATGGGGTAAAGGATCCAGATTTTTTGCGGGACAGGACCTATGCCGTGGCGGCAACATTCCTTGCATTCGGGCTTGATGTAAATAAGTCAATCTTTTATCGTCAATCCGATATTCCGGAAATATTTGAATTAACATCTCTTTTGATGAACTATACACCAAAGGGATTGATGAACCGCGCCCATGCGTACAAGGCAATTTTGGAACGTGATGGAAACGACGATAATGTTAATATGGGGCTTTATACATATCCTATATTGATGGCGGCGGATATCCTTGCAATGCAATCAAATATAGTTCCTGTTGGTTTGGATCAAAAACAACATATTGAAATTGCCCGTGATATTGCAAATTCATTTAATTCTATGTATAAAAAGGAAGTTTTAACCCTTCCAATGGAATTTATTGAACACCAAGATTCAATTATGGGACTTGATGGCCGTAAGATGAGTAAATCATACGGAAATACCATTGAACTTTTTGCCACCGAGGAAGATACCAAGAAAAAGATTATGAAAATCCCAACCGACAGTCTTCTTCCATCGGATAAGAAAAGTGAAGACAGTATCCTTTACAAGTTAATGAAGATGTTTAATGTTGACGCCGAATATATGAAAAACTTCATTGATGGAGGTATTGGCTATGGTGATGCGAAAAAGGTTCTCGCCGAAACGGTGAATAATTATCTTCGCCCATATCGTGCAAAGTATAACGAGCTTATGCAAAATAAATCGCAAATTGATGAATATCTTTCCGCTGGTGCAATAAAGGCAAGGGCGACCGCTTCGGAAACATTAAAGAAAGTAAAACAGACATTAGGGTTAATTGGATAAAATGAATATTCTTAAAAATACAGTTGAAAAACTTTTGTTGGATGCAATAAATGCCTGCGGTTATGCGGATGCAATTTCTTCTAATATGCAAATTGTGAAAAAATCTGACCGTCCGGATTTGTCCGAATATCAATCAAACATTGCTATGGCATTGGCAAAATCCCTTCACAAAAATCCACGGGAAATTGCAAATGCAATCGTTCAAAATGTTGATACAAAGGATTTTACCGTATCCATTGATGGACCGGGATTTATTAACATCAAACTTTCCAATGAATTTATTGCCTCGGCTGTTGCAAATCTTTCATTTACCCCAAATATTTTGGAAAATCCCCAAAAAATAATTGTGGATTACGGTGGTCCAAATGTTGCGAAATCCCTTCACGTGGGACATCTTCGTTCAAGTATTATTGGTGAATCCCTTAAAAATCTTGCACGGTATAAGGGATATACTGTTGTTGGTGATATACACCTTGGTGATTGGGGTTTGCCAATGGGACTTATTATTGCATCAATTAAGGAAAGCGGAAAGGTTCCACAAACAGTTGCCGAATTAAACCCTATCTATCCTATGGCATCAAAGCGGTCAAAGGAAGATGAGGCATTTATGGCAACCGCACAGGAAGAAACCAAAAAGCTTCAAAACGGTGATGCGGAAAATCGCACTCTTTGGAATAATTTTAAGGCAATATCCGTAAATGATATAAAACATACACTTTCTCTTTTGAATGTTGAATTTGAATTATGGAATGGTGAAAGTGATGCAAATGATGATGTAAACTTCCTTGTTGAAGAATTCCGGAAAAAGGGCTTTTCCAAACATTCAGAAGGAGCCGAAGTTATTGATTTAAAGGATTATCCAATGAATAATGCGGATGTTCCTCCATTCATTATGGTAAAAAGTAATGGTGCCGTAATGTACGGAATGACTGATATTGCAACCCTATATGATCGTATTACAAGACAAAAAGCGGATATGGTTTGGTATGTTGTTGACAGTCGTCAATCACTTCATTTTCATCAGGTTTTTTCCACCGCAAAAATTACTGGAATAAAGGGGAATACAGAACTTGAACACCTTGGTTTTGGTTCCGTACTTGGTCTTGATGGAAAACCACTTAAAACAAGAAGTGGTGATAATGTCTCCCTTATGGAGCTTATAAATTCGGCCCTTGATATGGCACAAAAAAAGGTGAACGAAAACGAAAAAACAAAACAGCTTTCGGATACCGCAAAGACGGATATTGCCCGAGATGTTGCAATTTCTGCAATCAAATTTGCCGATTTGATAAATCCACGAACAACAGATTATATCTTTAATCTTGATAAGTTCATAAGTTTTGAAGGTAAAACCGGACCATACATCCTTTATACTGCGGTTCGTATAAAATCCCTTTTACGGGAGGCAAACATTGATACCACCGATGCAAAGATTGTCCTTTCAAATCAAAGCGACCGCGCATTGGCAATAAAGTTAAATGAATTTGATGACGCCATTGACAGGGCATTTGATGCACGTGGCATTCATATTTTGACACAATATATTTATGAATTGGCGACAATCTTTAATGATTTTTACCACAATTGCAAAATTATGCCTGAAAAGGATGTGGTTTTGAAAAAGTCGTGGTTGAAACTTTCCAAAAAGACTTTGTCGGCATTTGAAACATTTGCAAATATCATAAAAATCAATATACCTGAAAGGATGTAAAAATGTATTTAAAAGGTTTTATTTTATTTCTAATTGCTTACCTTATTGGTGCAATTCCAACTGGACTTATCCTTACAAAATTATTTTTGAAACAGGATGTTCGTAAAATCGGAAGTGGAAGTACCGGTGCCACAAATGTATTAAGGACCGGTTCAAAATTGCTTGCATTTATGACTTTGTTAATTGATGCATTAAAGCCATATTTTGCCGTTTTTGCAGTACATTTTGCAATGAAAAAGCTTTTTGGTGGAATTATCACCTATGGTGCATACGGACTTTACTCTGAATATATAACAATGGTTGTTTGTGGTATTGCAATATTTGCACATTGTTTCCCAATTTACCTTAAATTTAAGGGGGGGAAGGGTGTTGCAACCGCATTCGGAACATTGTTCCTTTTTTCAAAACATATTGAATTTTTGGGTATTTCTTGGGCTGTTTTGCCACTTGCAGGACTTGGCACATGGTTGACGGTTGCATTTATTTCCAAAAAATCATCACTTTCCGCACTTATGACCGCATTGGTTTTGCCTGTTTATGTTTATTATTTAAATGACCTTTCATCACCGGCATCAACATATTTAGTATACTTTTATATTGGTGTAGTCGTTTTTGTAATCCTTCGTCATACAAGCAATATAAAAAGACTTATTTCCGGAACGGAAAGCAATATAAAATTACACAAAGACGAAAATAAATAATGAATTCAAAAGAACAAATTGATTGGATACGGTTGTTAAGAAGTGAAGGTATTGGACAGATTACCTTTCATAAGCTTATATCAAAATTTATTTCACCGACAAAGGCACTTGAATTTATTTCAGAACGGAAGAATATAAGGATTGCGCCGGAATCGGTTGCAACACGTGAACTTGATGAGGCAAATGATATTGGGGCAAAGGTTTTGTTTTCCAATGGTGAAAATTATCCGAAATTGTTGAAACAAATTCCCGATTTACCCGCCGTTCTTTATGTCCTTGGCAACATTGACGCCTTGAATAACCGGACTGTTGCACTTGTTGGTTCCAGAAATGCCTCAATCAACAGCAAGGTTTTAACGGAAAATATGGCCGGTGATTTGGTGGATTGTGGGTATACGGTTGTATCTGGAATGGCGGTTGGTATTGATACTTCGGCACATTCCGGAGCTTTACATTCTTCAAATTTGGATGGAAAGAAAACCGTGGCCGTACTTGCCGGTGGTGTAAATAATATTTATCCAACATCAAATACTAGACTTTATTATCGGATTATAGAGGAGGGGGCCGTAATTTCCGAAATGCCGGTTGGCACTTCACCACAGGCAAACCTTTTTCCACGCCGGAATAGGATTATTTCTGGACTTTCGTACGGTACCGCAATTATGGAAGCAAGTATCAAATCCGGAAGTCTTATAACCGCCCGTTTTGCAACCGAACAAAACAGGGAAGTTTTTGCCGTTCCAAATTTTCCACGGGACCCACGCGCCGGCGGTACAAATATGCTTATTAAAAACGGCGCAACATTGGTTGAAAATGCAACTGATATAACTTCGGTGCTTGATAACATAACCGCTGATTCAATTATTCGGAACGATTTGTTTTCTGGAATACGGGAAGACAGTGTTTCATATCTACCGGAAGATGATATTGATTTTGAAAACTTGGATTTACAGGGAAAAATTTTATCCCTGTTAAGCAGTTATTCTGTTTCCATAGACAGCCTTGTTCGGGAACTTCCTGAATATTCTGAGGCGCAAATTTCAAATGCACTTTTGAACCTTGAACTTGATGATAAAATTTCATACCCAAGTACGGGAAAAATTATTTTAAAATTATAAGGATTAAAAATGACAAATAATGTTGAATTACTTTCACCTGCCGGAAGTTTTGAATGTGCGATTTCCGCCTTTACATACGGTGCCGATGCGATATACCTTGGGCTTAAAAGTTTTTCGGCACGTGCGGATGCACTTAATTTTTCGGATTCCGAGTTGGAAGAAATAACAAAACTTGCACATGGTCTTCAAAAAAAGGTTTTTGTTGCAATAAATACCGTTGTGCAAAATGCGGAAATTCCGGACCTTATTTCTCGTCTTGGTGTTGTTGAAAAATCCGGTGTTGATGGTGTCATATTACAGGATTTATCCCTTGTTTACCTTATAAAAAAATACTTTCCAAATATCGTTATGCATGCAAGTACACAGATGGCGGTTCATAATCTTGAAGGTGCGAAAGTTTTGGCGGAAATGGGCTTTAAAAGGGTTGTCCTTGCCCGTGAATTAAGCTTTGCTGAAATTGAAAATATTACAAAAAATTGTGGTATAGAGACAGAGGTCTTTATCCACGGTGCCCTTTGTTATTCATACAGTGGGCTTTGTATGTATTCATCATTTGAAAAGGGAGAAAGTGCCAATCGTGGAAAATGTACTTACCCTTGCCGAAAAATTTATAATGGAACACATCCCTATGCAATGAAGGATTTATCCCTTGGCGAGTATGTAAAAAAACTTTCAAATGTTGGTGTTGCCTCACTTAAAATAGAGGGACGAAAAAAGACGGCACTTTATGTTGCCGCAACAACTGATTACTACCGTAAAATTTTGGATGGAAAGGATACAAGGGGATGTCTTGAAAATATAAAACGTATTTTTGCCCGTCCATATACTGACCTTCATTTTAATGGTAAAAACAAAGATGTTATTGATCGTGATTTTTCCGGTCCACGCGGTCTTTTGGTTGGAAATATTTCCCGAATTAAACGAAATGTTATCACTTTTAAAACACTATACCCGATTGAAAAACATGATGGTTTGGCGATTGAGGTAAAAGGTTCTGACCGTCCATTTGGTTTTGCCATTGATAAGATGTGGGTTCATGAAAAGCCAAGTTTTACCGCACAAAAGGGCGATGTCGTTGAAATTGCCGTACCGGAAAATGCACCGGATTTTGAACTTTTATCAAATGTTTATTGCACGTCATCACAGGTCGTAAAATCTTCATATCATTTCAAACAAACCTTGCTTGAAAAGCAAATAAAAAAGCAACCTGTTGATATTTCATTTGAAATGAATGAAAACCATATCCGTGTTTCATCAAAAAATATTACCGTTGAACGAAAGGGCGCTTTCCAACCGGCGAATAATCCCGAAAAAATGCGGAATGGAGCAACAACTGCCTTTTCAAAACTTGGCGATACTCCGTTTGAATTAAGGAATTTTGAATATAAAAATGATGGCTATTTTGCACCACTTTCTGAACTTAATGATATACGGCGGGAGCTTACACAAAAACTTCAAGAAAAGCCGGAATACATTATGCCGGATGTAAAGTTCATAGGCAGTTCCGGAACCGATGTCGCAAATACCGGTTTTGTGGTAAAGGTTGATGATACGGAATATCTTTCCCTATTCAAAAAGGAAGATTTTGATAAAATGGCGGAGGTTATAATTGACCTTAATGCCGATTTTTCAAAGCTTAATCCTGAACTTGATAAATCAAAAATTCGTGTGTCAATTCCGGTTATTGTGCGGAACAATACCTCATCCAATATTCGGGCAAAAATAAAGGAGCTTTTGGATTCTGGTTTTTCAAAATTTGCCATTTCAAATATTGGCGGATTGTATTTTATTCGTGAATTTGGTATTTCCGATTGGATTTCGGATTATTATATTTACAGTCTAAATGATTTTGCGATTGCCGAACTTGTTGAACTTGGGGTAAAACGAATAACTCTTTCACCGGAAGACAGCCACGAAAATATGCAAAGTATTATGAAAAATTTTGCAA
>JAEDDP010000014.1 GCA_016297965.1 Alphaproteobacteria bacterium | reverse complement strand
AGAAATGATGATAAGCCGGAGGTTATTAAGACAAGACTTCAACATTATTATTCCGAAGTTGAACCAATAGTTGAGTTTTATAAAAAACAAGAAAAATTTTTAAAATTAGAAGCAACAAACCTTTCAATTGAGGAAGTTACCAACAAGTTGGAGAAGCTTTTGTTTTAAAAAAAATATTGACATATTCAAAAATATGCTTAATATATATACATCTTTTGATGTAAAAATGAACAATAACAAAGAAAATATAAACAAGGAGAATTACTTTGGCTCGTATAGCAGGTGTTAATATACCCACCGAAAAATGTGTTAATATTGCTTTGACTTATATCTATGGTATAGGTCCAGCAACAGCAGAAAAAATCTGTGCTGCATTAAAAATTAAACCAAGTGTTCGTGTTCATCAACTTACAGAGGATGAAATCTTCAAAATCCGCGAATACATTGATAAAAATCTTTCTGTAGAAGGTGATAAACGTCGTGAAGTTTCAATGAATATAAAGAGACTTCAAGATATGAGATGTTATAGAGGTATTCGTCATACAAAAAAACTTCCTGTTCGTGGACAAAGAACAAAAACTAATGCCAGAACAAGAAAAGGTAAGGCAATTCCTGTTGCAGGAAAGAAACAAGTTTCAAAATAATTAAAGGAAATTAAAATGGATAATGCTTTAACAAAGAAAAAAGAAAAGAAAAATATCTCTAATGGTATAGCTTATATTCTTGCAACTTTCAATAATACAAGAATTACAATTACTGATATGCAAGGAAATGTTATTTCTTGGTCAACAGCTGGTGCAAACAGCTTTAATGGTGCTAAAAAATCAACACCTTATGCTGCTCAGGTAACTGCTGAAAATGCTGGAAAGAAAGCTATGGAAAATGGTATTCGTTACCTTGATGTAAAGCTTGAAGGTCCTGGTTCAGGTCGTGAATCTGCCGTTCGTACATTGCAAGCTCTTGGCATCACAATCAACGGAATTACTGATATTACAAAGATTCCACACAACGGTTGTCGTGCAAGAAAACCAAGACGTGTATAAAGGATACTTACAGTTTATATTTAACCATAATAGATGGGGGCAAAATTGATACAAAATAATTGGCTAGAGCTTATAAAACCAGAAAAAGTTGTTATTGAAAAGGAAGATGAAAACAAAAATGTTGCTACTCTTGTTGCTGAACCTTTGGAAAAGGGATTCGGTTTAACTTTGGGTACTGCTCTTCGTCGTATACTTCTATCTTCTCTTCAAGGTACAGCTGTTGTTGGTGTAAAAATTGAAGGTGTTTTACACGAATTCGGTTCTATTCCTGGCGTAAAGGAAGATGTTATTGATTTGATTTTGAACATCAAACAAGTTGTTTTAAAGTCTTCGGTTGAACATCCAAAGAAAATGACATTAAAGGCTTCTGGCGCACAGGTTGTGACAGCAGGTATGATTGAAACAGCCGGCGATGTTGAAGTTATAAACAAGGATTTGGTTCTTTGCCATCTTGACAGTACAGCAAACTTGAACATTGAATTCTTTGTTGAAAATGGTAAGGGATACAGAACAGCAGAAGAAAATAAGAAACCAGATATGCCAATTGGTTATATTTCTATTGATTCAATTTTCTCACCTGTTTTGAATGTTGCTTCAAACGTTGAACAAACTCGTGTTGGTCAAAAAACCGATTATGATAAGCTTTTGATGACAATCAAAACTGATGGCTCTGTAAAACCAGAAGATGCTCTTGCTCTTGCTGCAAGAATTTTGATTGATCAACTTGGTTTATTCGTAAACTTTGAAGATCCAGAAGTTGTAAAGAAAGAAGAAGTTGAAGAAGAACTTCCTTTCAATAAAGTATTATTAAAGAAAGTTGATGAACTTGAATTGTCTGTTCGTGCAAATAATTGCTTAAAGAACGACAACATCACATACATTGGTGAATTGGTTCAAAAGACAGAAAACGATATGTTAAAGACACCAAATTTTGGAAGAAAGTCTTTGAACGAAATCAAGGAACAACTTGGACTTATGGGACTATACCTTGGTATGGAAGTTAAGGGATGGCCACCTGAAAATATAGAGGAACTTTCAAAGAAATTTGAAAATCCATACAAATAAGTTAGGATAATTATTTATGGCAGAAAAAAAAGAAGTAAGTTTTTGGTGGACACTTTTTAAAGTGATTTTTTCCTGCTTGCTTCTTTGCTCTGTTATGAATGGTTATTTTATGGCAGGAGCGAAAACTTTGTCTGATAAGGCTGTTGGTGGAGTTCATGCCTTGCTTAGTGCCGATATGTTAAGAGACGGCTCTAAGAAATAAAGTGATGTTATTGGGATTTCCCGTAATATCTTAAATTAAAATCCGTGTTGCCAGTCAACACTACAAGCTAAAGAGGTCTAAAAAATGAGACATAATATGAGTGGTAGAAAACTCAACAGAACATCTTCACACAGAAAGGCATTGTTCTCAAACTTGGTATGTTCACTTATTGAACATGAACAAATATCAACAACACTTCCAAAGGCAAAGGATCTTCGTTCATTTGCAGATAAAATGATTACAGTAGCGAAAAAGGACACTTTGGCTGCAAGAAGACAAGCATTATCATTCCTTCGTTCAGAAGAAGCTGTAAAAAAGCTTTTTGATGTGCTTGGAAAAAGATATGCATCAAGAAATGGTGGTTATACCCGTGTTTTAAAATCTGGTCTTCGTTATGGTGATTGTGCACCTATGGCAATCATTGAATTTGTTGACAGAGATGTAAAGGCAAAGGGTCTTCGTCAAAAGACATTGCTTGCAGCATCAAAAGAAGCTGAAAAGGCTCCTGCTGAAAAGAAGGAAGCTTCAAAGGCAGAAGTTAAAAAAGTAAAAGATGTAAAATCAACCGATGTAAAGGCTAAGAAGTCAGGAACAGCTCCGAAGGCTGCAACTCACAGAAAAGTTATCGGAAAATAAAGAATGAACGCCCCTTCAAAGGGGCGTTTTTCGTTAGTCAAAGGATGGAACAATGAAAGTAAACAACAGCGTAAATTATGAATGTTTTGTATTCCCAAATAATGTTGAACAGGTTGAATATTTCGTTGGCGAAACCGAGGCAAAGGCGACCTGCAAAAAAATTACTATTGATACAGAGGCATATAATTTAAGAATAAAATTAAAGGAACTTTATAATATTGATACCGTATCAATGCAAATTTTGGATAAAAACAAAATATTTGTTGCGACAAGCAATTATAATGATATAAGGGACATCCCAGATATGAAAACGAATAACAAAGAAGTGATAAATGCATTGAAAATGTATGTTTTCCCTCTTGCAACATCTACAATGTTAAACATAAATGCCGAACTTTTTCGTCTTACTCGTGATGGTAAAAATCACAAAGAATCCGCAAAGATAAGAAATAAAAGAAAGTTATCCGAAAAATTACAAAAAATTTTAAGGGAGCAATATCGCGATTAAAATAAAAACTTTCTTGCATTAAAAAAACAACATTGTATATTTATTCCCAAAAGGAGAGTCAAATGACAAAATATATATTTATAACAGGTGGAGTTGTTTCCTCATTGGGAAAGGGTATTGCCTCTGCCGCTATTGCATCACTTTTACAATCACGTGGTTTTTCGATTCGCCAAAGGAAAATGGACCCATATTTGAACGTTGACCCAGGTACAATGTCCCCATACCAACACGGTGAAGTTTTCGTAACCGATGACGGTGCCGAAACCGACCTTGATTTGGGACATTATGAAAGATTTACCGGCTCATCTTGCCACCAAAGCGACAGTATTTCTGGCGGTCGTATTTATTGGAATGTCCTTACAAAGGAAAGACAGGGTGAATACCTTGGTGCCACAGTTCAGGCGATTCCTCACATAACCAACGAGGCAAAAAATTTCATCAAATCCGACCTTCACGGCGAAGATTTTGTTGTTTACGAAATCGGCGGTACCGTTGGTGATATGGAAGGTGTTTTGTTCCTTGAAAGTATTCGTCAATTTATGAATGAAGTGGGTCGTGAAAATGTTTTGCTTATCCACCTTACACTTGTTCCATACATTAAAACGGCAAGCGAGGTTAAAACAAAACCAACCCAACAATCCGTACGTAATCTTTTGGAAATGGGGCTTTCTCCAAACATAATTTTATGCCGAAGCGACAATGAAATTCCCGATGCGGAAAAAAGAAAAATTGCAATGTTTTGCAATGTAAAACCAGAGGATGTAATTTCCGCCCCAGACACCGACAATATTTATAAGATTCCAATAGTTTATCATAATCAAGGTCTTGACGACAGGATTTTGAATTATTTCGGAATGCTTGAAACATCGCCGGCACCGAACCTTTCAAAATGGGAAAAAATCGCAAATGTTATTGGTAATTGGAAACACAATATAACTATTGGTATTGTTGCAAAATATTGTGGATTCCCTGATGCCTATAAATCATTAAATGAGGCAATCCAACATGCGGGCATTGCCAACGAAACAAAGATAAAAATCAAATGGATAAATGCCGAAGAGTTGGAGGCAATGGGCGAGGGCGAACTTTCCACAGTTTTTGCCGATGTTGACGGAATTATCGTTCCTGGTGGATTCGGTCATCGTGGTGTAGAAGGTAAGATAAAGGCTGCCGAATATGCACGAACACACAACCTTCCATACCTTGGCATTTGTTTGGGAATGCAGGTTGCAGTTATTGAAATGGCCCGCCATTTACTTGGTATTCAAAATGCAAATTCAACCGAATTTTCAAAGGATTGTACACCAATCATATCCCTTATAACCGAATGGGAAAAGGATGGCAAAAAAGAAGTTCGTGATGAAAATACGGGAAAGGGCGGAACCCTTCGCCTTGGTGCATATACCGCAAAACTTGCTCCAAATTCTCTTGCAAGTAAGATTTACGGAAACAAAACGGAAATTTCCGAACGCCACCGCCACCGTTATGAAATGGATATAAAGTTTGAGGAAGCATTGAAGGAAAAAGGTGTAATCATAAGTGGTAAATCACCGGACGGAACACTTCCTGAAATAATTGAAATTCCATCACACAGGTTCTTCATTGCGGGACAATTCCATCCGGAATTCAAATCCCGTCCATTTGCCGCCGCACCATTGTTTGATGCATTGGTAAAGGTGTGTTTGGATAAATAATAAACGGGTGCCAATCGGCACCTTTTTTATTTGTGTGGTCAAGGTATTTTCCCATTTCAAAATCACGGCTGATTTTTGTAATAAAAAAAGGTTGGAATAAAGCCAACCAATTTTTATTATATGTTTAAAAGTTTTTTATTTTCTTTCCCTTTTCGTAATGGAAAAAGCAGGATACCGTGAATATAGATATACAAGTACCGTAAACGATACATAAAACAAAGTTTCAGTAAGTTCTTCAAGCATTTCATCTTCCATAAAACGACTTTCCGAAATACTTCCAACTATAAGTCCAATAAAAAGACAGATAATATTTATACAATCAACCTTTGCAAACTTTGCATAATCCCATAATGTTTTATAAAGCCTATTTTTAAAGAAATAATAAATTGCATAAAGTAGAAAACATGCATAAATCGCATTTGGCACCCGCCACCAATAATTCGGAATTATTTCATTCCAATGATAAAATGTTGGTGCCATTCCCTCCGGTCTTGGGCGTGGGAAAAATATTCTTCCGCAATTTATTTCCCGTAAAAATAAAATTACGGCAATCATCGCAACCCAATTAAACAACTTTTTGTTTGATTTGGACTTTACCGCAATCCAAAAACAACCCGCCAAAATCAAAAGCTGAGCATTTTCAATCAAATGATTTTCCCATGCGAACCTTTCCGGAAGAAAGATCCAGCATGGGATTATAGATAGGAGAGTGATTAAGGTAAACAAAGTTGGTCCATACACCTTCCAGTTTAATCTGGAAAATATATTTCGTGTGGCTTGTTTCATTGTTGATATCATTTTGACCTCGTTTATTATTTAACATCCGCCTATCCTAACTTTTTATAACCTCCTTTTCAACCTAAATTTTCCACAACAATGAAAAAATTAAGGTATATGGCAAAAAGTAGCCAAAAAAAGTATGGTAAAAGAAGCAAATATGATGCAAGGCTTACTTTTCTGTATAATTGCATCATATTCACCACGATTATAAGGAGGAACAATATTTCAATGAATGCGAATAAAGGAGCCCTCATTCCAAAGAAAAATATGTTCCATAGCAAATTAAAGCCAAGTTGAAGGAAAAATATGAATAACACAGATTTTTTCATATCCCTACCGGACTTTTTAAAGGCAAGAAAAGTTGCAAATCCAATCAAAGCATAAAGTATTCCCCATACAAACGAAAAAACAAAAGACGGTGGAGTAAATTCTGATTTGGTAAGCATTGGATACCAGACTTTAAGACTTTCTTTTTGGAAAAAAGTACCCAAATATCCGATAAAATCACAAACTACAATAAAGAAAACACACAAAAGTAAATCCATAATTGAAAAGGTTTTGCGTTTCCATACCAGCTTTATATCTTTTATTTTATTTTGCATTCTTTCTTGCCTCCGATTCTAATTATACTAGAATATTTTTAGAAATACAACCTAAAATTGTAAAAATATTAAATTTATATTAAAAATAGTATTTTAAAGCCAATTGATTTTTTATAATCTTGTGCTAAAATATGGGAAAATAAAATGGAGGAAAGAAAAATGAAAAACCTTAATATAAATGTTGTTTTTGCTTCAATTACTGCACTTATTATCGGTGTTTTGGTTTTACCCAAAAACGATTCGGGAAAAATTTCCGTTGTTGGAAAATGCTATAAAAAGGTAAAAAAGAATAAGTTTGCACTTTCAATAACAATTAAAAATGTGGAACAAGATTCCGGTTCCGCAATTAAAAAATCTCTTTCAACCTATGGTGAAGTTTCCTCATTGTTAAAGTCAATTCAGGAACAAAATAAGGGACTTGAAATTGAAACAACCGAATATACAACCCGTGATAAATATGAATGGAATTCAACAAAAAATTCAAATGAAAAGGTTGGTGTAGAAGGTATTATCGGTGTACGTGTTATTACTTCAAACCCAGAAATTTTAAGCTCTATTACTTTTGATTTGGCACAATATAAGGATGTTTACACATCAAATTTTGAAAACTTTGTATCCCAGGATGTTTACAATGTTGAACGCGAAAATTGTATTGCCGAAGCAATTAAAAATGCCCACGTCCAGGCAGAAAAAATTGCAACATCCAACGGACAATCTGTTGGTGAAATGATTTATGCCGACTATAATGGTGAAAACAATTATGTTGGTGCAAGGTATTATATGGCAAAAGCAACTTTAATGGATGATATGGATGAAGGTGCAAGTATTGCCCCAGCATCAATTTTTTCCGGAAATGAAAACATTTCTGTAAGTGTTGATGTTTCATTCAAATTAAAATAGGGAGATTGAGAAATTATTGAAGTTTTAGTTTTATATGCGCTTTATTTTGCGGTTGCGTTTACTGCGTACCAGCTGATAAATTCGCAACATCTTTAAAGGCAGTCTTTGACTGCTTTTTTTATTGCAATTTCTTTTTAAAATGTTAAGTTTTTAACATATAAATAAAAAGGAATAATTATGTCATTAAAATTTAATTTACTTAAAACCTGTGGAAAATCACGACTTGGTATTTTAGAAACAAAGCACGGAAATATTCATACACCTTGCTTTATGCCAGTTGGAACTGTTGGAACGGTAAAGGCCCTACGTCCAGAGGATGTATCCGCAACCGGTGCCGAAATCCTTCTTGGCAACACATACCACCTTATGCTTCGTCCAACGGCGGAACTTGTTCACAAAATGGGTGGTCTTCACAAATTTATGAATTGGAACAAACCTATACTTACCGATTCCGGTGGATTCCAGGTAATGAGCCTTTCCGGACTTCGTAAAATCACAGAGGAAGGGGTTGAGTTCCAATCCCACATTGACGGCGGTGAAAAGCACCTTTTGACACCGGAACGTTCGGTACAAATTCAAAACCTTCTTGACAGTAATATTACAATGTGTTTTGACGAATGCCTTTCATGGCCGGTTGAACGGGAAAAGGTTGAACAATCAATGCGTATGTCAATGCGTTGGGCGAAACGTTCGTTTGACGCCTTTGAACAACGCGATGGATACGGAATTTTTGGTATAGTGCAGGGCAGTATGTTTAAGGATTTACGCCTTGAATCAGTAAAGGCTTTGCGTGAAATTCCATTTGATGGATACGCCGTTGGTGGACTTGCCATTGGCGAACCACAAGAAATGATGTTTGAAGTTCTTGATTACACCGCTTGCGCTTTGCCCGATGAAAAGCCAAGGTATTTGATGGGGGTTGGAAAGCCAAAGGATATTGTCGGCGGTGTTCTTCGCGGAATTGATATGTTTGATTGTGTTATGCCAACACGAAGTGGTCGCACAGGTCAGGCATTTGTTCGTGGTGGATTCCTTAATATTAATAATGCTTGTTTTAAGGACGATTCGCGACCTCTTGATGAAAAATGTCAATGCCCGACATGTCAAAATTACAGTCGTGCGTATGTACATCATTTATTTAATGCACACGAAATTTTGGGCTATACATTGCTTTCACAACATAACATTTGGTATTACCAAGATTTGATGCGTGATATACGAAAGGCAATAGAAGAAAATCGTTATGCTGAATTTGCACAAAATTTCTTTGAAACAAACGATTGCTAAAAACAAAAAAAAGGGGGCTTTAAACCTCCTTTTATTTTTTCAAATTTTCCTTATATTCGCGGTAAAGTTCCAAAATCTTTTTTGGTATTTGTACCTCATAAATTTCACCAAGCCCAAGGTTCCTTAATTGAAGTCCGGCATACGATATACGAATCAACCGGTTTACCTGATACCCCAAACTTTCCATTGTCCGACGAATTTCCCGATTCTTTCCTTCGGTCAGTTTCACAATTATCCACGTGTTGGAGCTTTGCGTTTTTTCAATTTTTACATCAATACTTTTGTAATGAACCCCATCAACGGTAATACCGGATTTAAGTTTTTTAATATCCTCCTTTGATGGAATTCCACGAACACGCACACGATAGATTCGTTCAAACTCATTCTTTGGACTTTCCATAAAACGTTGGAATTCCCCATCATTTGTAAGAAGCAACAACCCTTCGGAATTCAAATCCAATCGTCCCACGGAAAGAAGTCGTCCATATTCCGGTGGAAGTTTTTCAAATACGGTTGGTCGTCCCTGACCGTCCCTGTGCGATGTTATAAGTCCGACCGGTTTGTTATAAATAAAAAGTCGTGTTTCATCCGGATGGGAAAGTTCAACTCCATCCACTTTTATAACATCTTCATTTGAAACGTTAAGGGCGGGACTGTCAATTATTTTTCCATTTACCTCAACACTTCCCGCCAAAATTTTGCGCTCTGCATCACGCCTTGAACAAACACCACTTCTTGCAATAACCTTTGCCACACGGTTTAATTCTTTTTCCATCACTAACTCCTTTTATTTACAATAGAGCAAATCATAAACATCAACTGCGACAGTATGGTTTCTTGCGGACTGTCCTTTGATTTGCACCGTATGTCGGCATCATTTATTTCAGAAATAACCTTGATTATTTTTTCCGTACTCCAAAATTTAAGTTGCCTTTCATAGCTTGGTTTAAGCTTGTAAAATATTGGTGGTTTTGCCGTTTCAATAACATCACTTATTCCACGACCACTTTCAATTTCACCCGCCATATAGTAAAGGTTTTTGAAGTGGTTAAGAACTATTTTCAAAAGTACAACCGGATAATTACCCTCGGAAAGCAACCTTGGCAAAATAAGGGACAGACGTTTGTTGTTTCCCTCCGCCACGGCCAATGGTAAATCCTGCAAATTGATACTTGATGAATCCATTACACAATTTTGTGCATCTTCCAATGTGATTTCATTTTTACCATAAAGATACAGCGAAAGCTTTTCCAACTCCATCCTTGTGGTTGCACGGTTCTCGCCAAGTCTTGTCCGAAGGAACATCAACACCTCATCCGGAATTTTTTTTATTCCTGCCCGCACCAAAGATTGGCGAATAAGTTGTGATAAATTTTCCCCATCGTCAAGGTAATTTGGAAGTATAGCAAGCCGTTTATTTACCTCAAATAAATTACGAAGCTTTGAATTTGGGGAAAGCTCCTCCGCCGAAACCAAAATAAATGCCTCTAATTTTTCATAGTTTTTAAGAAGGTCCTTTATAACAACAGCCACATCGTCGGTTGCATCCTTTATTTTTATAACCTTTCGTGTTCCCAAAAATGAAATCGCGGTCGCCTCATCAATAAGCTTTGACGGGTCATCCTTTATATCGGAACTTGAAAATTCAAACACCGAAAATCCATCATCAACTTCCGGCACAACACATTCAAGGGCGATATTGAAATTTTCAAGGACTTGCCCACGGTCCGGACCATAAAAAAGTATTCCATCAAAATCCGAAAACTTATTTTTTCTGGCATTATTAAAATCAGCGGGCTTAAATTTCACCATTTTATTTCTCTGTAAAATAAGTAATTATTGCAAAATAAATTTGTTTTGATATGTCATCAATCGTAAGTTTAATTGCGTTATTTTTTAACATTTCCGTTGAAAACTGGTTCTTCAAAATGTTATACGAAATTTCTGCATTTGCGGATTTTTGCAATAACACTGAATAATCACTTTTCTTTTTTAATGTGTATGTCGCATTCATTTTTACAAGGTAAGACGAAGCGGTACCATCATTTTTAATTGTGTAATCAACAACATTTGGCTTCGACAATGCAATTTCCAAAATATATGTTGGATTTTCCGGCTTTCCATAAGGGGTAAGCTTGTTAAGAAGACTGTTCCTTAACTCAACTCCGTGTGCGCCATCAAATCCCCGCACCGGAAGAATTGCAATTTGTGCGGTTTTGTCAGAAAGGTTGTTGTATGGTGTCTGTCTGTACATCGGCTTAAATCCACATGAACAAAGAAATAAAAGCATCGGTAAAATTTTTTTAAACATTGTTTTCCTCTTTATTTAAAAATTGTTCAATCGCCCTTAATACATTTTGTGCGGTTTTGTATGTTGGCTCATCCTTCGTTTCAACGGTTATATCCGCATTCGCATATATTGGATAACGTTCATCAATCAACTTTTTCAAAATTTTTGTTGAATCATAGTTTAAAAGAAGAGGGCGAGTGTCTTTAAAACTGGTTCGTTTTACAAGAAGTTTTAAATCCGCCTTTAACCATATAGTTATAGCCTTTTCCTTTGTAAGTTTTCTTACATCATCAATAATAAATGCTCCCTCACCGGTGGAAAGCACCTTTATTTTATTGTCCGATAAAATGCGGTTGATAACCCTGTCTTCAACACGACGAAATTCCCTTTCCCCGTAAATTGAAAAAATATCAACAACGGAACATCCGGCGGATTTCACAATCTCGCTGTCGGAATCAATAAAGGGCAGGGTCAATTTTTTCGCAATCATCTTTCCAACGGATGTTTTTCCGGCACCCATCAACCCTACTATTACAATAGGTTTCTTTAACTTTTGCTTTATATCCATAACATCATCCATATTTTTTCTTTTATTTATAGCATTATTAAATTTTATTTAAAACAAAAAATTATAAAATTTGCGAATAAAAATAAATATTTACAAAA
>JAEDDP010000013.1 GCA_016297965.1 Alphaproteobacteria bacterium | reverse complement strand
AAATATCATATAGTCTTTACTCCAAAATACAGGAGAAAGACTTTTTATGGAATACCCCCCAGATAGTCTGGGGTTCAGAAAAGCTTATACAACAAGACGTAAATGCAGAGCCAGCAGTTAGGCTGTATGATGTTTTTATGTATAAGTACTCCCCGTATCGTTCCAAACTCGTTGAGAGATAGTTTTTTCTTTACTTTTTGGGTATCGTTTACATCAAAAGGTGAAACTTATTTATTTAGGAAAACACCTTCCGGATACAAATCTGGGGACCTAAAACCCTCACCGAAATATTATATAAGCGGATTGTAATGTCAACAGCTTTTTGACGATTGTTTTTGATCCTGTGAAATAAATTTTTCCCCTTTTTCCCTTAGTTTTACAATTATTTTAATTTTTTATAAAAAATATTGACAAATGTTTTTTTTTTGTTAATATGGTTTTAACGATTTAAAAGAATCGCAAAGTAAACAATAAAAATAAGGATACTACAATGAATAAAAAATTTTTGGATGAGAAAACTGCAAAAAACAAAAAATTTATAGATGGTGAGTATATAAGAGAAGACATTGAAAAATGTGTGATTTTTCCACTTGCTTTTCAAAACAGCGAAGAAAAAATGAAAAATGCAATGATGGCAAAGGGACAACTTTGTAATCGTGAATATGTTTCAAAAAATATTGATGCTGTTATTTATTGCTTAATTGAGCAATATTTCAAATCAACATTTTATACCTATGGTTGTAAAGTTGCTGAACCTGCTCGTTCTGTATATAATGATAGTCCAAAATGGCAAAAAGAATTATTTAAAAAGGGCGAATTATATAACTTCAACATTGGAAGATATTCTTATGGTTTTCCTATGTATGATTTAGTAACGGTTCAGTCCTATTTGTTTAACAAAGCGGATGAATATATAAACAACGAATTGAAAAAGGATAAAAATTTCAGAATAAATTTAAATTATCTTAGAAGTCTTAACGAAATTTCTACCTATGAAAAGGCAATTTCTGTCGCATACAAGTGGGAGAAAGAAAAAGATGAAAAGTGGAAAAGAGAATATTTGATGGAACAAGAAAAGCAAAACAAAGAAAATAAAGCTGTTAATATTTTGGCAAATACTCTTCAAAATCAAAGATAGTTTGTCTTTAAATTCAAACTTAATAATGGTGAAGATCTTTATTTTCATCATTATTTTTTTTGTAAAAATATGGCGGAGTAGGGAATATTTTTATTGATAAAAAACAATTTGAAAGGTTAATATGCCGGTGATTTTAACAAATTTCACAGGTCAACAAATGAAAAAAATTGAAAAGAAAATTGTAAAACTTCACTTTCAAAATACAGATTTGGAAAGAAGAATAATCCTTAAAAGTAAGGTGATTTCCGAAATAAAAGAGGAAATAAATAAGCAAAATATTTGTGTGTTGGAGCTTGAACACTTGCTTGCAAAACTTGAAGCATTTGAAAATTTCCGCGACGAAGATTTGAAAAAATATTTCAAAAATATTAAAAAAACATGCAAATTGGTTCAAAAAACTGTGACCAGATAATTTGCCTCCATCCTTTCTTAGTTTACAAAAAAAAACTCCTTAGGGTTTTAAGGAGTTTTTTATTTTCTAGAAACAGATACAAATTTTACTTCAACACTGCCTCACATTCCTCCGCCATTTTACTATCTTTTTTGGCGTCGGCGATGGCGGTGGCACTTATGACTGTGGTTGAAAGTCTTGTTCCAGTAGTGATTCCCGCCATAATATTTGCGGTAAGGTTCAAGTTTTTCTCTTTCTTCTTGCCCTTCTCGGAATCGTCTTCACGAACCTTTTTGGAATTTGCCATAGCCGAGGTAATTGTACCTGTCGCACCGGTTGCAGTACCAATACCAGAGATGATTGCGGAGGCAGTCATTTTGTTTTTCACAGTATTGATATTATTTTTATTGTATCCGGTGCAGGCACCCAAAATCTTGGTTGCATTTTCACCAGCCTCAACTGCTGATTTATCGCTTGTTTCAAGTGCTTCCAACTCCGATTTTGCAATCTTTAATTCGTACAATTTTTGGTTGCAATCGGACATCTTTTTGGCGAGTTTATCGGCATTCACTGTTGCACCAATTGAGGTTCCGATTGAAACGGCACTTGTTACCGTCGCACCCGCCATCAAACCGGTACGAACATTTCCAAGCATCTTTGATTTCTTCGTTTCTTCCTCAATTTCCTTTTGTATTAAATTCCGCCACAACATCATAAGTTTTTGCTTTTTGGCTTTCCTTATCTTGAGTCATATAAAAAGGTCTCCTGAAAAATTATCACCGTCCTTTTCTTCGTGTACTTCCAACAACACAAATTCAACATTTGAATCTTGGTCGCAAATTTCATCTCCAAGGTTGTCTGTAAAGCAATCTTTTTCACCTCCTTTTAATGAATAAACAGTGTAATTTCCATCAATGATCTTTTTTAATGTTTGCCCACTTGTCGCCGACTTGGCTTGTACCTCCTGAATAAATTTTTCTTTATATTCATTGTATATATTTTTTGCCAATATATTGTGAACAATATTAAGTTTTGTTTGGTCCTGAATATCATTGGCAAAATTAAGTTCAGAACTGTCTTCTGGATAACGATTTTTTACTTCATTAACAATATTTGACACAGAATTATCAAGTTTTTTAATATTTGCATTGTCAAAAATTTCATTCACCATTGCTATATTTTAAATACTAAAAAATAAGAAAATATACAACAATCGTTTATTCATAAAAGCTCTTTTCTTCATTAAAAAAGGTGTTCAAAATAAGTGCCAGGAAGCTCAAAAATCATAGACAGCTATGAATTCCTGCTATTCAATATATTCTCAGGACTTCCTGACATAATCAGAAAAGATTTAAAGTGCCTTTCAACACTGCTGTTCAAAAGGATTTTTGAGAATCTCACCTATGTCTCCATAAGCTAGCCATTGAAACTCAATGACATAGCACAAATATATCCCAAAATGCAAAACTTTCAAGAATAAAAAAACAAAAACATCCAATGATAAAGTTTTGTTGTATCGTTTAAAAGAAAATTCCTTAAAAAAATAAATGCCGGAAAATTTTATCTTTTCTCACTGAACTTTTTCTTTAAAAAGATTCCGAAATTTACTGCCAATACTATACTTACAAGTATTATATAAAAGAAAATGTCTTCCTTTTCCGAAAATGGAAGCTTTACATTCATTCCGTAAAGTCCGGAAATACTTGTGATAATCAACGCCGAAACATTTACGATGGTAAGCGATTCCATCCGTTTGTTCGTAAGGTTGTTTGTTATAATTTCCAATGTCGTTTTCAAATTTGATACGGCCTTTGAATAGGATAGGGCGGTTTCCAATGCCTGATCATTTTCAATTTTTGCATCAAAAACAAACTCGTTATTCGGCATAAACACCATAATTTTACTTAACACCGAAAGGTTTCCCTTTATCCCAAGAATACAATCATCCAAATCATTTTGAAGTTCAAAAAGGGACAACATATCCGAATTTTTTACATTTACCTTTGAATCTCGTTTAATTTTTCGTATCTTTTTATCAATGTTTTTAAGCATTTTGAAATATCCCTCGGATATCTTATAAACCGCATCCACAACCGCGGTTCGGGTATTTTTATATGCTGGACGAAATGCAAATGGAAAGGCCTCTGTATGAAAGAAAATCGCCTTTTCCTTTGTAAGGTAAACACCGATTGTTGAAATGTCGTTTTTTGCTGGATATTTAAGGATTATTTCGGTATACCCCTCCTTTTCAAGGTATCGGGCGCTTTCGCTTTGATCCTGTACGTCAAAAAGTAAATCTTCATCCACGGAATATTTTTCCGCTACTTCCTTTATATTTGCATTTTTGATATCAACATTTTCAACCTGCATTTCATCCCCCTTATAAAACTAGAACAAATTATAACACAGTTTTAATTAAAGTTCAAATTTAATATTGTCTCAATAAATAACCACTTGAAAAATTGCTGGTTTTGTCATACAATTATCGTGTCAGCAATGACTATGATACTAAATCTTAACTAGAATAGGTGCTTCGGACTGGGGGGCGGTACCCCATACCTCCACCAAAAAACAACACGGGGGTAAAATAGCATCGACGGGTACAATAAAGGGTTAAAGTGTATCAAGTGATGATTCCGACTTTCAATCGGGTCAAAATAAATGAACGCAAATGATAATCGTTCTTTCGCAATGGCTGCTTAATTAAGCACCACGCGAGCTAAATTCTTTAAAGATATAAGACCTTTAAAGTGGGGTGGGGACTTCCTAGCAACAGAAAGTCCCATTTTTATTTTCAAAACCCTCTTGACAGTAAAAAAACAAGTTATATAATCCATACCATTTTAAACAAGAGATCAAAAAAATGAATAAAGTAAGTGTAAAAATTCAAAAAAATGAAGATGATGAAATAAAGCTTGTTGATACCAAAACAGGAAAGGTTTACAAAACAAATTTTCTAAATGCGTTTAGGGATTTTGAACGTCTTTTGAAAACAGTTCCTAATTTATCTTTGATTATTCCTGCTGATAAAAACGAAGAACAAAGATAATTTGTAAACTTTCCATTTTACGCTTGACTTTACCGCGGTTTATGTGTAAAATAACGAAACATTATTTAAGAAAGTAAAGGTGAATATTATGAAAAGAACATTTCAACCATCAAAGATTGTAAGATCAAGAAGACATGGTTTCCGTGCAAGAATGGCTACATTAAACGGAAGAAAAGTATTAAATGCAAGACGTGCAAAAGGCAGAAAACGTCTTTGTGTACAAGTTGAATTTTAATGCTCTTTAACACAAAATCAAATTGGGCTGAAAGGCCCTTTTTTTATTATAAACGGCAATGACAATTTTTTTTAATTTCAAGAAAAGTAATACAAAGGTACGAATTTTAAAAAGTCGTAAACTTGACTTTTTCCGTATAAACCCAATGTCTGTTTTGCGTGTTGGAAAGAAAAAACTTATACGAAAGGGGGTTCTTTCAAAACACGAACCGAAGCCGGTGGATAATCCAAACCATTTTATCACACATTCTTTTATAACCTATTGGTCAAAGTCCCGCTTTACCGATGGTGACATTCACGTTGGTTTTACCGCATCAATAAAGACAATATCAAAGCGTGCCAATAAACGAAATCGTGCCCGTCGCCGTTTGCGTGCCTTGATTAACGAAAATATTCGCGAATATCGGGTTCGTGGTTATGATTTTGTTTTTACGGCAAGATTGGCCGTTCTTGAAACTTCATTTGCCGATTTAAAGCAGGAGTTGAAACGTACTTTAAAACATGCCGAATATCAGATTCGCCAAGAAAAAAAATCGGCACGTCAAAACGACATTGCCGAAAATTAAAAATCTTATTTTTTATTTTCAATTACCACGAAAGTTTTATTGAATTACCTTCTGACACAATCTGCCCGTTTGGAAGAGTACATACTCCGTATACACGATCGCCTTTTTCTTCCTTATAAATATTTGCGGTTGCAATTGCTGTTACACCAGAAGTCACAAAGGATGAACTAGCCTGTAATCCGGAAAGGGTTCCACTTATCGCCTTATCTCTGCTTAATTCCTTTTGACGAGCTTCAGCTGTCTCCTTGGTTAAACCGTAAGATTTCAATTCATCCTCACTCATATCTTTAAAGCTACTCTTTTGAACATCATGGTATGTTGTAACTGTTTGGGTAAGGGTGTTTCCCTTATCATTTTTTAAAACATTTCCCTCGTCATCCTTTTGGGTTACGGTCTTTGTTTCCTTTTGTGAAACGGTTGCCTTTGTATTCTTAACTGCTTGCCAAGCGGCAACACCACCCATAATTGCACCACCGGCGAGCGATACCATTCCGGTTGCCTTTTGTATCTTTGATGCAGAACAGTTTGGACCATCACGATGGCATTCACCAACCCCGAAATTATCACCGGAACAAATATAGGTTCTTCCGTCTACATACCAATTCTTACTTTTTGAAACGGCACCACAATCACTTAAACATTCATTACTTACCCTCGCACGGGTGTATTGAACGTTAAGTACACACTTCCCTGTCGTCTCATCAAATTTTCCATACCATATTTCACCCTTACAAAATTCAGCCTTTTCCTTTCTGATAAACGGACCGGTGAAATAGTTTCTGTAATTTCCCCATTTTGAAGAATCCACCATTGACTTACAACTGTTAAATGCGTTATCAAAATTTATGGCCTTATAACATTCAACATTTGATGGTTGCTCATCACCGCCAACACAATTTTGTTGCATACAAAGCCGGAAATCTTCCCATTGTGCATCCTTTGACATATCGGGAACGGTCTCCGATGTTGGGGTGGCCTCCTTTTCAACCTCTCCGGTTGCCTCCGCTGTTGTGGTTGTCGCAACTGCAGTATTTGTCGCGGTCGCACCTACCTCCGAAACCGAGGAGGCAGTAGTTGCTGTCGTTGTCGCGACAGCACTTGTTTCGTGGTCATCGTCATCGGATTCTTTTGTGATTGCAAATGAAGTTACACCACTTCTTTTTCCACCAACGGAAGTTTTACCACGAGTATTTTTCCTTGAACTTTTTTTTGATGACTTGGACGAACTCCGACCACCTCTTGAACTTGCCCGTGCGGACAAAACATCCTCCCCCTGTAATACAACAGGGTATACAAGTACAAGCATCGCAATAAAAACTTTCTTTAAAGGTGTCAAAAAATTCTCCTTTTCAATTCTCAACCATTATATACCATTTTTACCGTAAATAAAAGCCTTTTTTTAATTTTTCCAAAGAAGTAAGGTTTGTTCATTTTCCGTTGCGAACCATTCATTGTTTATAAAGCAATTTCCATGTTGTGTTAACGTTTCCATATTAACATAACCCGAACCGGCATCCCTATCAACAACGGCATGCTTTGTAATGGCATTAACTTCTTCTATTTTTTGTTCGGCATTTATTTTTTCGGTAAAGGCATAATCCACCGCCTGACTTGCCAAATCAATTGAGGCGTCACGAATAACACCGGCAAGTTTTGTCTTTTTGGTGAATTCTTGTTGTGTCATACGTTTGTCGTTGCCATCTTTTGTATCAGATGAGATAGACGAGCTTGCCCCCGAACTTTGGCTGGTTTCGGGCGTCTTTTCATTATATGCAATAACAACCTTTCGGGTGGCTGGACCTGAATTTATTGCTTTACCTACGGTTGCGCCACCAATCGCAACATCAAATCCGCCCCCCGTCATTTTTGTTGCATACGTTACATCATCAATTTTTCCCTTGTTATGTTCTATTGTGGCAATGGTCATTGTCGCCGCACCGCCAGTCGCCTGAATTGCACCCTTGGCAATTTTTGATGCCTTTTCTATGCTTGCAGTATTTTTTCCAAGTGTTGATGCTGAAACACCGGCGGAGGCAACAGTCATTGCACCACCTGTCATTTTTTGTGCAAACTCCGTATCGTCAATCTTACCGCTTGCATATTGTGCGGTAGCAACCGCCATTTGTGCGGTTCCACTTCCTGCTTGAACTGCAACACTTGCAGTCTTTGCACCCTTGGCAACCTTTGCTGCACTTGCAGCCTTTGCACCCTTGGCAACCTTTGCTGCATTTGCAATTTCACCAACCGAACCAACAGCACTTATTGCACTCATTGTGATTGTTGTGGCGTTACTTACAATACTGTCGGTAAGCTGTGTCGCGTCAAGCTTTCCATCCTTATAATCCTGGATGCTGAATCCCAAATCAACACCGGCTTCGGCAATATCAATTCCGGCATTTACAACACCACCTATTGGGTCGGACATACCGGCGATTCCCAAAACGGCACCCGCAGCATTAAGTCCCGTCGCCGTCATTGAAAGCCTCTTATTTAACCTTGCTTTTTTTGCATCTTTTGTTTCAAAGTTTTTTGTTCCAAAGGTTCTTGCCGAACATTCCATATACTCGCCAACGGCAAATTTTTGTGTGAACTTTATATTGTCTTTGTTTATACCGTACGAAATGTTAACATAGCATTTTTTTCGGTCGTTTGAAAGTTCGCCATGCATTGAAATACAGGATTTTTCCCGACGCAAGGCCATTTCATCCAAAAACATTTGTTTAAGTGTAAGTGGTGTTTCCGATTTCGCGATTATATCCGAACAGTACGCATCCACACTGAATTTTGCCACCGCCTCGTTAAAGCAAAGCGAATATTCCGGAAAATCAAATAATTCATATCCGGAAAGATTGTTTTTAAGAGTGCAGGCCGGCTTTACACACTCTTTTAATTCATTATAATCACGCGAAATTCCAGTTCCCTTTTGAAGATCCTTGTCCGACAACATCAAACAATCCCGTTGTACAAGGTTTTTGTATTTTGTTGAAATTGACCGCTTGTCATCAATACAGTTATCAAGGATTTGTGAACATTGACGTTTCGCATAATTGAAAAACTCAAACCCTTGGGTTATCTTCGTTCCATCAACATTTATAAATTCACTTTCTTTATTATTAAAGCCTTTGTCTTCATAACAAACACATTTTCCAACATCAATATTGGAACAATACCTATTCATACACCTTGTATATTGAGAGTCGCAACTTGCAGTTCCAACAATTTCCTTTATCTTTTCAACCGAAGGAGTTTGTGTTGCGGTTGTCTGTGTTGTTTCGCCGGAACTTCTTGATGAAACATTTCCTGCTCTGTTCCTTGTGGACGAAGTTTTTGCGGAACCAAGTGAACGCTTACCCTTTGTAATTGCCTTTTTATCGGTCTTTGATGGACTACGGGTATTTGTTTTTGCCTTTCGTGCATTTTTTCCAACACTTTTTTCCGCATAAACCATTGATGGAGTACACAAGGCAAGGAAAACAGCCAACAATTTTACACTTGTTTTCATCTTTTAATTGTCTCCTCTCAACTCGTTTGAATACATTTGTGTATTCCATGATTCGGTCCATCTTAATTTATAATAAAATTCATCACTTTCTTCAAATAAAGGTTTCTTTGTATCTCCCTTTATTACATAACAATACCCCTTATATTTATAATCTGTGCTATTCATAAGGAATGCGGCCGCAACCACACCGCCAAAGTGTTCACTTTGTGTTAATGACATAACGGAATCTATGGTCTCAAGGGCAATATCCGTTCCATCCATAGTTTTTGAAAAGGTTCCGGTTCCCTGATAATATTCTGTTCTTCGTCCATCTTCACTTATTTCATAGGCAACAGGAGTTTTACTTATATTTTCCTTATATGAATCCTTCACCTTGGTGTATACGTCGTTTGTTGCCTTTGCGACATCAAATCCGAACAAAACAATATCCTTCCAATATTTCAATTTTTGAACTTTTGATTCTCCAAGTTTTGTATCAAAACCACTTTCGGAACAAACAACTTCATCCCCAATTTTAAAGTCCTTTACTTTCTTTATAACTTTAAACGATGGTCCGATTCCAATTTGAAGATGGCATTCTCCTTTGTCATCAAGCGTTCCGTAAATATCCCCACAATATTTTTCCTTGTATGTAAGAATTGATTGCTTAAATAAATCCTCCACCGCTTCCTTGTCGCTTATATGATTATAGGTGTTTTGGCAAGATTGAAGTTTCTTTTTGTAATTGTCCTCATCAAAACAGCCAAGGAATTCACCGTTTCTTGTTTTACACTTTTTTTTCATACATTCGGTAAGACTTGCCACAATATTTGAAATGGAATTGCTTTTCTTGTTTACATCAACAATGGTGTTTGAAGCACAATCCGATTTTGCAATTCTTTTATATGAGTTTTGTATGTCGGTTGTTTGTGAAGGGCATACCTCCAAAATATAATTGCA
The DNA here is from genome assembly GCA_016297965.1 of Alphaproteobacteria bacterium. Classification (GTDB taxonomy): domain Bacteria; phylum Pseudomonadota; class Alphaproteobacteria; order Rs-D84; family CACZYB01; genus CACZYB01. Next base: position 2,865 of record JAEDDP010000013.1, on the reverse strand, counting down.
TTTATTGTTTGCCTCCTCAAACTTTGATGTTGTATCACAACCACACCTACCACTTCCTTCTACATAACAGGTTTGATTCATACACTTATTATATACGTCCATACAGTTGTATTTTGTAATTCCAGATACATCTTTTTTTTCGGATGTTTCAGTTTGTTTTACAGACGAATTTGAGCTACTTCTTGTGTTTGTTTTTGCAACTGATGCACGGGTTGACTTTGTCCTTAATCCCGAAGATTTATTCCTTGTTTTCCCTGCATTTAACAGACTAGGTAAAAGTAAAAAGAAACATAAAACACCACTGAATTTTATGCAAAAATTATATTGTTTTTTCAAATAATTATTCATTTTACTTTAAACCTTTAATTTATAAAATTTACTTTAAAATACGAACCCATAGGGGCAACATATTTCTTATTTATAAAACATCCACCTTCTTTAACTGTAATGTTCATCTTTACTGCTCCATTTAACGTACTTGCGGCCCCCTTACAAATAAGCGATGCTCCATTCATAATCATTGGAACTGTTTGTATGCTGCCGGAACCTAATGAAAATACCGTTGCAACAACACCAACCACAACAAGCGCCACACCGGCAACGGACTTTACCGCTCCAAATGCAAAATCTTTAATCGCATCCCTTAAAAAAGGCTTCTTTTCACTGGTAGTTGAAAAATATTCCTGGGTACATTCAACAATTTCACCCATATTAAAGCTTCTTGATGCAACTTCCTTCTTCATTTTTCCTGTCGCCATCACCTGACCGTCATCAAATTCTATTATCTCTGGTTTTCCATATGAAACGGTTACCTTGCAAACCTTTGTGTCATAGTCAACATAGCCATCAACCGAGGAACAAACTTTCTTCCTTTGATTTTCAATTTCTTCGTAAAACATCTTTTTTACGGTAAGCGGACGTGATGATTTGTTTAGGATTGTATCGCAACTACCAATACGGCGTTCAATATTTTTTATTGTAAAGCAGTCGCTAAAATAATTTCCGCACAATGGCGCCATACATTGGACAAGTTCATCCAAAACCTCCCTTTGTGTTTCGTCCGATGCGGCATTCATCGCATCAAGATAGTTTTTTGTAAGAAGATCTTCTTTTATTTTTGCCATATATGCGGTTTGGATAAGATTCCTTTCCTTCAAATCGCACGATTTAAGGGTGGATTCGCAAACTCCCTTTGCAAATGTATAAAGGTCGTTTCCAACCCTAAATTTCTCGCCATCTCTGTCAACGGTATCAAATGAATCAGTCGCCGTGTCGCACAAATATCTAATTCCTTGTTCGTTAAGGCAAACATTATCCATACAAAGGTTGTACTTTTCCTCACAGGTCAATCCACCTTCATTTCCGCCTTCCGTTCCTGTTTTTACATTTGAACTTTGGCTTCTTGAATTTGATTTTTTGTTATTAGATTTTGTGTTTGCACGCTTTACACGTGAAGATGCTGAGGATGCCCTTCGTTGAGAGTAAACAATTCCGGATGGAAAAATAAGATTCAAAGACACCAAAAAACAAATAATTTTTTTCAATTTTACTCTCCCGTAATCCTCTGTGGAATTGTATAGCACATAAGAATTTAAAATAAAAGGAATTTCTTTAAATATTTATTAAAATTTTCATAAAAATCCAAACAATAAAACTCATGAAAACTAATGGGGCTAAGGCAACATATTTTTCCTTTTTTGTGATAAAGAAAAGCAGGGCGAACATAAATGAAAAAATCAAAATCCACGAAAGGTTTTCCATTCCAATTCCTGCTGAAATTGCGGTAAGAAGTTTTACATCGCCACCACCGAATGAATATGGATTTTTAAAGTAAAACATTAAAGCTAAAATAAAACATAAACAGTAAGCACCTATTGTACTGTAAATACTGTTTATTGTTGATATATTTAAAGGTGTAAAAATTCCCTGTTCTTGACAATATACGGAGATTAAAAACGCAACCATCAGTAATGGAAACGTTATAATGTCCGGTATAAGTCTACATCTAAAATCAATATTTGCTGAAAAGCCAAGTAAAAATATAAAGATATAAAATAAAGTTAAAGGGAAACTTTTATTTATGTAATTTGGTATCAAATAATCCAAAATTCCGAATAAAATTAAATATAAAGTTCCCCATAACAATTTATGATGAAAATATTGTTTTTTCAATATGTTATGTGTTTGTTTATTATGTTTTAATTTAATCTTATTTTTATTGAAGTAAAACTTTAATATGTCGCCAAAATAGCTATGCATAGAGCAGGGGTAAAATTTCATTAAAAACCTGCTTAATACTGGTATCAAAAAACCACTCAAAAAATAGATTGCAAAATATAATGCAAGGGGTAAAATCCTATTCATAAACATTTTTGTTTCCTTTTTAAATTTTATGAAATAAGATTAAAGCAAACAAAATAAAAATAAAAGGATTTTTTACTATGGGAACTTGGACTGATAAAAAAATTGAAAAATTAAAAATACTTTGGGAAAAGGGTATTCCAACTGCGGAAATCGGAAAAAGGCTTGATTTTTCAAAGAATGCGATTGTTGGAAAGGTTCATCGTCTTGGTCTTTCAAACCGAAATTCCCCAATAAAAACTTCCGCAAACAAAGTTAAAAAAGAAGCTCCTAAGAAGATGGAGGTTTCATCTTCTGTAAAAAATACAAAAATCGCCCAAAATGTAAAGAAATCCGCGGAAATTGAGGAAAAAATTACCATAAATGAAGAAATTGTTTCCGCAAAAAACGAATCGCGAAAATTTGCCGAACCTGTTGCAAAGACAAAGAAAACAAACATTGTTGGTGTTCCATTGTCTGAATTAACATCTGATCGTTGCTGTTGGCCGATTGATGATGTTAATT
>JAEDDP010000007.1 GCA_016297965.1 Alphaproteobacteria bacterium | reverse complement strand
AACCACAGTTATCACAAACACCAGCAATTTTTGTTTTATTAAATTCGTCATGATAATTTTGACCACATTTTGCACAAGAAAAACGTCCGGAAATACGGCGTACAATCTCGTCTTCGGGAATTGTTATCATAACAGCATCATCAAGTTCAATTCCCAATTCGGACAACATATCGTCCAAAGCATGAACCTGATTTATAGTTCTTGGGTAACCATCAAGGATAAATCCCTTTGATAAGTCAATCTTTCCAAGCATATCTTTTACAATTTCATTAGTTAAGGCATCAGGAACCAAAAAACCACTGTCAATTATACTTTTAACCTTTATTCCAAGTTCAGAACCAGATGCAATGGCATCACGGAAAATCTGACCGGTTGAAAGGTGAAGGAAACCATATTTTTTGGAAATTATTTCCGCCTGTGTCCCCTTGCCTGCGGCTATTGGACCAATAAAGGTAAAATACTTTTTCATTTACTACCTCACAAATCTTCTTTTTACCTTGTGTGATGAAGCCCCCTTCAATATTCCCTGATATTGATTTGAAATCAAGTAAGATTGAATTTGAGCAACAGTTTCAGTAATAACATTACATACAATCAACAATGTTGTTCCACCAAGATAAAATGGTACATTAAATTTATTTATTAGAAAATCTGGAAGCAAGCACAATGCAACTAAGTACAAAGAGCCGATTACAGTAATTCTTGTCAAAACATAGTCCAAATATTCGGCAGTTGTTTTTCCAGGTCTTACCCCAGGAATAAAGCCACCGTAATTTTTCAAGTTTTCCGCAGTTTCTTCTGGATTAAACTGAATTGCAGTATAGAAGAAAGAGAAGAAAATTATAAGTGCAGCATAAATTATAAAGTATATTGGACTTTGTCTATTTAACTGGTTTGCAATGAATTGCAACCAAACAGGTGATTTATCAGAAATAAATGATGTAAGCATTGCTGGAATTGCCAACAAAGAACCAGCAAAAATTGGAGGTATTACACCAGCAGTATTAAGTTTTAATGGCAAATGAGAAGATGATGCTGAATATCCAGAATACATCATATTTGATTGTTTTGGATAATGAATCATAATCCTTCTTTGTGCTTGTTCCATAAATACAACGAACAATACAACAGCAGCAAGCAAAACCATCAAAATCACCATAATCAATGGTTGAATTTGGCCAACCTTTCCAAGTTCTATTGTCTTAACAACAGCAGATGGCAAGTTCGCAATAATACCAATAAAGATTATCAAAGAACTTCCCTGACCAACACCACGAGATGTGATTTGTTCACCAAGCCACATAACAAGCATTGTTCCACCAAGAAGACTTACAATTGTGGAAAATCTGAAAAATAAACCTGGATTTATAACGGCAGAAACACCATCCTGTCCGGAAAGATGTTCCAAACCAACAGAAATACCGTAAGCTTGAATTATACAGATAAGTACAGTCAAATAACGAGTGTACTGATTCATTTTTTCACGACCACTTTCGCCTTCCTTCTTCAACTCCATCATTGAAGGAGTAATACTTGCAAGAAGAGAAATAATAATGGATGCAGAGATGTATGGCATAATGTTTAATGCAAAAATAGTCATCCTTGACAAAGAACCACCGGTGAATACATCGAACATACTTAAAATACCACCATTTGACTGACTATCAAAAAATGATTTTACGATAGATGCATCAATTCCAGGAAGTGGAATAAAAGAACCCAATCTGTACAAAATAAGAATAAGTAAGGTAAAGAAAAGTCTATGCTTTAAATCAGTTGCCTTTTTAAAATCATCAAAAGTTATATTTGATGCTAATTTTTCTGCCAAAGATGCCATAAACCTACCCCTTACTTATTCTTTACTTAATTATTTTCCAGCTTTCTTTGAAGCTAATTTCTTTGCAATTCTTGTTGTTTTTTCAGCTTTTTCAGATTTTACTTTTTTAGCCTTTGGAGCTTCTTCTTTTGCTGTGCAAACAACCTTTCCGCCAACCTTTTCAATAGCAGATTTTGCAGTTTCAGAAAACGCAGCTGCTTCTACTGTGATAGCAGATTTCAATTCACCAGTTCCAAGAACTTTTAGACCAGCCTTCAAGTGATTTACAACGTGCAAAGACTTTAAAATTTCAGCATTTACTGTATCTGTTATCAATTTTTCATCAATCAATGATTGGATATCACCAAGATTGATTACAGCAAATTCCTTTGTAAAGTTAGAATTGTTGAAACCTCTTTTTGGAAGTCTTCTGTAAATAGGAGTTTGACCTCCTTCAAAGCCCTTACCTTTTATAGCAACACCAGAACGGGATTTTTGACCTTTGTTTCCACGTCCAGCAGTTTTACCTTTACCAGAGCCAATACCACGACCAACTCTTAAAAGAGACTTTCTTGCCCCTTTATTATCTTTAATTGTATTTAGTTCCATTTTATCCTACCCTTATTAGTCTTCAATTATTTTTACTAAATGAGATACTTTGTTAATCATACCTCTTATTTCTGGAGTATCAAGTAAAACTTTCTCTTTGTTTAACTTTCCAAGACCAAGTCCCTTCAAAGTAGCAATTTGAGATTTTAAGTGACCGCAACCACTTGCAATTTGCTTTACTTTTATTGTATTTTTTGTTGTCATTTTACACCCTTTTATTCAGCTTCTGTTGTTTCTGTATTTATAGAACCACCAATTGACAAATCACGACGGCCTACAATTTCACCAATTTTCAAACCACGTCTGTTAGCAACCAACTTTGGTGAAGAAAGTTCTTCCAAAGCCTTAAATGTTGCCTTTAACATATTGTGAGGATTTGAAGAACCCTGAGATTTTGAAACAATATCTTGAATTCCCAAAACTTCAAAAATGGCACGCATAGGACCACCAGCAATGATACCTGTACCAGGTAGAGCGGAACGAAGAATAACCTTTCCAGAACCATATCTTGTAACAACATCGTGATGGATAGTTCTTCCTTCTTTTAAAGGAACACGAATCATATTACGTTTTGCTTGTTCTGTTGCTTTTCTTACAGCATCAGGAACTTCCTTTGCCTTTCCTGTACCATAACCGATACGACCTTTACCATCACCAACAACTACAATAGCAGCAAGAGAGAAATTTTTACCACCCTTTACAACTTTTGTTACACGGTTAACATGGATAAGTCTATCTACTAAACCTTCATCTTTTTCTTTTGTTTTAATTTTAGGATTCACCATTTTTATTTTCCCTATTTGTAATAATTAAAAATTAAGTCCGCCTTTTCTTGCTCCATCAGCCAATGCCTTTACACGGCCATGATAGTAGTAAGAACCACGATCAAACACAACATCTTTTACATTTTTAGCAAGTGCAAGTTTAGCAATTTGTTCACCAACAGCCTCTGCCGCTTCAATAGTTGAAGTTTTAGCACCCTTAAAATCTTTACTTTGTGTAGAAAATGCACAAATTGTAATTCCCTTCAAATCATCAATGATTTGAGCAGAAATATGAGTATTTGAACGATGAACAGAAAGTCTTGGTCTGTCAGACTTGTTAACTTCTTTCAAGTTCCATCTGTTTCTATCTTTTCTTTGTAAAGATAACTTTATTAATCTATCCATTTTAAAAACCCTTCTTATTTATTATTTCTTTTTACCTTCTTTTCTACGTACATATTCATCCTTGTATCTGATACCTTTACCCTTGTAAGGTTCTGGAACACGGAAAGAACGTATTTCGGAAGCAACAAGACCAAGTAATTCTTTGTTTGCAGATGTTAATTTCAATTCTGTTGGAGAAACAACTTCTGCCTTTACTTCTGCTGGAATTGTGTATTCAACATTGTGTGAATAACCAATAACCATATCAAGTTTATTTCCCTTTAATGCAATTTTATAACCAACACCGATAAAGTTCAATGTTTTTGAGAAACCAACTGATGCACCGATGATTGCATTGTTAATAAGAGCACGGATTGTACCCCACATCATATCAGCTTGTTTATTGTTTTCTTCCTTTGGAGAAACAGAAACTTTTTTATCTTCAATCTTTACATCAACAAGGTCTGAAAGCTTTACAGAAGCTTCACCAACTTTACCTTTCGCAATAAGTTGACCATCTTTGATTTCAACTGATACACCGTCAACTATTTCAACTGGATGTTTTCCAACTCTTGACATTTTATTTTTCCTTTTTCTTTATATTTCACTTTTCATATTAGAATACATAGCACAAAACTTCGCCACCAACATTTCTTTTTCTTGCTTCGTAATCTGCAAGAATACCAACAGATGTTGAAAGGATAGCAATACCAAGACCATTCTTAACTTTTGGAATATCAACAGTTTTTGAATAATGTCTTCTTCCTGGTTTTGACACTCTTGTTATTTCTTTTATAGCACCTTGACCTTCAAAATATTTAAGATCAATTCTAATTTCCTTTACACCAGTTCTTATTTCTGATGTTTCATAACCTTTGATGAAACCTTCATTTTTAAGAACTTCTAAAACACCCTCACGAAGAATTGAGGCAGGACATTTAACAGAAGCGAGACCTGCTTTTTGGCCATTTCTGATTCTTGTTAACATATCACCAATTGTATCTGAAAAACTCATTTTTTTACCCTTGTTTTCTTAGTTTATATTACCAACTTGATTTTCTTACACCAGGAAGTTTTCCTTCACTTGCCAATTCTCTTAGCGCAATACGGCTAATATCGAATTTTCTGTAATATCCACGAGGACGTCCACTTAGAGCGCATCTATTTCTAACACGAACAACCGATGAATTTCTTGGAAGTTTTGCAAGTTTTAGATTTGCTTCAAAAATATCTTCTGGTTTAGCATTTCTATCTCTTGCAACGTCAAGGAGTTTTTGTCTTTTTGAGCTTAAACTCTTTGACATCTTTATTCTTTTCTTATTTCTTTCAATCAAACTAACTTTTGACATTATATAAAATCCTTTCTAGTTATAAAATGGGAAGTTAAAGGCAGCAAGCAATGCCTTTGCATCCTTATCATTGTTTGCAGTTGTACAAATTATAATATCCATACCACGAATATTATCAATCTTATCAAAATCAATTTCTGGGAAAATGATTTGTTCTTTGATACCGAAAGCATAGTTTCCCTTACCATCAAAGGATTTACCATTCAAACCACGGAAATCACGAATTCTTGGCATTGCAACATTAACAAGTCTGTCAAGGAAGTCATACATTCTGTCTCTTCTTAGAGTAACTTTACAACCTATTGGCATACCTTCCTTTAATTTGAAGTTTGCAAGAGATTTTTTAGCCTTTGTAATAACAACTTTTTGTCCTGCGATAGCTGTCATATCCTTTACTGCTGATTCAAGTTTCTTTTTATCAGTAGCAGCTTCACCAACTCCCATATTAAGTACGATTTTTTCAAGTTTTGGAAGTTGCATCTCGTTTGTATAACCGAGCTGTTTTTTCAATTCAGCACGGATTTTTGTATCATATAATTCTTTTAATCTACTTGCCATTTTTTAACCTTTTTATTTTATAATGTTTCACCGCTTTTCTTAGCGAATCTTACTTTATTACCTTCTGATGTAACTTTAAAACCAACACGTGTTGCCTTTCCTGATTTTGGATCTACAATAGCAACATTTGATACATCAATAGGCAAATTCTTTGTTACAACACCAGCTTTGTTTCCCATAGCATCAGCTTTTCTGTGTCTTTGAACTTGGTTTACACCAGCTACTATAACTTTGTGTTCAGCAGGCATAGCTGTAATAACTTTACCTTTTTTACCCTTATCCTTACCGGTAAGAACTATAACTTCATCATTTTTCTTTATTTTCATTTTAGGCATAATATTACTCCTTATCTATTATAGCACTTCTGGTGCAAGTGATAAAATTTTCATAAAATCTTTTCCACGAAGCTCACGAGCTACTGGGCCAAAGATACGTGTTCCAATAGGATCCTTGTTTGCACCGATAAGAACAGCAGCATTAGAATCAAAACGAATAACACTACCATCTGGTCTTTTTATATCTTTTTTAGTTCTAACGATAACAGCCTTGTAAACTTTACCCTTTTGAACTTTACCCTTTGGCATTGCTTCTTTTACGGAAACAACTATAACATCGCCAACACTTGCAGTACGAATATGAGAGCCACCAAGAACTTTAATACATTGGATTTTTTTTGCTCCACTGTTATCTGCTGCATCAAGAATAGATTGCATTTGTATCATTTTATTTAATCCTTATAACCTTTATTAATTTTTCTTACCTTCTGTGAAAACTTCCCATGTAACAGTCTTTGATATAGGTTTTGTTTCACGAATCTTTACAATATCACCAACTTTTGCACTGTTATTTTCATCGTGTGCATGATACTTTTTTGTTGTTTTCAAGAACTTTTTGTATAAAGGGTGCATATAAGTTCTTTCAACTTCTACTACAATGGTTTTATCCATTTTAGCACTTACAACAGTTCCTTCTAATATTCTTTTTGGCATTTCTTACCCTCTTATTTAGTTGTTTTCTTTTCAACATTGTTTGTTAAAAAACTTTTCAATGTTGCAATTGATTTTTTTGTTTTTCTTAATAAAGATGAATCCTTCAAGCTACCTGTTGTATGTTGGAAACGAAGATTCATCAATTCCTTTTTCATATCTAAAATTTTAGATGAAACTTCTTCTTTACTTGCAGTTTTAAATTTCATAATTTCTTGTTTGCTTTTCATAATTTCACCCTTATTCTACTTCTTTTCTTGTTACAAATTTTGTTTTAACAGGAAGTTTAAATGCAGCCAAAGAGAGAGCTTCTCTTGCCAAATCTTCTGGAATACCATCCAATTCAAACATTATACGACCTGGTTTAACACGAACTACCCAATATTCAATAGCACCTTTACCTTTACCCATACGAACTTCGGCAGGTTTCTTTGATACAGGAACATCTGGGAAAATTCTAATCCAAACACGACCTTGTCTTTTCATTGCCCTTGTCATAGCACGACGAGCAGCTTCTATTTGTCTTGCTGTAACACGTTCAGGAGTCAAGGCTTTTAATCCGTATGAACCAAAATTTAGCTCTGTTGCACCTTTTGATTCGCCATGGATTCTTCCCTTATGAGCTTTTTTAAATTTTGTTTTTTTAGGCATTAACATTTTTAATTTTTCCTTTTTTACTTTTTTAAACTAGTTAGCAGCTTTATCATTAGTTGCAGTTGCTTTTCTGTCAGATGCAAGAGCCTCTTTACCAACAACATCGCCACGATATATCCATACACGAACACCGATAACACCATAAGTTGTCACAGCACGAGCATAACCATAGTCTATATCAGCACGAAGAGTATGCAAAGGAACACGACCTTCACGATACCATTCTTCACGAGCAATTTCAGCTCCGTTAAGACGTCCTGCACAGCTTACACGAATACCCTTTGCACCACTACGCAAAGCATTTTGAACAGCCTTTTTCATAGCCTTCTTGTAAGAAATACGTCTTTCAATTTGAGAAGCAATAGATTTTGCAGCAATAACAGCATCAATATCTGCTTTTCTTACTTCTACTATATTAACATTAACTTCGGCAGTTGTCATCTTGCTTAATTTCTTTTTCAAGTTGTCAATATCAGCACCTTTTTTACCGATAATTAAACCTGGTTGAGAAGAGAAAATGATAACATTCATCTTTTTCGCAACTCTTTCAATAACGACATGACTTACACTTGCTTTTTTCAATTCTTTATCAAGATATGCACGAATCTTCAAATCTTCTTGAAGTTGACTTGCATAAGATTTATCGGCAAACCATCTTGAATCCCAAGTCTTATTTATATTTAATCTTAAACCTACTGGATTAACCTTTTGTCCCATTTATTTTGCCTCTTTCTTTTCTGTTTTAGGTTTAGAATTTTTTGCATCCTTTTTAGCAGGAGCAATACGTTCTGCTACGATAACTGTCATATTTGAAAATGGCTTCAAAATAGCAGCACCACGACCACGAGCACGAGCATGGAATCTCTTCATTACAACAGCCTTACCAACATAAGCTTCCTTAACATACAACTTATCAACATCAAGTTTGTAGTTATGTTCAGCATTACTTACAGCAGAAAGAACTAATTTTTTAACTTCACCAGCAACTCTTTTTTTAGAGAATGTAAGTTGTTCAATAGCTTTATCAGCAGAAAGACCACGAATTGATTGTGCCACCAAATTCAACTTTTGAGTAGAACCCTTTACCATTCTTAAAAAAGCTCTAGCTTCATTTTCTTTTATACCATATCTTTTTTCAACCATTTTATAGTTCCTTCATTATTTTGCAGCCGCTTTTTTATCAGCTTCTTTTTTATGACCTTTAAAAGTTCTTGTCAATGCAAATTCTCCAAGTTTATGACCAATCATTTCTTCTGACACTAAAACAGGGATGAATTTACTTCCGTTATGAACAGCAAAAGTCAAACCTACCATAGTTGGCAATATTGTTGAAGATCTTGACCAAGTTTTAATTGGCTTTCTGTCATTGTTTTCGTTTGCCAACTCTACTTTTTTAAGGAGAGATGGATGTATGTATGGACCTTTCCAAATAGATCTTGTCACTTTAACTTACTCCTTATTATTTCTTTTTAGTTAAATGTCTACTTTTCAAGATAAACTTGTTAGTAAACTTATTTGTTCTTGTTTTATAACCCTTAGTTGGTAAGCCGGTAGGAGATACTGGATGTTTACCAAAGTTTCTACCTTCACCACCACCATGTGGGTGATCAACTGGGTTCATAGCAGTACCACGAACGTGTGGTCGTCTTCCAAGCCAGCTATTTCTTCCTGCCTTACCAAGATTTACATTTCTTTGATCAGGATTAGAAACAGCACCGATACTTGCATAACATTCTGAGCTTACAAGTCTTAATTCACCAGAATTTAATTTAATCTGTGCAAATCCACCATCTTTACCAGCAAGTTGACCATAACAACCAGCAGAACGAGCGAATTGTCCACCATAACCAGGTTTTGTTTCAATGTTATGAATAATTGTACCCATTGGAATATTCTTTAAAGGAAGAGCATTACCAACCTGAATATCAACATTTTCACCAGCAACAACACGTGAACCAACAGTCAATCTTTGTGGAGCCAAAATGTATGCAAGTTCGCCATCATCATATTTTATAAGAGCAATAAATGCAGTTCTGTTTGGATCATATTCAAGTCTTTCAACTGTTGCAAACACATCATGTTTAGCACGCTTGAAATCAATAAATCTATATCTTTGTTTATGTCCACCACCCATATTTCTGTTTGTTTGGTGACCAAAGTTATTTCTTCCACCAGATTTTCTTTTACCTTCTGTTAAACTTTTAACAGGTTTTCCTTTGTATAATTCACTCTTATCAACCAAAGTCAAAGATCTTTGGGAAGGTGTAGTTGGATTAAATAATTTTAAAGCCATTTTCGTCTATCCTTTATTTCAAACCAGCCATAATGTCAATATTATGACCTTCTTCTAATGTTATATAAGCCTTCTTTACATCTGTTGTAGAACCAGGAACGCCCTTAAATCTTTTTGATTTACCAGGTTTCATTACAGTATTTACTGATTTTACCTTTACATTGTAAACTTTTTCAACTGCATTCTTAACATCTGTTTTTGTTGCATCTAATTTTACAGCAAAAACTATCTTACCTTGTTCAGCAACTAAAGTTGTTTTTTCTGTAATGATAGGCTTTAAAAGTATATCATACATCTTTTCATTTAGTTTTACATCTTTTTTTTGAGCTACCATTTTAAAATCCTTTACTTTGACAATCTTTTTGTTAAGTTTTCAACAGCATCTTTAGTTAAAACAAGTGTATTATGCTTTAAAATATCATAAACATTTGCACCTTGTGAAGGCAAAGCATCAGAATTTATAATATTTTTCAAAGCCAAAACAAAGTTATTATCAAGAGTTTCACCACCAATAAACAAAGGCTTTACAAATTTCAAAGCTTCAAGCTTAGAACTTAATTCCTTAGTTTTTGGAGTTGAACATTTTTCTGTATCAATAACAACAAGTTTCTTTTCCTCAAGTTTTGATGACAAAGCCATTTTTAAACCCAAAGCACGAACCTTTTTAAGCAAAGAGAATCCATGTTCACGAACAACTGGTCCAAAAATTGTAGCACCACCACGCATTTGAGGAGAACGTAAAGAACCTTGTCTTGCACGACCTGTACCCTTTTGTGCGAATGGTTTCTTTGTTGTACCACTTACTTCTGAAATAACCTTTGTTGAGTGTGTACCAGCACGTCTTTTTGCAAGTTGCCAATTAACAACACGGAACAATATATCCTTTCTTGGAGCAACACCAAAAATATCATTTGATAATTCTATTTGTCCTTGTACTTTATTATCTAATGTAATAACATCAACTTTCATTTTTTACTCCTTTGACTCTACTGTTTCAGCAGTTGTTTCAACTTTTTCTGCTACTGGAGCTTCTTGTCCTTTTTTAATACTTGCAGGAACAGGAGCCTCAGCAGGAAGAGCACGCTTTACAGCATCATAAACACAAACCACAGAACCTGTTGCACCAGGAACAGCACCACGAACTAAAATATATCCGTTTTCATCATCTGTGTCAACAACAACTAGATTTTGAATTGTTACATTTACATCACCAAGATGTCCAGGCATTTTCTTTCCTTTGAAAACACGACCCGGATCTTGACATTGACCTGTTGAACCAACAGAACGGTGAGATACAGAAACACCATGAGTATCTTCAAGACCACGGAAGTTCCATCTTTTCATACCACCAGCAAAACCCTTACCAATAGTTCTTCCTGAAACATCAACAAATTGTCCTTTTACAAAATGTGATGGAAGAAGTTCATCACCAACATTCAATAAACAATCCTCAGAAACACGAAATTCACGAATTTCCTTTGGTAAAACACCAGATTTTGCAAGATGACCTTTTAAAGGTTTTGAAATTCTCTTTTCTTTTGATAAACCTGCACCAAGTTGAACAGAAGTATATCCATCCCTACCCAAAGTCTTTACATCAATAACCTTACAATTATCAATTTTTAGAACAGTAACAGGAACATGTTTATTATTTTCATCAAAAACACGGGTCATACCCATTTTATAAGCTATTAAACCAGTTCTCATAATATTCACCCTTACAATTCAACTTTCACATCAACACCAACAGACAAATTAAGATTCATCAAAGCATCAACTGTTTGTGGAGTTGGATTTATAATATCTAAAACTCTTTTATGAGTTCTTATTTCAAACTGCTCACGTGATTTTTTATTAACATGTGTTGAGCGGTTTACAGTAAATTTTTCAATTTTCGTAGGCAAAGGAATCGGACCAATAACTTCGGCACCAGTTCTTTTTGCTGTACTTACTATTTCATGAACAGATTCATCAAGAACCTGATTATCAAAGGCTTTCAACCTAATTCTTATATTAGAATTTATCATTCTTTTTTAATTCCTTATTAAATTTATAAACAGCATAAAAGTGTTTTAAGATACTAAATGAAATGAAAGAAAAAATCAAGTACTTTTTGATTTTTCTTTCATTTTGTATCATTTAAGAACAAAGCCAACACAAAAGCTTTGTCTTTTTACTATTTGGTTCCTGCTTTTGCACGAATTTCTTCTGCAACATTAGATGGAACATCAGCGTAGTGATCAAATACCATAGTATATTGAGCACGACCTTGTGACATAGATCTTAATGTATTAACATAACCAAACATATTTGCCAATGGAACCATAGCAGTAATAAGTCTTGCATTACCTTGCGAATCCATATTACCAACTTGTCCACGACGCGAGTTAATATCACCAATGATATCACCCATATAATCTTCTGGTGTTACGATTTCAACCTTCATAATAGGTTCCATAATCTTTGGACCAGCCTGTGGAATACCTTCACGGAATGCAGCACGAGCAGCAATTTCAAAGGCAAGTACAGACGAATCAACATCATGGTAAGCACCATCAATCAATGTAGCCTTGAAATCTGTACATGGGTATCCAGCAAGAACACCTGTTTCCTTAGCCATATTGAAACCTTTTTCAACACCTGGAATATATTCTTTTGGAACATTACCACCAACGATTTGACTTTCAAATTTAAAGCCTTCACCTGGTTTTAATGGTTCAAGCAATACTTTAATCTTAGCGAACTGACCAGAACCACCGGTTTGTTTCTTATGTGTATATTCTACTGTATATGGTTTTGAAATTGTTTCACGGTAAGCAACCTGTGGAGCACCAATATTTGCTTCAACCTTAAATTCTCTTTTCATTCTGTCAACAATAATATCAAGATGGAGTTCACCCATACCCTTAATAATTGTTTGACCAGTTTCTTGATCTGTTGAAACCTTAAATGAAGGATCTTCAATAGCCAATTTTTGCAAAGCCAAGCCCATTTTTTCAACATCAGCCTTTGTCTTTGGTTCAACAGCAACTTCAATAACTGGATCTGGAAAGTCCATCTTTTCCAAAACGATTGGATGAGATTCATCACAAAGTGTATCACCAGTTACAGTATCCTTTAAACCAACAAGAGCGATAATATCACCAGCATAGGCTTCTTTGATTTCCATACGGTTGTTTGAATGCATCAAAAGCATACGACCAATACGTTCCTTTTTATCCTTTACAGAGTTATAAAGGTATGAACCAGCTTCTAGTTTACCAGAATAAACACGTGTAAATGTCAAAGAACCAACGAATGGATCATTCATAATCTTAAATGCCAAAGCAGAGAATGGAGCATCATCACTTGGATGTCTTTCATCTTCCTTATCTGTTTTTGGATTGATTCCCTTTATAGCTGGAACATCAATAGGAGATGGCAAGTAATCAACGACACTGTCAAGTAAGTATTGAACACCCTTGTTTTTAAATGAAGAACCACAAAATACAGGGAATATCTTCATTGCCAAAGTACCCTTTCTGATACATTTTTTCAATGTATCAACATCAGGTTCTTGACCATCAAGGTAAGCAGCCATAGCATCATCATCAAATTCCAAAACAGAATCAAGAAGAGCTGTACGAGCTTCTTGAGCCTTATCCTTTAATTCAGCAGGAATTTCAAGTGTTTCATAAGAAGCACCCATATCTTCGGAATGCCATACCAAAGCCTTCATTGTAACCAAATCAACGATACCTTTGAAATCAGCTTCGGCACCGATAGGCAAACATAGAGAAACAGCGTTTGCACCAAGCCTGTCATGAATTGTACCAACACAGTATTCATAATTAGCACCAATACGATCCATTTTGTTAATAAAACAGATACGTGGAACCTTATATTTATCAGCCTGTCTCCAAACTGTTTCAGATTGTGGTTGAACACCAGCAACACCTTCAAAAACAGCAACAGCGCCATCAAGTACACGAAGGGAACGTTCAACTTCTACTGTAAAATCAACGTGCCCCGGTGTGTCAATAAGATTGATTCTGTGATTTTTCCAATAACAAGTTGTAGCAGCAGATGTAATAGTAATACCACGTTCTTGTTCTTGTTCCATCCAATCCATTGTTGCAGCACCATCATGCACTTCACCAATTTTGTGTGTAATACCTGTATAATACAAAATACGCTCTGATGTTGTAGTTTTACCAGCATCAATGTGAGCCATAATACCAATATTTCTATATTTTTCTATCGGAGTTGTTCTTGCCATAATAGTTCTTCCTTATTTTTCCTTTTTAATTACCATCTGAAATGAGAGAAAGCCTTATTAGCTTCGGCCATCTTATGAACATCAGATTTTTTCTTTAATGAAGCACCGTTTCCAGCAAGAATATCCATAAATTCACCAGAAAGTCTTTCTGCCATAGTTTTTTCACTACGTTTTCTTGCAGCTTCAATAATCCAACGAATAGCAAGAGCTTCACGTCTTGCAGGACGAACTTCTGTTGGAACCTGATATGTTGCACCACCAACACGACGTGAACGAACTTCAAGAGCAGGTTTTACCTTGTCAACAATTTCAATAAATTGTTCAAGTTCATCTTTTTTAGTTTTAGATTTTACTGTGTCAAGAGCATCATACATAATACCACTTGCAACTGTTCTTTTTCCATCTACCATAAGATAGTTCATAAATTTAGAAACCAAAAGATTTGCATATTTTGGATCTGGATTTATTATACGCTTATCAGCCTTTTTTCTTCTTGACATATTAGCTCCTTATATTATTTAGGTCTTTTAGCACCGTATAGAGAACGGCCTTGTTTTCTGTTTGCAACACCTTGAGTATCAAGAACACCACGAATAATGTGATATCTAACACCAGGCAAATCCTTTACTCTTCCACCACGAATCATAACAACAGAGTGTTCCTGTAAGTTGTGACCAACACCTGGAATATATGCAGTTACTTCATATCCATTAACCAATTTAACCCTAGCAACCTTACGCAAAGCGGAGTTAGGTTTTTTAGGGGTTGTTGTATAAACCCTTGTGCAAACGCCACGTTTTTGTGGATTTTGTTGCATTGCAGGAACCTTAGATTTTTTTATCTTATCAGTTCTTGGATGTTTTATCAACTGATTTATAGTTGGCATATTTTTATCCTTTTTTCTTTTTTTAGTTTTTACAATATGTTAAACAATAGATTTTAGAATCTATTAAATTAAAGTGGATTTATGTTAATCCCAAAAAATACAAGAGTCAATTAAATTTTAGAGTTTTTATTTTTTTGTTTATTTTAAATACCTCATTTTTATATTGACAAATTATATTTTTTTAGCTATTATTTAATCAACTTTTGTAATTATATATGTATTTTTATAAAATTTAATTTTAAAAAGGGATTATAAAAAAATGATAAAAGATATTAAACAAGAAAAGAAAAACATATTAAAAGAAATAAAGGAATTGGAAAAATTTGAAAAAAAATCCATTGTCCCACTTGAAAAACACATATTAAATATGAAAATAAAGTACCTTAAAATAAGATTAAAGGAAATTGAAAATTCTTTGCTTGTTGCAAAAATGAATCAGAAAATGAGGTAAAGGTAAAAAAATGCCCCCAGAATTAAGGAATATCATAAATAAAAAGTATGAACTTATTGAAAAGCAAAAGGATTTGGCAAATGATGTTTTTTGGAAACATTCCGTTATTGTTGAAGTTTGCAATGTTGCAACGGAACTTTTGTTTACCGGCATAGAACACATTGATAATTTTGCATTTTCCAACTTTTGCATTGAAGCGATGGGGAATTTGTTGAATAACAAGGAAGTTCAAGGAATAAATAAGGAACTTTACGATAACTATTCAAGCCTTTTAAAAACAAGACGAAGAATTGAAAAAATTTCGGAAAATTTTAAATATTACCTAAGATAAGACCTTTTATAAGGTCTTTTTTTTAAAACTATGCAATTTGTTTAAGGCGTTCCATCCAAAATTCCGGAATACGGCTTGGTTTGTGGGAACCATCCGGTAAAAGTCGGACAAAGACAAGTTTAAATTTAACCTCAACCAACTTCTCATCGCCACGGTAAATGTCCTGAGATAATTCAAGTTGAACCTTTCCCATATCAACAACCTTTGATACAACAACAAGATCATCATTAAGCACCGCCGATTTCAAATATTCGGCATTGCAGGAACGAACAACAAAATCACCAACGGATTGCAATTCTTTGTGTCCCTTTTCATCATCGGATGCCAACATATTAAACATTGCAACACGGGCTTCCTCTGTCATACGCAAATAATTTGCAAAATAAACGATTTGCCCAGCATCAGTATGATTATAGTAAACATGTACAGGAAAGTAGTGTGTGTTATCCTTTAATATTCCAAATGAAGCCTTTATATTTTCCATTTATTCATCCCTTTTTATGAAAAGATTTTCCAAACCTAAATGCTTGTATGCTTTTTCCGTTATAATACGACCACGTGGGGTGCGTTGCAAAAATCCAATTTGAAGAAGGTATGGTTCAATCACATCCTCTATTGTATCGGTTTCCTCACTAAGCAAGGCGGAAAGAGTTTCAATTCCAACGGGACCACCGGAATAATTTTCAATAATCAACCTTAAATAACGGCGGTCAAGGTTATCAAGTCCGTATTCATCAACGGATAATTTTTGAAGTGAAGTTTTTGCTTCATCCTCATCAATAACGCTTTTATTATCCACGACTGCAAAATCACGAACACGCTTTAAAAGCCTGTTGGCAACACGTGGAGTTCCACGGGAACGTTTGGCGATTTCAATAGCACCAGCATCGGATAAGGAAATATTTAAAATATGCCCTGCCCGCTTTACGATTTCGGACAAATCGTCCTCTGTATAAAATTCAAATGCCAATGGAATACCAAACCTTTCACGAAGAGGGGTTGAAAGAAGTCCTGTTCTGGTTGTTGCACCAATAAGTGTAAACGGAGAAATATCAATCCTTACCGAACGGGCGGCGGGTCCCTCTCCAATAATCAAATCAAGTTTAAAATCTTCCATCGCGGAATACAAAACTTCCTCAATAGATGGGGAAAGACGATGAATTTCATCAATGAAAAGGACATCGTTTGGTTGAAGGTTTGTAAGTATCGCCGCCAAATCCCCAGTTTTTGTAATCATAGGGGCAGATGTGGCACGAAATCCAACGCCAAGTTCTATGGCAATAATGTTTGCAAGTGTTGTTTTACCAAGTCCCGGAGGACCGTAAAGAAGGCAATGGTCCATCGCATTTTTACGACTTTTTGCGGATTTTATAAAAACCTTTAAATTCTCCTTTATCCTTGATTGTCCGATAAAATCGTCAATGGATAATGGGCGAACACTTTCATCCCTTGTAATATCTTCTTTGTTTTCCTTTGAATCAATAATCCTGTCCATAACTTCCTCCGATTACAAGAAATGAATTTTATTTCAAGTTCCCCTATTTTAACAAAACAATTTAAAAAAGTAAATACCTTTAAAATTTATACAAATTATATTGACAAAATAATATTTTTGTTTTATTTTTCTTTCATAACTAAAAAAAGTTATATATACAAACAAAATATAGGTATCAAAATGAACGTATTAAATCAAGCACACGAAGCATACAGAAACAGAAAAGGCGGAAAGCTTAAATCAAACAGAAAGGAAGTTCAAATTTATGAAAGTCTTTTATGTCAAGCAGAAGAACTTGGCGTATTAAGTATAAGGTTTGATAATCACCTTTCATACAGACGAAGAATTGAAGTTTTGAAAAATATTATACAATTGGAAACAAGCCGTTAAAGACTTGGTTTGTTTTCCTTTGCTATTCTATCTAAGACTGCATTAACCAATGCGGTCTTTTTTTCTGGATAAAACTTACTTGCGACCCTTGTATATTCGGAAATCACAACTGGGGCTGGGGTATTACGTCTGAATAACAATTCAAATGTACCGGCACGAATAATTGAAACGATAAGGCTGTCATTTTTGGACAATTCTATTTTCAAAAACTTTGAAATTTCGTGATCCAAAAATTCGTGATTATTTATAATCCCCTTTACAAGGAAACCGAAAAGTTTTTCGTTTACCTCAATCGGCTTATCTTCCTTTTCATCAGTTTCAGAAAGGAATGATTTTGTTTTGAAATAAGTCATTGTTTTTGATGTAAGTCTTTCGCCCATAAACAACACGGAGTAAGAACATTGTACCGCTGCAATTCGTGTATTAAGAGTAATATTTTCTTTTTTTAAATCTTTCATAATATATCCTTTTTATTTTTTGTTTAGTTAATATATAATAGTTTTATAAAAAAGGAAAGAATAAAGTTTTGTTTGCAATTAAAATTTCTTTGTTTTATATTCTTTGTTGTAAAAGGAGAATAATTATGCAAGGAAATGATTTCTTAAATTATCACCAAATGCTTGACAACGCCCTACTTTCCGTTGTTAAGAATGCCCTTAAACAGGTGGCAATGTACGGACTTTATGGCGAACATTATTTTTATATAACATTTAAAACAGATGCAAAGGGTGTGGTGGTTCCTGATTTCCTTTTAAAACAATATCCGGATACACTTACCATTGTTTTACAACACGAATTTTCAAATCTTTCCGTGTCGGACAGTGGCTTTGGTGTGACATTGTCGTTCAATAATTATAATTATCACATCATTGTTCCTTTTAACTCGCTTATTGCATTCAATGACCCATCGGTTGATTTCTCCCTTTCATTTAATCCTACGGATATTCCAGTTGGTATTGTTGAGGAGGAAGAACCAGAACTTTCATATACCGATGATGACAGCAATATAATTTCAATGTCCGATTTTATGAAAAAAAATCAATCGCCAAATGGGGATGATGTGGCATAGTTAAGGTTGGATTTTCATTATCAAAAGGTAAAGAAAAATAGCATAAAGTATTACAAAAAATAATGCCTTTATTTTCCAATATTTTTTTGTTTTTGTTGAAAGCAAAATCATACTTATCACAATATATATAATGCTTAAATATTTAAAATTATTTATATCGGATACAGAATCTTCCCCCAAAAATATGTCTGTGGAATAAACTATATTATACAAAAGCATTGGAGCACCAATACAAAAGCTTATATTAAAAATGTTGGAACCAAAAACGTTTGTAATTGATTCATCAAATTCATTTATCTTTGCATCCTTTACGGATAAAATTGTATCTGGAACGGATGTTGCAATGGCGGTAAGGGTTATTGCCACAATATAGCTTGGGATATGCAAAATATCGCCAAGGGCATAACTGCTTGATACAAGGATGTGACACATAAAATAAAAAAGGATAATACAAAAGGTCAAAATCACAACGGAATTAAATTTTGTTATTTCCTTTTTGTGCGGAAAAAGTAGAGAAAATAAATTTATGTTTAAAATGTTTACCAGCAATGATTTTGAATGTTGCAATTTTGTGTTTGATTGTTCAAATTGTTTTTCTCCAATTGAAAATTTAAAAAGTATAAACAAGTATATAATGTAAATAAAAACAAGACAAAATGAAGATATATAGGTAAACACACCGGTTTCCAAAATTTTTGTAAGGGCGATTTGTGTAAAAATTAAAAATATACCGTCACGAAAAAGTATTCGTTTATTAAAATTTATCCTTTCCACATTTTTAAAAATATAGCATGAAATTATAACAAAAAATGGAATAATTGTTATATTATAAATCACACTTCCCGTCGTGTTGGCAATACCAAATAATGCCCCGTTTACATCCGAATATTTAAAAATAGCAATAATGGATGTTAAAAATTCCGGAATTGAACTTCCGATTGCATTTATCGTTGCACCACGTGTTCCATTTGGCATATTTTTACCAATAAAGATTGAGGCAAGTTGAAATGAATCACATACCTTCCATATAACATAGGAACTTAAAAATAATAAAAAAATATGATAAAAAGCCAACATAAAAAACTCCATGCTTTATTATAATATATATGTTTTAAAATTCAATATAAATATATACAGTTATAGGTAATCGCTTTTTGAACTGATAATCATATCGCTGTGTACAAAGCAACATTCAATAAGTCCAAATCCCAAAAGAAGTGTCATCATTGCCGTTCCACCATAGGAAAGCAAAGGTGATGGCACACCCACAACCGGAAGTAATCCCATAACCATTGCGGTGTTTACAAAAAAGTAAACAAAGAAGTTTGCGGAAAGCCCCAATGCCAAAAGTTTACCAAATGTATTTCGGCTGACGAAGGCGGAACGATAACATTGCCACAAAATCGCAATAATGAGTGCGAACAGGCAAAGACAACCGAACATTCCAAATTCTTCGGCAAACATTGTGAAAATAAAATCGGTTTGCTTTTCCGGTAAAAAATTCAAATGACTTTGTGTTCCGTTAAGGTATCCCTTTCCCCAAAAACCACCGGATCCAAGTGAAATTTTGGATTGGGTTATGTGGTATCCGGAACCCATAATATCCTTTTCTGGATTCATAAAAATAATAACCCTTTGTTTTTGGTAATCGTGCAAACCATATTTCCAAATAACCGGAAAGGCAAGAAGTCCAACAAGTAGTACCGCCCCAAATTTCCACGATTGAACGCCGGCAATAAAAAACACAATACCGGATACAAAAAGTAAGCTCATTGCCGTTCCTAAATCAGGTTGCTTTATAACCAAAATAACGGGAAGTCCAACCAAAAATACGGGAAACAAAAGGTAATAGGAACTGTGGATTTCCTTTATACTTAATGCTGCAAAATATTTTGCAAGTGCTAAAACCAGTGTGATTTTCATAAGTTCGGATGGCTGTATCTTTATAAAGCCAAGGTTAAGCCAACGTTGTGCCCCCATACCAACGTGTCCAAAAAATGTAACACCAATTAAAAGTAGTACCGAAAAACCGTAAAACCAATAGGCATATTTCACCCATACCTTTAAATCAATAACTGCCACCACAAAAAGGATGAAAAAGCCAATCAAAATTTTTGGAATTTGTGATAATGCCCATGGGCGCCAACTTCCATAACTTATTAAACACTTAAATGCATCCGGACATTCTGCCTTTCCGGCACTGTAAAGAATAACTACACCAACAGAACAAAGCAAAAGCAAAAGCAAAACAAGTTTCCAATTAAGGCATAAAAATTTTGACAGGATACTCATCCTTCCACTTTTTTTCATACTTAATGAATAATCAAGCATTTTGCCTTCTCCTATAAATAAAGTTCCAATGTTTTTTCCATTAAATCACGGGCAATAGGTGCCGCCGTTCCCGAACCGGACATTCCGTGTTCAACAACAACACTTACTGCAAAACGTGGATTTTTGTATGGTGCATAACCAACAAACAAAGCGTGGTTTCTGTATTTCCATGGTAAATCCTCTTGACGGATAACACCGCGGGCGCGCTCTTCACGGGAAATACGTTTAACCTGAGTTGTTCCGGTTTTTCCCGCCATATGCGCCCCCTTATACTCAATATATGCTGTACGTCCAGTACCGCGTGGATGATTTACAACCGCGAACATTCCCTTTTTCACCAAATTAAGGTGGCGTGGGTCAACATTTAGTGATGGAAAGAAAATGTTTCCTTCATTCTTATTTTTTATAATTCTTGGCTTTACGGCAATACCCCCATTTGCAATACGCGAAGTCATAACCGCAAGTTGAAGAGGTGTTACAAGTGTGAACCCCTGACCAATAGAGGCGGTAATTGTATCACCGGTATACCAAGCTTCACTTTTATAATTTCGTTTCCAATCACGACCTGGGACTTGTCCCTTTCGTTCATTGGCAAGTTCAATTCCAGTATAATCCCCAAGTCCGAACTTGTATGCCATATCCTGAATTACATCCATATTCATTTTGGTTGCCAATGTGTAATAAAAAACGTCGCATGAATGAAGCAATGATTGTTCAAGATTTAGTAATCCATGACCGGCGGTATTCCAACAATGGTAACGGCCATCACCAAAATCAAAATGTCCAGTACAGTTTATCTTTGTATTTGTAGTCAACTTTCCATCTGCAAGGGCAGCAAGCGCTGTCATAGGTTTGAATGTAGAACCAGGAGCATACAAACCTTCTATTGCCTTATTTATGAACGGATGGCGTGGATTTGAAAAAAGCTTTTCAAACTCCTTTGCCGACATATTTTCATCGGTAAAAATGTTTGGATTGTATGCCGGTACGGAAATCATCATTAAAATTTCACCGGTGTAAATATCCATTATCACGGCACTGGCACTTTCTTCCTTTATCCGCATATATGCGTATTCTTGAAGTCGTTTATCAATAGTAAGGTTTACACGTTGTCCGGGGATTGCCTTTTTCTTTTTGTCATCCAATGTTTCAATCACACGGCCGGTTGCATTTACAACCTGAATTGTTTCACCAACTTCACCACGAAGTTCCTTATCCATCAGTTTTTCAACGCCCGCCTTTCCGGTTTTGAAATCGGGAAGTTGCAAAATCGGCGATGGGTCGTTTTTCAATTCCTGTTCAGTTACATCGGAAACATAACCAATCACATGAGATGCAACCTCGTTAAACGGATAATAACGTTGTTTTCCCTCCTCCACATAGACACCGGAAAAATCCAAATTATTAACCTGAATTTTTGCCATTTCGGACCAACCAAGGTTATTTTTCACGAACACAGGGAAAAATGCCCTTTTCTTTTTTACATTTTTAAGGACCTTTTCTTTTTCCTTTTCGGTTAGTGGAATAAGTTCAGAAATACGGTTCAAAATCTCCTCCACCGAAAGACCCTGGGCGGTTACTTCCTCCGGTATCATTTGAATACCATAATTATTTACATTTACCGCCATTTCAACATCAAAACGGTCAGTAATAATTCCACGTGGTGGAGGCAAAAACTTTATACGAACACTGTTTTTTTCTGAAAGCTTTTTATACTTTTCACTGTCAAGGATTTGAAGTTGGTAAAGGCGCCCTGCAAGTATGGAAAACAGGAATAATTCCCCACCCGACACGATAAGGGCACGGCGATTAAAAACCTTTATAAGCTCCGCATCACGCATTGTACTTTCTCACAATCCTTAAATTTAATTTTTGTAATATCCAATAAAGTATCGGATAGCACAAAATCAAAATCGCC
Organism: Alphaproteobacteria bacterium; assembly: GCA_016297965.1. GTDB lineage: Bacteria > Pseudomonadota > Alphaproteobacteria > Rs-D84 > CACZYB01 > CACZYB01. The sequence continues at coordinate 26,161 of JAEDDP010000007.1, read as the reverse complement.
CATCCGATGATGATGTTTAAAAAGTTTATGTTTTCAACAAACATACTTGATATAACAACATACTTCAATAAATATAAAACCAAAGTTGAAATAGTAAATGCCAAATATGAAAAGGCAAATGAGGTATCAAGTGGGAAAAATTTTTGGTAATAAACCATAAAATATATACTTAAAAACATAAAGATGTTGAAACCAAATTGGGTTCCGTCCATAAAGTCCTGAATAAAACCAAAAAGCATCACAAAAATAAAATCAAATGATTGTATTTTTTCCATACCCCAAAAAAAGATTGGAATTAAAACAAGGGTCGGCTTTGTATTAAAAACCGGATTGAAAACAAACGACAAGGTAAGGATTAAAAGACCACTTAAAAAAGGTATCTGTCCCGCAAGGAAAGAAAATAACCATTTATACTTACTTTTTCTTACCATAACGAAAGCCCCACCCTAATCCGATATTTGATTTTCAGAAATAAAATTTTTAATACCCGCGGTATGCGATGTTTTTATAACCTTTACATAGTCAATATTTGAATGATGAACGAATGGTTGAACGACAATGCCATTATCTTCACTTATACTTCCAATAATACCAACGGGAATTCCGGATGGCAAATTTCCGCCCATTCCGGATGTAATGATGACATCGCCAACTTCTACTGGTTCCTGATTTTCAAAATAGGCAAGTTTTGGATAGTCAGTATTATTGCCGGTCAAAAAGGCACGAGTTTTTGTTCGTTCAATTTGTACCGGAATTTTTGATGTGGCATCGGTAATTAAAATCATTCGTGAATAGTTATTACCAACAGAATTTATTTGACCAACCAAATACCCATCAACAAGGACACCTTCATATTTTTTAACACCATCCTTTGCCCCGGCATCCAAAATAAAGGAGTGAGTAAATCCAGAACCGGTTGAACCAATGATACGGGTTGAAAGTATGTAATTCACACCATTTGTTGTATAGTTTGTAAGCTTTCTTAATTCATTATTTTCAACTTCCATTTGTTTTAAATAATTAAGTTGCTCCTTTAATTTTGAAACTTCCTGTTTAAGTTCAATGTTTTGTGCATTAACACTTCGGAAATTTTTTACATCCTCAATAAATGTACCAACAATGTAAATTGGGTATGAAATAATCTTTACAAATGGAGACATAACATCGGCAACAACGCCACTGGTTTTATTTATGATAAAGTTGTCCGGCTTTCCAATAAAAACAAGTATGAATGAAAAGACAATAAAAAGGATAATAAAGATTTTTCGTATCAACCTTTTTATGATTTGAATTTTCATATTTTTTGATGTACTTAACTTGTTCAAAATAGCCCCCATAAACAATGATTTATATTTATAGCACCTGATTTTTTAAGAGTCATCATTTTTTTTAATTTTTTCTTAAAAAAAATAAATTCTTTACAAAATGCAAAAAAATTTCTATCATCCCGAATAAAAGATATGAATAAAAAAAAGAAACAGTACAAAGGTGTTGATTTCAAAGGTGTGCTTATTTTGTTAAAAGATAGGCTTTGTTTGTTTTTTGCAAATGTGTTTCATCAAATAAAACTTCGGGCGATTTTTATATCAAAAAAGTTTTTACGGCGGGAGTATATACCCGTGTATGTTGCCGGCCTTATATTCATAATAATGGCGGTTGTGTCGGGAACCGTGGTAATTTATGATACAAATTCACACATAACATCATACCGAAAAATGCAACAACTTTTCCTTAATAATAAATATGATTTGGAAAAGGTAAGAAATAAGGAAATGGATGTCCCAAGGATTTTTATAAAAACCCTTCCGTCCGATTTTAATATGATAGAATCACCAAAGGAAAAGAAGGATTTGTTTATAAAATTCTTGCTTCCGCTTATATTGAAAAAAAATGAGGAGTTAAAGGGGCAAAGGGACAGGCTTTTGAAAATAAAGGAAAAGATTGCAAATAAAAAGTCCCTTAATGATGAAGAAAATGAATTTTTTGAAAATGTAAAGCGGGAATATAAAACCGAAACACAATCCATTGATGATATTTTGGTAAAGCTTGACGAGATGTCGGTTTCTATGGCCCTTGGTCAGGCAATACAAGAAACCGGATGGGGCGAGTCCAGATTTTTAATTCAGGGAAATTCTATATTTGCCGAATGGACCTGGGGCGGTGAAGGAATGCTTCCACGGGCACGTAAAAATGGACTTATACACCGAATAAAAACGTTTCCAACACTTTATGATTCAGTGGATAGTTATGGAAACAACCTTAACAAGACCCGATATTATGCAGGATTCAGGAAAATGCGTGCGCAACTTCGGGCAGAGGGAAGACCGCTTGTTGGACGGTGGCTTATGAGTTCAATGACACGGTATTCAACCGAAAAGGACAAATATATACTTGATGTAAAAAAGATTATTCGTGATAACCGGTTGGATGATTTTAATGAGGTAAAACTTGCACCGGTTGCACCAGATAAAACAAAATAAAATTTCAATACTTTGGTAATTTAAAAACCCTCCGATTGGAGGGTTGCTTTTTTTAAAACATAAATGTAGTCCTTAAACTTGCGACGGTGGCAAAGTTTTTGGATGCATCAAGTGCCGGATTTATATAAAATTGTACGTCCGGTGTTATGGTTAACCAATTTCCAACACCCCATGCCCAATAAAGTTCAAGCAAAGTTTCATAACTTCGGATATTATCCGATGAAACGACCTTTTTATTTGTCTTGTTTACCGCGGTGGCAAAACCTATTTGATCAAGTGCATTTCGCCCAAGTGGGTTATTGTAAACACTTCCGATTACATAGGATTGCTGTATCGTATTCGGGGAATTGATTACACCATTTGCACGACCAAATATTGCAACGGAATTATTTAATGCCTGTTCAAAATTTACGGACCAACCGTTTGATGTTCCAGGTTGTGCACTTACACCTGGTTGATTATAAAAAAGTATGGAATATTGTCCGGCACCAAGTCCCGCAATAACAGGTGTGTACGAAACGGAGGCAAAGCTTGTATACTTGCCCTTTCCGAAATCACTGCTACTGATGGAAGTACCACTTATATTATTGGCGTCTTGCATACCGACATTTATTTGCCAATCGTCGCTTATTGTAAATGTCAGGTACGCACCAAGGCTTGCCGATGGATAACTTGAACTTCCATTTTGCGATAATGCATAATTAAGGAAGTTTGTTTGTTGGTTGGAATCATAGTTTGTTCCGTCAAAATCCGATATTTCAAATTGACCGATTGTAAAGCCGAACCAATCCATATTTCCGGCAAATTGTTGGCTATAATTTAATGTACCAAAACTGTTTGCCTTTGTCGTATTATCATTTATGGAGGAAAGTACGGAAAGACGGTTTGTTAAATCCGCGCCACTTGTTGAATTCCAATACCTTGTCGGTGTATACGAAGCATTGATTGTTCCCGTTCCATATTCGTTATTGAAAATCTGCCATGAAAGGCTTGGTGATGCCTGAAATTGTATGGCAGTAGTTTTTCCGTTCGGCGATCCCCTTTGTCCCAAAACAGAAAGATCAATAGAATACGAAAGTCCAGTGTCATCAGCCAACTGTTTTTTCCAATTTGTGTATTCCTGCATAATGCCAGTTGATGGCAAACTTTCCCTTGACCGAGTATATTCCCGCTTGTTTACGAAATATGTTGATGCATAAATATTTTCCTCAGATACAAGTTTATTATTTTCGTAAACATCAATGGTTAAATCGTCAACCTTTACATCAACTACTTCCTGTGCAAAAGAGGCACAGGAAATAGAAGATGTGGCAATAACGGTTAATAAAATTTTTGATTTTTTATATGGCATTTACACCTCCCACTATATTTGAATAATACCACGTGCAAAACAATAAATTGCAATAACAGTTATTAAAACAATTGTTGCAACCAAATATTTTTCACGCTCAGAAAAAACAGCTTTTGAAAATGAATTTTCTTCCCTTGACCAAATGTAAACTGGTATACCAATGCAAAGGAAAACAACTGCCATTAAAAGGTATTTTAAACCTGCCGCATAGATTAACCATAGGGCATATATAACACCAAGAAGTGATGTCAAAAGTGCATAGGAACGACTAATGCCCTTTGATGCATCAAATTCACCATCTTCACAAATTTTCCAAAGATAGCAAGTTGATATAAGGTAAGCCGGCAAAACCATCACACCTGTAATACTTAACATCGTATTCCATGCATTACTTGAAAAATATACAAGGAACATTGCAAGTTGCATAACAGTACTTGTCGTCCACAATGAAACACTTGGTGATCCATTTTTATTTTCGGTTTTAAATACACGTGGAAATGTTCCATCCTTTGCCATTGCGTATGGCATTTCAGATACAATCATAGTCCATGCCAACCAGCTTGCAAGAACGGCAATAATCAAACCAATATTCATCATCCATGCACCCCAAGGTCCAACCACAATTTGAAGTATTCCGGCGGTTGATGGATTTGGTATTTGGGCAAGCTCCTGTTGTGTTAAAAATCCGAATGGCACAACGGAAAGTAATACATATATTAAAAGACAGCCAAAGAAACCAAGAAGAGTTGCCTTTGATACATCGGCCTGACTTTTTGCTTTATCCGAAAGAACAACTGCTCCTTCAATACCGATAAATGCCCAAAGTGTTACAAGCATTGTACTTTTGATTTGATCACCAAGGGAACCAACAGAACCTATTTTATTAAGGACTACATCACCCCAGAAATCAAAATCAAATTTATCAACATTAAATACAAACAATAATATCAATATAAATAATATCAAAGGAACTATCTTAAATACTGTGGCAATAAGATTTATGAATGTTGCCTGTTTTACACCCTTTAATACCAAATAGTTAAATACCCAAATTAAAATGGAACCTCCGATTATTGATGCAAGGTTGTTTCCGCCGCTGAATGTGCCGGGGAAAAAGTAATCAAGGGCATCCATTGTAATCACGGCATAACCAACATTTCCAAATATCTGGCAAAGCCAATAACTCCATCCAATGTTAAAACCCATATAATTACCAAAACCTTTTTCCGCGTACATATAAATTCCGGATGTAAGTTTCGGTTTTATTGTTGAAAGAATACGAAATGTATTCGCAATAAAATACATTCCTATACCTGTTATTATCCAGGCAAGAATTACCGCACCCACAGAAGCACTTTGTGCCATATTTTGTGGAAGACTGTAAATTCCGCCACCAATCATTGAACTTATCACTATACCGGCAAGTCCCAATGCTCCCAACTTTGCCGATGTTGATACATTTGAATTTTTTTTATGAAACATAATTATATCTCCTGTTAAAAATGAAAAGGGGGGAGAGATTTTTCCCCCTTTATATCCAATTAAATATTATCCCTGTGTGGGCTTACTGGATTTGCATATTCAAAGTTAAGAAAACCTAATGCAGTAAGACAATACCCAAAATTTTGTGTTATGTTTAGGTAGTTGTGGAAGAATTGGAATTCACTGTGCTTATCAACACCACGAAGTTCCAATTCGTGATTAAGGGATTTTGTAAGCCACATTTCAGCATGTGCTTTTGCGATTTCATCGTTGATGTATGTGTCAAAATATTCAACATATTCTGCGGCCCATCCACCAATGAAGTTGCCCTGTTTATCCTTTCCCCAAACAATACCAACACCTGTTGCGATTGCCTTGTGTTCTTCTATTTTTGCACCATTACCGGCCATAATAACTTCTAATACTGCACCGTGTTTGAATTGGTCCTGTACCTGTTCTACCGGAACGATATTATTGAAAAGTTCAGGTGGCAACACAGAAGTATATGGAATCACATTGAAGTCTTGAATTTTTGCTTGAAGTAATGCACTGTCATAGCAAAAAGTTTCAAATGGTTGTGGTGGAATTCCATCGTCGGCTTGACCTGCTCCGCCTGTATGGAAAGCAAGGGTTGGATAACGTGTACCTGTTGTCATTTTTATTCTCCTTATTTTCATTGTTATTATTAAAGTTGTAATAGAATTTTTTTATTATACAACTGGTACTAGAATATTAGAGAATCAGGCTTCAAGCAATGATATTAAATTCCTTTTGAATTTTTACCAAAGATGGTAATAAAAAATATATTGACAATTTTGTTAAAAGGCATAGAGTATTCCGATTATTATAAAGACCCGATGGAGGTTAAATTGGCAGATATAGAACAAAAAATTTATTTTGAAGAACAACTTAAAAAATATAAAAATATCGGAAAGATTAAGGAGGTGGATGCCGTGGAGTATGCCTTCTTTGATTTGAAAAATAAATTTAAGGGACGTCTTGATTTTGCAACAATTTTGACAATTCCCGTACTTCAAAAATTTTTATACGAACATCCGTATGGCGATAATTCGTATTTTCATTTTGGAAAACAAAACAGCAAACTTTCACAAATGAATGCTGCTTTGTCCCAAGAATATGTTTAACTTTTAAACTATTTTATTTTTACACGGGTAAGTGATAGTGGAGGAAGTAAGTTTGCAACCTCCTCTTTTGTATATCCAACGAAGTCTTCGTATGGGATAAGTACATATTTATTTGCAACTGTTGCCCGTTCAATAACATTATTGTTTCGTGTATCAATAATCTTGTTTATTGTTATTTTTACCGGTTCAAAGCGGGATGGAGAAAGAAGTTCCAATTTGTCCCCCTTTGTAAATGAATTTTTGATTTCCAAAACAATACCGTCCGGTGTATGGTTTGATACGCACGCAGCATATCTCCAATCACCATCAGAACGGGTTGTTTCATAATTCATTGCATGGTGGGTCAAATGTCCATCAAAAAATCCGTATGTATAGCCACGATTTTGTAATGTATTAAGTTCATTCATATACGGAACATAATTCCAATTATCCGGTGATTTATAAAATGCCTTTATTGCATTGCTGTATGCACGGGCAGTTGTTCCGGCATAATATTCGGATTTATTACGACCTTCCACTTTAAGCGAATCTATACCAATAGAAAGAAGTTTATCAAGTTTTGGCATCAAACATAAATCACGGGAATTCATAATGTATGCCCCCCTATCGTCTTCATCAAGTTCCATAAACTCGCCTTTTCGTTCGGCTTCTTCCAAATAAAAATCAAAAAGTTTCATTGTGTCGGAATTTATATCAATGCCAAGTCGTTTTGCCTCCTCCTTAATTTGACCACCATCAAGAAGTTCCCTGTTTGGACGAACATAAAGCTTGTAATTCCAACGGCAACAATGGGCGCAATTTCCCTGATTGGAGCTTCGTTCGGTCAAAAAGTTTGATATAAGGCAACGTCCGGAATAGCTCATACACATACTTCCGTGAATAAATGTTTCCAAGCGTAATTCAGGAGCAACTTTTTCCCTTATTTCTTTAAGTTCTTCAAATGAAACTTCACGGCCAAGGACACAAAGCTTTGCGCCCAAATCGTACCAAAACATTGCCGTTTCATAGGAGCAAATGTTTGCTTGGGTTGACATATGAAGTGGAACTTCGGGAATGGCATTTTTCATATACCTAAACACTCCTGGGTCGGCAATGATAAGACCATCCGGAGAAAGCCTTTTAATTGTATTCGCAAATTCGGGAAGTTTTGCAATATCCTTATTATGGGTAAAAAGATTTACCGCCAAATAAATTTTCTTTCCAATGCTGTGAGCATAGCCTATACATTCGCTCATTTCATCCAATGAAACCTTTGCCTTTACGCGAAGGCTCATATCCGGTGTGCCGGCATAAACGACATCGGCACCGTACATAAATGCAGTTTTTATTCGGTTATAGGAACCACCAGGAATTAAAAGTTCCGATTTACGGTTAAAATTTGACATAATTTACCTCTTGTTTTTAACTATCTATATCAAAGCACATTAAATTCAAAAAGTAAAATAAATAAATTTTAAAATATACTTGCCACAAAAATTTTAATGGTATAGATTATCCATTGTATATATTAGAAGGAGATTAAAAAATGTATGCAAATATTAGAAGTGCTTTGTTTCAACTTATCCCTGGATATTGTGTATCGGACCTTGTATATCTTGGGGTGATTGTGTTTATTATTGCAGGATTTATCGCAACAAAAAAATGGACTCCATTTTTTGCCAGCTTGATTTTCGCAATTATATTTAAAACATTGGACTTTCTTGTACTTGGACAAAGTGCGGGGGTTATATTTGAACAATTTTTACACATAATTGTTCTTCCTTTTGTTTTAACTTTGTTATATTCAAGAAGATAAATTTTTGGTTTGGTAAAGGTGGTCCGTTGATGGGCTACCTTTTTTGTTTTTAAATGGGGAAAAATTTTTTTAAATTTAGGGGGCTTTGTATCTTTCTTTTTATCCTTTGGATAATGGGAGGATTTTTTGTTGGTGCTTCGGCAAATGCCGGACTTCCAAACATCCTTTACAGTAAGGATATTGAAAACTATAAAAAAATATTCTCACTTCAAGAAAAGGGACGCTTTACCGAGGCTGATAAGGTAATCAAAAATATAAAAAATGACACCCTTATGGGATATGTTTTGTATCAACGATATATGAGTCCGTATTACAAAACTCCGTTTAAACAGATAAAGGAATGGCTTTTCAAATACAATGATATGCCAAATGCCAACGACATATACAAGCTTGGGCTTCAAAAGGGGGCAAGGCGTGAACTTCGTCGTCCGAAAAGGGAGGCAAGACGGACACAATATTTTGGGGACGACTATAAAAACTCGTACCAGATGATTCAATATTCATATAAACACCTTCCGAAAAAGGACCGGAACGAAGTAAATTATATGATAAAGATTTTTACACGGCGCCTTAAACAAGGGTATACAAAAAATGCCCGCCAGATTTTGGAAAATCCGAACAGCAAGCGACTTTTCGCCCGTAATGATTATTTGCGGATGCAGGCATACCTTGCATTTACATACTTCCTTAATAACGAAGATGATATGGCAATACTTTGGGCGCGAGAACCGGCAGAACAACTTAATTTTTACCTTGCAAATTGGACCTTGGGACTTGTGTATTGGAGACAGCAAGATTTTGTAAAATCACGTGATGCATTTAAAAATGTTGCGTTTGTAAAACAAATTCCGGCAGATATGGTGGCAAAGTCGGCATATTGGGCATACCGTGCGAATGAAAGAATTGAAGATGAAGATCTTCGTGACGATGGCGATATATTCCTTGAAACAGCGGCGAGTTATCCAAAGACTTTTTATGGAATACTTGCAACCAAAAAGCTTAACAAAGATTTGGAAATAAACTGGGAAGAACCTGCCATTTCCGTACAAAATGCGCGGGATATAATTTCATGGCAAGGTGGTGTTCGTGCCTTGGCTTTGTTGCAACTTGGGATGAAAAATGAGGCAAGCAGTGAACTTAAATTCCTTATAAACACAGCCAATGATGATTTTTCAAATGACTTGATAAATTCTGTTTTGGCGGTTGCCGAGGTAGGAAACCTTCCACAACTTTCCATAAATGTGGCAAATTATGTAAAGGAATATTCGGATGACACAACATTTGCAAGTTGCACCTATCCGGTTATTAACATTGATTTAAAGGATGGATGGAATGTTGATAAGGCACTTGTTAATGCCCTTATACGCCAAGAATCTCGTTTCAATCCGCGGGCAAAATCAAATGCCGGTGCGCGGGGATTGATGCAAATTATGCCTGCAACGGCATCTTTCATTATGCGGGATTCATCGTTCAGAAAGAAACAAAAATCAAAACTTTTTGATGAAGAATTAAATTTAAAAATCGGGCAAATGTATGTTGAATATTTGCTTGGTTCACCGAATATACAGGGAAACCTTTTTAAGTTTTTGATTTCGTATAATGCCGGTCCGGGCAACCTTAAAAAACAGGAAGGACGAATTGAAAATCCGGACAATGATCCATTGTTTTTTATTGAAGCAATAAACCTTAAAGAAACGCGAATATACGTTCAACGGGTTATGGCAAACTTTTGGATATACAGAAACAAGCTTGGGCAGAAATCGGAATCTCTTGATGATGTGGTGAATAACTTGTGGCCTATGTATATAAGTAAGGGTGATATTCCAGTACAAAAATACACCAACGAAGAAATTGAGTATTTGGAGGATTACTTGGAGGAGCAAAATGCCGATGCGGAAGGTACATCCGATGAAGAAGAAGTTGATGGCGAAGGTGGTGATGCGGATACATCATCCGCAGACGGTGAAGATGAAGTAAAAGATACTTTGGATGATGAAATATAATTTATAAACAGGCAGTTAGTATGGTTGATAAAAAGATTTCCTTTAATATTGAAAAATCGTTTATGACAAATAATTCAGACATAATTTTGGGTGTGGATGAAGCCGGTCGTGGTTGTTTGGTTGGACCGGTTGTTGCCGGTTGTGTTTGGATAAATCAGGAAAAATTTCCATCCGAACTTCTTGCCCGAATAAATGATTCAAAAAAGATTAGTGAAAAAAATCGTGAAGATATTTATAAACATTTGTGTGAACTGGACGATGATGTTTTTATGTTTGAATATGATGCCGTTTCGGCAGGTGTGATTGATGAAATAAATATATTGCAGGCATCATTGCTTGCCATGAAAAATGCATATCAAAAACTTTTACCACGACTTAAAAACAAACCGGTTATGACTTTGGTTGATGGAAATAAGGCACCACTTATTACCCCCTGCCATACCGTTGTTTCTGGGGATGCGATTTCGTTTTCAATCGCTGCCGCGTCCATTGTGGCAAAGGTGAACAAGGACCATTTGTTAAATGAAATTGGAAAGAAATTTCCGGAATTTCAATTTGAAAAAAATAAGGGGTATGGTACAAAAGCACATATTGAAGCCCTTAAAAAATATGGTCCAACACCATACCATCGTTTAAGTTATGCTCCGGTAAAGGAATATATTAAATAAACTCCTGTAATTTAAGGGTATTCACCCAAAGTATCGCCGTATGAATTTTTTTATCCGGATATACTTTTGACATTGCATCACGGTATTTCAAAAGCTGTTTTTTATACATTGATGGGATTGTGTCCGGTGTATTTTTATCCGTTTTGTAATCAATAATCCAGATGTCATTTTCAATAAATACAACCTTATCAACACGCAAAATTTTTGAAATTCCGTTATCAAATGTGATGATTTCAGTTTCACTTAAACTGTTGTCATCAAAGATAAAATTGTACTGTGGGTTATTATATAATTCCAAAACATTTTCCCGAATTTTTTCGGCATCGGGCAAATCAAACTTATTCAAATAATTTGAAATAAATGCGTGGACATCATCACCCCTGTATCGTGAAAGATATTCAAGTAATTTATGAATAATTGTTCCACGGGAAAGGGCCTTTGTCTCTTCGTCATCATCACTGGCGAATGGTGATGAAGTGTCAATTTCAACATTGTATTTTGGAAGATTATTTTCAACGGGTGTTTCCAAAAACTTTGGTAATTCGCCCTTAATTTCCGGCGAAATATCGGATGTGGATAGTGGTTCGCCCTCCTCATTCGCACAACCAAGGACAAGGCTTTTATTATTATCAGTAAAACTTGATGAAAAGCCGTCCAAAACGGAATCATAAACCTGTTTTGTATTTGGATTTTCTTTTAGGGCGGATTCAATGCACGAATACCAACTTATATCCGAAGAACTTTTTTTATTTTCGGCACCAATTACATAAAGGCGGTCCTTTGCCCTTGTCATTGCCACATAAAGGAGTCTGTAAAATTCCTCTAAATCAGCACGTTTGTTTTCGGTATAAATATTTTCGCAAACATCATTTATATTTTGGAATGATGTAATTTTATAAACCGGAAAATCATTGTACCAAACAATATTTTTATGGGGACCGGCAAGTGGAGCATTTGCATTATAAAGGAATACAATCGGTGCCTCCAATCCCTTTGAACTGTGAACGGTCATTATACGAACGCAATTATTTACCTGTTCCATATTTCGTTTAAGTTCAACATTACTTAATGAAAACCATTCATAAAAATCAGACAAAGATTTTCCAAGTTTAAGGTTATCATAGGAAAGGCATTGTGCCAAAAATCCGTTTAAAATATCATCAATTTCAGAACCAAAACGTGAAATAAAATTCCGCCGTTTATCCTTTACCTTTAACACATAATCAAAAAATTCAAATGGTAAAGCGGTGGATGAAAATTCAACCAAATCGGTTAAATCATCGTATACATTTTTGTACTTTTCATTTTGTGAAAGTTGTTCAAACAATGTCCGACCTCCCCTGTCATAACAAAGTGTGAAAAGGTCGTCATCGTTAAGGTTATAAAGTGGTGATTTTAAAACTTCGGCCAATGACAAATCGTCATAATTAAACAAGACAAATTTAAGTAATGAAATTAAATCTTGGACCACAATATTGTCGGAAAGTGAAATCTTGTCCTGACCGGAAATTGGGATGCCCGCACCAATAAGGGCGTTTGTAATATCGCCGGCAAATTTACGTTTACGAACCAAAATCATAATGTCTTGTGGTTCAATTCGGCGAATAAAAGTTTTGTCATCCTTTTTTCCGGCGGAAATAAATTCGTTATCTAAAATGTGGCGAATTTTTTTTGCCAAGATGGATGCCATTTCAACCGAAGAATTAAATGCGACAACATTTTCAACCGGCGGTTTGAAACAATCCTTTGTTGTGTCATCAATGTTTTTTATAAGTGGAAGTAATTCAACATAACCATCGCTGTCCTTACGGTTTGGAATGTGTTCTATTTTTTCATTGTCAATAAGGACACCAGGAATTTGTTTATTGACCGTATCAACGGTATTCAAAATATTTTTACACGAACGGAATGAACGATTAAGTGGCAAGTTGTAAAATGGATATTTGCCATATTCAATTTTATCCGCAAATACCTTTTTATATTGTTCAAATAATCGTATATTTGCCCCCTGAAAACTGAAAATTGATTGTTTTCTGTCACCAACGGAAAAGAAACTTTTTAATTCCTTTTCTGTTCGTCCGGTGGTGAAAAATTCGTTTGTTAATGTATCAACGATTTCCCATTGAATTGGGGATGTGTCCTGTGCTTCATCAATAAGGACATGCGAAATTCCACCATCAAGTTTGTATAAAATCCATTCACAAATATTAGGGCGGGAAAATAATTTTCGTACCGTTGTAATAAGGTCGGTAAAATCCATTACCCCCTGTTTAGATTTTAAATTTTCGTAAATGCTGTTTAACTTTAATCCAATATCAATCACGGCGGAAGTTGTAATAAAAACATTACTTAAATTCACAAATTCAACCGCACTTCGGATACGTTCCCCCTCCATCATAATATAATCCAAAATGTTTGGATGGGCGGTAAGGCATTTTTTTGTGATTATTGAACGTTGGCTTTTGACCTTGTTATCCTTTGTCAAAAAGATTGACTTATATATATCAAAATTTGCCACCCGTTCATCATCGGTTGAAAGTGCAGTAAACGAATTTAATTTTGAAAGATTTTCCGATACGGTTGACGAGGTATCACATGCAAATGCAGATTTTAAATCATCAATAAATCCAACTGGGATATGCGAAATAACATTTTTTAAATAAAGCTTTTCATCGTTTATAAAATCATCAATAACTGGATTGAAATTTTTGAATAAAATTCCTTTTAATTCGTCCTTAATTTTATCCTTTGTATGATATTTTGATATAAGATTAAAGAAGTGTTCACGACCATCAATGATTGTTTGAATAAGGTCGTCAAAACTGCTTTCAGGAGTGTTTTGCATAAGGTAAGTAAACCCATTAAACACGTCCAAATCATCCTTTTGTTTTTTAACGGATGAAACCAAAATTTGATACGATTTATTTAAAAGCTGTTTAACCTCACTGTCCTCAATAATTGTAAAGTGAGGAGCGATGCCCGCCTCTATTGGAAAACGTTTTAAAACGGATTGGCAAAAGGCGTGAATGGTATATATTTTTAATGGAATTGGATTATCAACAAGGCGTGAAAAAAGTTTGCGTGCACGGGTGAATAAATTTTTAAAATCATCCGTGGTTGTATCAATTTTGTGGTTATCATCAATACTTAATAAATCGGAAAGTTCGCCCGTTAATTCATCATCAGAAATTACCGCCCATTTTTTTGTTTTTTCATAAATACGATTTTGCATATTTATGGCACCGGCGTTTGTGTATGTAAGGCATAAAATCTTACTTGGCGAAACACCATTTAAAAACAAACGAAGCAAACGATTAACAAGCACAGTTGTTTTTCCTGTACCAGCACTTGCCGACACCCAAACAGAAAGTTTTGGATCGGCCGCAATTTTTTGATTTTTCAAAGAATCATCGGTCATTGTCAAACTCTGATAACGCCTTAATTAAACCTTTTTCTTGTTCCGATAAAAAGCCCTCATCTTTTTGTTTGGATGAATATTTTTCATCCTCCATCTTTTTTAATTTTTTGCATGCGGATTCAAAATCGGTTGCATGACCAGATGTAAGCATATCTTCAACGGCAAAAATTCTTAATTCTGCCATTTGATCCTTAAATACATCTTTTAGTATTTTATTTTTTTGTTCTTCGGTTAAATTTTTATACATTTGTACCTCCATAAATTTATCAAAATACAAAAATAATTATAGCATAAGTTTTTTAAATATGCTATGATTATTTTGATTTAAAAACAGAGGGGAAAATTGAAATGCAAACACAATTAACGAATCAAAAATATTTAAAAGAACGACTTAATTTTTTCTTAACCGAAACAACAAAAAAGACACCAAAAAATGCAAAATTGAATGATTGGTATGTTGCATTTGTAAATATGCTTAATGACGAACTTATTGATTTGGCAGACGTAAGCGAACATAATATTTTGAATGGAAAAAATAAAATGGTTGCATACCTTTCCATGGAATATTTACTTGGTAAACTTTCAAGACAAAGCCTTCTTAATATGGGGGTATACGAAAGTTTTAAAAAGGCGTTCACATCGTACAAGGTTGATTTGGATGAATTACTTAAACTTGAACCATCAACACAACTTGGTAATGGTGGACTTGGTCGGTTGGCGGCATGCTTTTTTGACTCGCTTGCAACACTTGATTACCCAGCATTTGGATATGGACTTCTTTATCGTTGTGGAATTTATAAACAAGAAATTAAAAATAATATTCAGGTGGAAAAACCGGATATTTGGATTGAAAAACAAAATCCCGCAATTGATAAAAGAAGGGATATTGTATACACCGTAAACTTTGGTGGATATGTAAAAAAATCATCCCGTTTAGAGGATATGGTTTGGATGCCAAGTGAGGCGGTAAAGGCATTTGCAAATGATGTTTTGATTGCCGGATATGATACCGACAACACACTTCGCATTCGTCTTTGGGAGGCGGAACGAAACGATAAATCAAAACCAGATTTGAAAAAAAATATTACAAATTTGACCGACTTTTTGTATCCACCGGATTCCACATTTGATGGAAGAAAGTTGCGTCTTCGTCAGGAATATTTGCTTGTATCCGCATCAATTCAGGATTTGTTTGAACGTTTTAAAAAAACTGGTGTTTCCGTTGATAAAATAGAAAAGTTTTTGGCGGTACAACTTAATGATACTCATCCGACATTGGCAATCCCAGAAATAATAAAAATTTTGATGCAAGATTACAATATGCCGTATGAACAGGCATTTGAAAAAATGAATAAAATTTGTGCGTATACAAATCACACTCTTCTTGCCGAAGCATTGGAAAAAATTGATATAAATTTATTTAAGTCGGAACTTCCATATCATTTTGCAATTATTGAAAGAATAAATGAAGACTTTATGAATATGGCGAAAAGAACCGTTGCCGATTGGAAACTTAACAAAATTGAAATTATAAATTACAGGGATAATTATATAAACTGTGGAAACCTTTGCATTGTTGCAACACATAAAGTGAACGGTGTGGCGGCACTTCATTCAAAGCTTTTAAAGAAAAAAGAATTTGCAGTGTTTAGCTCTCTTTTCCCAAAAAAGTTTACAAATGAAACAAATGGTATAACGCAAAGAAAGTGGCTTTTGGAATCAAACCCAAAACTTTCAAACCTTATTACCAAAACTATTGGTAATGAGTGGGTAAAGGATTTAACAAAACTTAAAAAACTTTTGAAATACAAAAATGATGAAAATTTTTTGGCGAAGCTTGAAAAGGTAAAAATGGAAAACAAGGTTGCCTTTGCCGAATTTGTAAAGAATGAACTTCACATAAAAATTTCGCCAAACTTTATTATTGATTCACAAATAAAAAGGATACACGAATACAAACGTCAATTCCTTAACATTATGCAAGTAATTGATAGGTACAACCGAATCATTGATGGCGATACAAAGGGTATGGAGGCAAAAGTTTATGTGTTCGCCGGAAAGGCACATCCAAGCTATACCGCAGGAAAGGAAATAATAACACTTATTAACGATGTTGCGGATGTTGTAAACAAGGATAAACGTTGCAACGATTTATTAAAGGTTGTATTCGTTCCAAATTATAATATTGATAAGGCACAAATGATTATTTCCGCAACGGAGGTAAGTGAACAAATTTCAACAGCAGGTAAGGAAGCAAGTGGAACCGGCAATATGAAATTTGCACTAAATGGCGCCCTTACCATTGGAACATTGGATGGGGCAAATGTTGAAATACGGGACAATGTTGGTTCAAAAAATATCTTTATTTTTGGTTTGAATGCAAAAAAAGTTTACAACCTTAAAGAACGCGGATATGATGCGCAAAAGTATTTCAATGACAATCCACGTATTCAAAGAATTGTTGAACAAATAATGTCCGGATATTTTTGTCATGGCGATACATCAAGATATAAGACTTTGATGGAATCATTTTTTAATAATAATGACGAGTATATGTTGCTTGCCGATTTCAACAGCTATATTAAGACACAATCAAATATAGATGAGATGTATAAGAACAAAAAACTTTGGCTTAAAAAATCACTTATCAATATTGCGAACTGTGGCTTTTTCTCGTCGGACAGGACAATAAAAAGTTATGCAAAGGATATTTGGAAAATAAAGGAAATAAAAGAATAACTATGAAAACACAAAGTACAATTTTTGCATTAAGTTCAGCGTATGGCAAGGCCGGTGTTTCGGTGTTTCGGATTTCCGGCCCGAACGCCTATACTGTACTTGAAAAACTTTCGGGTGGTAAAAAATTTTTGCCAAATGTTATGAAGTTTGCAAATCTTTACCATCCAAAAACTGGCATACTTCTTGACAGTGGGATGGCAGTATTTTTTAAGGGACCTGCGTCATATACTGGTGAAGATACAGTTGAACTTTTTACACACGGAAGTGTTGCCGTTATTGACAGCATATATGAAGCCCTTTCAAAATTTAAGGAAGCAAGACTTGCCGAACCAGGTGAATTTACAAAGCAGGCATTCCTTAATAACAAACTTGATTTAACACAGGTGGAGGCAGTTGCAGATTTGATTGATGCGGAAACGGAATCACAAAGAAGGCTTGCCCTTTCAAATGCGAATGGTGAGGTTTCAAAGCTTTATAATTCATGGCGGGATGAAATTGTAAAAATACTTGCGTGGTATGAAGCGTCCATTGATTTTTCCGATGATGAAATGCCAAAGGATGTTGTAAAACAAAATGATGCAAAGCTTAAAAAGCTTATTATTCAAATTGAAAAACATCTTGAAACGGCAACGTCGGCACAGCTTATAAAACAGGGATTACAGGTTGCAATTATTGGAAAGCCAAATGTTGGAAAATCATCTTTGTTTAATAAAATTATTGGTGAAAATCGCGCCATTGTTTCAAATGTTGCGGGAACTACACGTGATGTGATTGATACAAGTATTGATATTGATGGGTTTAAGGTAAACCTTTCCGATACGGCGGGGCTTAATGAAAAAACATCTGATAGGATTGAAAAAAAGGGTATCAAAAAGGCATTGGAAAAGGCTAAAAAGGCCGATATAAAAATCTATGTCATAGACGGTCTTAAATCATTGGATGAAAAAAAGGTTGATAATGACACAATCGTGCTTTTTAACAAAATTGATAAGAAAAAGTTTGATGATTTGCCGGACTTTGTAATTCCACTATCGGTAAAAAGTGGTGAAAATTGGAACGTATTTTGGAAGACGTTTACAAAAAAAATACGTGATAAAATGACGAACCATGCGGATGCAACACTTACACAACAACGGTATAAAAATGCCCTTGAAAACTGTATTGCATTTTTAAAGGAAGCCGAAGGTGAAAATCAAATTGATTTGAAGGCGGAAAATTTACGTTTAGCATCCGACGAGATAGGAAGTATTACCGGAAAAATTTATTTCAATGAATTGTTGGATGAAATTTTTTCATCGTTCTGTCTTGGAAAATAAACATAAATCAAATAAAAAATCCCCACCGAAAGATGGGGAATTTTTTGTATGTAAATACCCAACAACAATTATTGACGTGAGTAGAATTCCACAACCAAATTTGGTTCCATTTTTACAGCGTATGGAACTTCTTCAAGTGTTGGAACACGAACAAAAGTTGCTTCAAACTTATCATTTACAGATACGTAATCAGGAACTTCACGTTCTTTGTTGTTTTGGGCTTGAACAACCATTGGGATAGTTCTTGCATTTTCCTTTAAGGTGATAACATCGCCTGGTTTTACCTGATATGATGGAATGTTTACACGTTTTCCATTTACAAGGATATGACCATGACTTACAACTTGACGAGCAGCAAATACTGTTGGTACAAAGTTTGCACGATAAACAACTGCATCAAGTCTTGATTCAAGTTGTCCAATAATTTCTGTTGCTGTATCACCAGTTCTACGCATAGCTTCGTCGTAGTATGAACGGAATTTCTTTTCAGAAATGTTTCCATAATAACCCTTCAAAAGCTGTTTTGCAGATAACTGTGTTCCATAGTCAGTTCTTTTTGAATGACCAACTGGACCATGTTGTCCTGGTTTATACTTTCTTTTGTTAACAGGTGATTTTGCCCTTCCCCATGTGTTTACACCATAGCGACGGTCAAGTTTGTGTTTAGTTTCTAATCTTTTACTCAAAGTTAGTCTCCTTAAAAATTATGCCTTTTGAAAAGGCGGTTTGTTTTACAAGGTATTTTGAGCAAGTACCTTGGGTTTGTCCGATAGTCCACAGTGAAGTGGCAGAGAGCCTTATCAGACGGGAGTCGTCTTACTCAGTTCTACTTTCTCGGTATGGGGAAATATACCGCTAAATATTTAATTTGTCAAGAAAAAAGTCCCTTTGTCGGATATTCCTATTTTTTGACGAAGTTTGGTTTTGTTCCATATTTGTTTCACGTGAAACATTTCCTGTATTTTCATTGTAAAAACAATATGATACACTTTATTTTTTGCTGTTTTGAAAGCTGTATATACAACCACAATAATTTTGTTCGTAAATTTTATTTTCGCGAATTACCCGACGGGCAAGTTCTTGGATGCCGGATTTTCGCCAATTTACATCCAAATACTTTTCACCGGTTATTTTTTCAACTTCAAACCCAGCGGTATCAACCTGTGATAAATTTTTCCAGCGGGAAAATCCAAGGGTTGATGTAAAGTAATCAAATCCATTATGTTTTGCATATAATGCCGTTTTCAAAAGCCTTAATTTAAAACATAAAAAGCAACGTTCGCCACGTTCCGGACAATCACCCTTTCCTTTTGTTGCCTCCATATACTCTAATGGAGTATAATCGGTATCAATGAATGGAACATTATATGTATTTGCAAGGCGGATAACCTCTGCCTTTCGTTTTTCGTATTCATCCAGCGGGTATATATTCGGATTGTAAAAAAACAGTGTCATATTCACCTTATTTTTTGCGATGAAATCAACCGCACCGGCACAACAAGGAGCGCAACAAACAAGAAGTAATCCCCGCCCCGTATAATTAAGCAAATCAGTACATAACATTTGACTTTTTCCGTTTATGCTTTATTCTTTTATGTGGAGTATAAATTAGTAGAGAAATATTTTCTATGAAAAAATTATTTTTATTTTTTGTTGCGACTATCATTTCTAATCCAGCAATGGCATATAATGTTTATGATAATGGCGACCTTAGTGTTGACGTGGACGGCGAATTTGCCGGATACGGCTTATATAATTCATCAAATGCAAATTATGATAAAACTTTCCGTGGGGTTGCGTATGGAAACCTTGGGCTTGATATATCAAAATCATATACGTTTGGAAATCTTGGGTTGTATGGTTCGTTTAAAACTGCACCATATACACAATACAGTAATGATGTAAATTCACTTGGTGAAGGTTATGTTTATTTGGAGGGTAATTACGGACGTTTTGAATTGGGTAATGCCAATAATATTTCAAGGAAGCTTCATATATCTTCGCCGGATGTTGGTATACTTTCATTTGATGGGCAATCAGGGCTGGACTTTATATTTGCCAAAAGTGATGTTATGTTTGAGGCAAGTACAGCAATCATTGCCGATAACAATAAAACAAAGTTCAGTTATGTTTCGCCATCAATTTATGGTTTTCAATTTGCGGGAAGCTATATTCCGGATACCGGTAATGACGACCTTAATAATTTAAAATATGGAAAGTTAAAGGATGGATTTACGACCTCCCTTAAATACTCCTATAACAATAATGACAGTTTTAAGGTTTCGGTTGCCTATGGTGAATTTAATGATACAAGGATGCCATTATCCGTTGCCGGCAAAAGAAAGGAATGTAGTATTGGGACAATGTATTATACACGTGGTATTCAATTGAGTGCATCGTATAAGGATATAAAGGAAGACGATATAATCTTTGATATGTCGCAGGATGGATACGCCCTTAATTTCGGGCTTGCCTATGAAATTGGACCATTGAACCTAAGCCTTACACAACATAAATCAAAATTGGCGGGGGATATAACAAATCCACGGGATGATACGGTAAACATTACCCTTCTTTCATCAAAGCTTAGTGTTTGGAAAAATATTGACTTTACATTAGGATTAGGACGAATGGCATATAAAGCGGAAGATGAAAGTTCAGATGTTGGATTTATTTCAACCACCGGACTTTTGATAAACTTCTAGAAAAAAGTCAGTATATTTTTGCATTTATATGATTATTTTTCTTGCAAAAACAAATTTTTAAATATAGTCTTATATGTAAGGAAAGAAAAAATATACACAGAAAAGGTTGAGAGTATGAGAAAAATATCAAGATTATCCCTTATTGCCTTTGCAATTGCAACAATGACTTTTTCAGGTACTGTGCGTGCAGATTGGGATGTTGAACCAGAAGAACAATCATCATATATTGAAGAACAAGAGCAAGTTTGGCCTATGCCATACACTGATACATATACTGATGTTGACGCTCTTGCTGATGTGTATCCACAAGATGAAGATGTAAAGGTAAATGATGCGGAAGCTACTACTGGATGGACCGGTGGACCAAGCTATACTCCACCTGGGGGAAATCCTCCGGTAACGGAAGGTATCATTCCACCAAAAGATTCAAATATGCCCCTTGCTAATAAGGAGCTTGTTGTAGATGATGGTATAAGGACTCTTTCCGCTTCTATGCCTCCTGGATATCCTTTGATTGAGTATGTTGAAACAAAGGAAGTTGTTCCAGAAACAGAAGAAAATATTATAATACAAGATTCAGTTCGTGATTGGGTGGCAAAGGAAGGTATGACACTTCGTGAAGTATTGCAACAGTGGGCGGACATTGAAGGTTGGGAACTTGTTTGGAATACAAAACGTGAATATCCTTTGAAGGCATCCGCAATATTCCGTGGAAGATTTAAGGATGTTTCCGCTGCGATTATACGAAACTTTTCACGTGCAACACCACAACCTTTGGCTAAGTTCTTCTTAGGAAACAGAGTGTTAGTTATAAAAACTTTGGAGGAAAATGATGCAAATTAGTAAGAAAGTACTTTTAACCGTACTTGCATTAAGCAATGTACTTTCTGGTTGCGACCAGCTTTATAATAAGGATATGGTAAGCAGTGTATCCTCTCAGGTTTCTAATGACTTTGATACTACTCAGGATGCATTGGACCGTGCAAGGGTTCCGGGCAAGCCAATAAACAAAGATATTGTTTCGGTAAGTGATGATATTTGGCTTGGGGATTCAAGTTTTGTTGCGGAACACAATGATCCACTTCCAAAACGTTTTGAAGGTGAAGAAGGTATCACCCTTATGACAGAATCAGAAGTTTCATTTGATGAAATAACGAATCAAATATTCTATCTTACCGGTCTTTCCGTTAAAATTGAAGATTCAATCAAAAAGGATGACCTTAAAGATATGAGTATTTCGTATACCGGACCTTTGTCTGGACTTTTGAATATGCTTTCATTAAAGGCAAATGTAAACTGGTTGTATGAAGACGGAAATATCGTATTTTATAAATTTAAGACACGTACATTTGTCGTACATACTCTTTCAACCGAATCTTCGTATACGGCAAGTATTTCATCCGGAAGTGATGCTTCGGCAACACTTGCAACTACTGCCGCTATAAAAGAGTGGACAGAAATGGCGGATGTTTTGAAAACTATTGTTAAGGAAGGTGAAGTAAAGATGTCGCCATCCACAAGTTCCGTTACTGTTACCGCTTCACCAAAGACATTACAAAAGGTTGAAGCATACATAAAGGAACAGAACAGACGTTTTGTGAAACAAGTTGCGATTACTGTTAAGGTTTTACAGGTATCTCTTTCAAAAGATAACAATTATGGTTTGAATTTGAGTGCCCTTTTTGATAACACTTACAGTTTAACAACAAAGACTTCTAATACTGCGGCGGACGGTTTGTCATTCGCGATTTTGGAAGGTGGAAATACAAAGTGGGCCGGAACTTCGGATAATCCAACATCTGCTGCGATAAAGGCGTTGTCAACACAGGGAAAGACATCCCTTTTGACATCGGCGGTTGTAACGGCAAGAAATAATCGTGTTGTTCCAATTAACAACATTCAAACATTTAAGTATATAAGCAGTATTTCTACATTGACCGAAAATACAAACTCAACAACCGAAGTGACACCAGAAGAGGAATCAGTTGGTTTCAGTATGCAACTTATGCCAAACATCCTTGAAAATGGAAAATTGATGCTTATGTTCAATATGTCATTGAAGGAATTGATTGAAATTGAAAATAAGGTTGTGGGAAGTACCGCGGTTCAGCTTCCAAAGATTGCACAAAGAAACTTTATGCAAGAAATTGTGATGGAATCGGGACAAACTGCTGTACTTACTGGATTTGAAAAGATTCAAAATACAAATTCAAGTGAAGGCTTGGGTAATAATGACTTTACTTACGTGGGCGGTTCACAAAGCACCGAAACAAGCAGAGAGGTTTTGGTTGTTATGTTGACACCACAGGTGATTACATCCCCACTTGATACAGAAGATAACTCCAATGCTGAATGGGGTATGCCTAGCTACTAATATAAATTTTATTGAGGGGTAAAATTTTGACAAATAGTAAAGATATAAAGACGATACAGGTCGCAGGTAAGGCTTATGCTGTCGGATTGTTTTGGCAACCGGTACAGGATGAAAAAAATTACCTTAAAGAAATAAAGACTGCCGTTCAAACGATTGTTACGAATGCGAATCTTTACTGTCTAAAAAAAGGTGCGGCAACCCAATATGGTTTGGGTTATACGTCGTTGGGTCAAAAATCTGGTATGCCGTCCGGTGCGTCGGCGGTGGCAAATGCCCTTCGCGATAAATCTTCGGCACTTTGTGCGTTTCGTATAAATGAAGGTTGGTGGTTTATCACCATCAGAAACAACCTTATTCTTTCCGAAGAAGATACTGTTTATACTGATGAAAATGATGCAAAGCAGGCGTTTGAGTCTATGCTTTCCATTCCGGATTGGGGATACAAGATTGCCCCAACAGAATGGGGTTTTGATGATACAACCGAAATGTCCGCGGCGGATTTACTTTCACGTGGTCAGGTGGTTGAATTAAAGAAGATTCAGGGCAGTTTAAAAAATCAAATTCTTATACTTTTGCTTGTTGGTATGGTTGGTTGGTTTTATCACCAAAAGCAAGTTGAAAAGGCCGAACTTCAAAGACGGTTGGCAGAAAAAAGAAGACAAGAGGAATTGAAAAGGTTGCAACCTCCACCTCCTCCGCCACCTCCTCCGCCTGCTCCTTGGGAAGCATTAACGGATATTGAGGATTTGGCGAAAAAGTGTACTATATTGATAGTAAATTCTACGGCGACGGTTCCTGGATGGGAACTTGAAAATTCAAACTGTATTGAAAAGCAGTTGTCTTCGCTTTGGAAAAGAACCTATGGTAGTGCCGGTTGGATTTTTGAGGCACAACAATTTGGTGCAATTCCGGAAAAGATGAAATTGTCCGCGAATGATAGTTCCTATAATACCGTGCTTGGAACATTGGCAATACCGGTTGTAAAACATAGATCCGGGAAACCAACACTTACAAAAATTGAAATTCAACGAAAGCTTAACGGAATATTCCATTCGCTTAAACTTTCGGGATTAAAGCTTGATAACAAAAAGGTAACCGTAAAGGATCCAAAAAATCCTTCGTATGCAAAGGATTATCCATATACTGGGTTTAAATTTACTGACTCGGTATCAAGAATACCTTTGGATTGGGTGAAAATGTTTAATGAAATCCCAAGTATTGAATTGGAATCTATTTCTTGGGATAACAAAAGAAAGCAGTGGTCGTATGCGGGAAAGGTTTACGAACTTACCCAACAAATGATTGATGAGGAAGAAAAGGCAAAGAAAAAGGCCGAAGAAGATGCAAAAAAGAAAGCCGAGGAGGAAACAAAAAAGCTTAATACTCCGGCGGTTCAAGGGGGTATCGCAACTACACCAGAGGGAGATAACACACAAAATAATGTTGGTGGAAATGTTGCACCGGTTGCAACACCTGCCCCCTAGAAAAAAAGTAAAATTTGATAAAGTTTATTAAAGGAGAAGAGAAAATGAAAAATATGAAAAACAAGAACATAATCTATGTGTTATTCACTATGCTTGCTTTTATATTTACTTTTAATACAAGTGCCGTATTTGCGCAAAGTCAAACCGATAATGAGGAGGAAGAATATTCCGATGAAGGGGAGGAATATTTGGATGAAGAAGATGCCGTTGATGAAGGCGAAGATATGGGTGATGAAGAATTTGCCGACGAAGAAGGTGGTGCAGAACTTTATGAAAATGAAGAAGGTATTGATGATCCAGATGGTATGTATAAGCTTGACAATATAACCGCAGAAACATTCCAAAAAATCTCCAATATTGAAAGGGAAAATGCCCTTATGAAATTGAAAATTGAGCAGGAAAAATTAAAGCTTGATTTACAAAAGCAAGAAGCCGAAAAAAAGAAGCTTGCTGCTAGTATTGAAGATGATGCAAGAAACAGAAAGATAAAGCAAGAAGAACAAGACAGAAAGATTGAGCAAGAAAGAAGAAAAGCGGAGGAAGAAAAGGCAAAATCCGACGCGGAAAGAAAGAAAAAGGAACAGGAAGAAGCCGTATCACAACAGCTTATAGACAAGATAAATTCCGCAGATTTAAGTAATCCTGACGATATAAAGGCGCTTACAAGTCTTATGTCTCTTGTGACTGGTAAAAAGCCATCAGATTTGGGTGCCGGTAGGATTGAAAAGGAAGAAGTTTCATTTGATGATAAGTACAGGGTCAAATCCATTATCGGTGCAGCAGGAAACTTGGTTGCAAATATTGAAAATACAGAGAAAAAGTCAACATTCAAGGTTAGAAATGGATCCTATATTGAAGATTGGGCTGTACAAGATATAAAGGGAACATCAGTTCTTTTGAAAAAAGGCAGTGAAGTTAAGGTTATGAATTTGAACTAAGGCCGTAATATTATGGAAGAAAACGAAAAATTACAAGCCACTACATCAGCGAATCCATTTGAAGGGATGAGTGCAAAGGAAGCCAGTGCAAAATTGTTTGCAAATGGTAATAAACTTGAATCCGGTCCACATGGTAAGTTTCCGGTTGGAACGGATACCCAAAGCTTGCTTGCCCTTTTTACCGATGGAACATTTCTTGTTTCCAGTACGCATAAGTATGATGGTAGAGTTTTAAGTTTTCAATCGTTGGTAAGAAAGAAAAA
>JAEDDP010000003.1 GCA_016297965.1 Alphaproteobacteria bacterium | reverse complement strand
TTAAATTTTTCCGGTACTGGTAATTCAAATATAAAATGGCAAGGTATTTCAAATCCTAAAGATACTAGAAAAAAAATAGAAGATATTTTTGATATATATCAGAAAAAATAATAATTAGATGTTTTTATAAAATTCTATTGTCGTATATAAAAATAAAGGAGAAATAAAAATGGGAAATTATGGATTTATAAATAATATGAGTGGAAATCAAGGTATTTTTGCTGTTTTAATATATTTAGTAATATTTTTACCAATAATAATTGGATTGATAAGACATTCTAAATATTTAAAATTTATATCTATTACTATGGCTATTACATTTGTTTTAAATATTTTAACATTACCACAATTATTTGGTTTTAAACTTTTTTACATGATTGGTTTGGATGGAATGGCTTTAATAAGTGGTATATTTTTTGTATTATGGCTTGTATGTCTTGTCCTTTCATTTTTTAAGAAAAAGAATAAATAAGGATATATAATGGAAAAAGCAATAATGTTTGTTATTGCTTTTTGATTTTATTGATTACTTTAATTTTATTATAAAAACAAAGGAGTATGAAAAATGAATAAAAAAATATTTACTATATTATCAGTTTTAACGATAGCAGGATGTGGTTCTGAAGATAAAGTTTATGAAGAAGGTAAAACAGCGTTTTGCTCTGGAAAAAATGAAAATTATTTTTGTGTAGATAGAGATAGTTTACCAATTACAGGTATTTTGAGAATTGTTAATAAATATAATGGAAGTTTGGAAGAAATAGCAAAATTAAAAAATGGTACAAAGAATGGTTTAGCAAAGATTTATTCTGAAGGAGAGAAGCTTATTAGAGAAGGTAATTATAAAGATGGAAAACGAAATGGTCTATGGAAGACCTA
This sequence comes from Alphaproteobacteria bacterium, assembly GCA_016297965.1. Lineage (GTDB taxonomy): Bacteria > Pseudomonadota > Alphaproteobacteria > Rs-D84 > CACZYB01 > CACZYB01. The sequence continues at coordinate 135,904 of JAEDDP010000003.1, read as the reverse complement.
TTATGAAAATGGAAAACTTAGTGTAGAAAGTTTTTGGAAAAATGATAAAGCTACGGGTTTATGGAAGAGTTATTATGAAAATGGAAATCTTGAAACAGAAACTAGTTGGAAAGATAATTGTGAGGATGGTCAAACAAAGGCTTATTATGAAAACGGCAATCTTAAGTATATGAGGATGAAAAAAAAATGTGAATTAGATGGTATATCTAGGGAATATTACAAAAATGGAAATCTTTTGGCTGAAATGAATTTTAAAGATGGTAAAAAGGATGGTATTTATAAATTATATGATGAAAATGGAAAACTTGTAGTTGAAACTAATTATAAAGACGGTGAAGAAGTAAAATAATTGGGAGATAAAAATGGCAAACGGAGAAAAATTTAGAAGAAAAAAAGATAAAAGTCTTGATAAAAGATGCAAACCTAATAGTCAAACAAGATCAGGAGCTCTTTATAGAGCGAAAAGGAAAAAAAGTAAATAATAGGAGAAACCAAAATGAATAAAAAAATAATTACAAGTATAAGCATTATATCATTATTATCAGCTTGTTCCTCTTGGACTAAGCCTTATGATACTAAATTATTAAAAAAGAATTCTATTTCTGCTACTGTTGATGCTTATTATGAGTATAAAAAAGTAACAAAAAGTAAAGAAGAAATAAACGAAAATAGAAAGGGAAATGCTGATATTGTTAATTCAGTTTGTTTTGTACCCATTCCACCTTTATTTCTTGGATGTCCTTTTGTATTATTAGACAAACCTTATGACTACACTACATTAGCAGAAAAAGATTCTTTGGATTGTTGGTATTTAAATGACAATAGTGATAAATGTATCGTTTATAGAAGAAATCATAAAATAGAAGATTCAAAAGTTAATTTTTTTGATTATAAAAGATTTTTACCAAAAGATTCAAATATAAAAACAGATGATGATTTTCTTCGCCTTGTAAAATATAAAATGGATAAAGATAAGGAAGTGAAATCCTGTGATAAAGTGTATGAAGATAATTCTTTGACTTCTACAGAAAGACAGAAAAAATATACTCAATGTATGTCAGATAATAAAAAGAATAATATTGAAGGATTGTTAAAATCATATATTTTTGAAGGAGGACTTGAAGAGGAGAAAAAACAAGAACAATTGAAAAAAGAATTAGCGCAACAACGAAAAACTGAATACATCAATGATTGTGACCAAGCAGAAAAAAAAGCGGATGAAGCAAATAAAAAAGCAAATAAAAAATTAGAAAAATATAAAAAATCAATAAATTATGATTCATTAAAATATTTTAACGAAAACGAAATTGTAGATATTGCTAAAAATGGTGTATTCATAAATTATTGTAAAGAACATAGTATATATACATTAAGTTGTATAGATTATGGTCGTTATTTTATTTATACAAAAGACACAAACTATGCTAATGGAGATATATTTCGAAATGGTGGAGTATTTTATGAACAAGATGGATTTTACAAATATACAACAATTACAGGTGCAACAAATTCTGTTAGAGCTTATAGACCAACTAAAATTAAAATAAAAGATGTTGAAAAGAATATAGAGGAAATGAAAACACAAACAAATTATCATTTATATCTTAAAAATAAAAATATCTTAGATTGTAAATACGGGTATGATGATTATATACGCTATAAAGATGAAAATGGAGAGGAACATAGGATTTATAGAGAGTAATATAAAGATTATGAAGATGATGAATATTAAATCTTCCAATCATTCATCTAACCCCTCCTCATCATCCAATGGGGAGGTTTTCATTTCTGGATAAAACACATTTTCTTAAAATATTTGTTAATACTTAGAGATAACAAATAATTGAAATCCCCAATTCTAAATAAAGGATGTAAATGGCTGTTTTTAGCCAATTTTGTTGCGTTTTTATGCGTTTTTTTGTGTGCTTTTGAGGGAAAAACTGGGATAATAGATATGTAAAACAAAAACGAAAGGTATAAAAATGTTAAAAAAATTTGAAAATTGGTTGCTACAAAATAACTATAAACCTAATACTGCAAAGGATTACCAATACAGAATAAAAAGGGTATGTAAAAAAGAAAATATTAGTTTGGATATGTTGGTAGAAAATATAAATAATTTATTGCCAGAATATGAATTAAGTGGAGCAAAATCTGAATATGGAAGAATGAGCCATGAAAGTGTTAAACAAGCACTACGTAGATTTAATAAGTTTTTAATGCAGGAAGGTAGATAATGGATATTAGGATATTAAATGACAAGTTTAGAAAAACGCTTTTAGGTGGTAAAGTTATGCTAACTAGAGGTATTTATAGTAAGGGACAAGCAGTAATAAACGAGATATTAAATAGTGTAAAAACTTTTAATAATTTTAATGAAAACAACGACCCATATAATGAACATGATTACGGAAGTTTTGAATATGAAGGTGAAAAGATTATGTGGAAGATTGATTATTATGATAGGGATTTGCGTTATTACTCCAACGACCCAACAGATATAACAAAGACTATCAGAGTAATGACGGTTATGTTAGCGGAAGAATATTAAGTAAAAATAATCTTGGATCAATCGTAACAAAAATGTTACGATTCATAATATAAAATGTTACGATTAACAGGAGGTTAATATGTATAACAAACGTCAAGAATTGATTATAGACTTTATAAAAGATAACCCAAAGTCCAAACGTAAAGATATTGAATTCTTTTTAAATCAAGTGGGTGAACAATCTACTAAAATGACAATAACTCGTGATTTAAAAAAGCTTATTGATGATGGTGTTATTGAAAAATTAGGTAATGCAAAAGCTACTTTTAAACAATTGTTTGTTGAACAATTTAAACAAGCTGTAAAAAACTTTTAACTTATCCATTTATTTATGTAAATTAAAAGAAATAAGTCAGAGGCATATAGAATGACTCTGACTTAGCACACACAATTATAAATTATTAGAATGGAACATCACTAAAGTAAGCATGTACTTTATTTATGACATCTCTTGAAAATTGAGGTTTATCAAAACATGTAATTTTACTATATTTTGCAAGTAATTTATTTCTAAGTGATTTTTTGAACTTATCTTCAAATACTTGTTCAAACGCTAAAACAATATTTTCGTAATGTAGTTTTTTATACATTTTACGGACAAATTCATCTGCACTTATTATTTCTTTGATGTTTACATGTTCAATACCATTATTCTTATGAACTATTTCATTAAGATATGTTAATAAATCATAATAGAGATTTAATTGATTTTCGTATACTTCAACTTCAGAAGTTGCAATTACCTTATCTTCAGGTTTAGAAGATAAATTGATTTCTTTAACATTAGAAAGGTTTTCTAAGTCTTCATCAATTAATTCTTCAGAATTCTTTGGATTGTTTCTATTTTCATATTTTTCTTTCAAGTAATTTTCATCTTCTGGAGTTATAGTATATTCATTATTTTTGAAAATTGCCAACATCAAATCACAAGGAATAACATCATATATGATATCTTTTTCTAAACATTTATTCATGACGTTTTTTACTTGGAAATATTCACCGATAAATCGTAAGGAATTTTTTATAGTCTTTATAGTGAATTTACAAGTTTCAAATACATTAGCACAATTATCAATTTTGTTTTCTTCCTTTAGTTTTATTATATTATCATACATTTCTTCATTTATTGATCTTTCATCTTTTAAATCTACGACTTCATTTTCAATATAATAAGGTTTTTCATTTTCTTCATTTTTATCTTTATAATATTCTTCAAATAAATCATATAATTCAAACTTTTTAGCTTTTTGAATATTCTCTTCTTTTGAATTCATTTTATCATAAGTATCAGCGATTTTTAAATATGTTTCATATTTAATTTCATAAAATGTTGTGCTTGAACTCATATAATTATCTACTTTTATTATACCTTTCATTGCCCATTCTTTTAATGTATTTCGAATAGCTTGCTTTTTTTCTGATGTAACTAATTGTTTTTTATACTTATCTTTTATACAACTATAAATATCACTAGCTGTAAATAATTTATCTTCATGCCAGTTTTGATATGGACCATGATAACCTTTAGGTTCTCTAAATTCTTCACTTAGATAAGTTTTAATAGCTTCAATTGCGACTGGATTCATTCTATTTTCATTTTCAATTGAAACCATTTTATATATATCATAGTAGTGATCAAAGGAAGGTAGAGAATTCATAATATTTGTAATGATTTTTTTCATTGTATTTTGTTCAAGTGGTCTTCCGTTTAGTCTTTCACCAAACTTTATGACGGAAACTCGTCTTTGTTGATTATTAATCGTATCATTTGATGTAAAGATGTTATTAGTATTTACGTGGTATGTATATTGTTTCTTATTTTTTGGATTTATTTCTACATCACCACCATTAATTATTGTCAAAAGTAATTCTCTATCAATGTCTGTAGGTTTTACTTCATCAAAATAATTTAAGTGGCTTTTCCATACTTCTTCTTCATGAGTTGATTCTAGAATTTTACCACTTGTTCCTCTATAAACTTTTCCATAATCACTTTCTATATCTACAATAGCTTTTGCAGTTGCAGATTTACCATTTCGAGCAACTCCATTAAAGAAAACACAAGTTTTATCGTTTTCAGCCATTTCATGATTTCTTGTGTATTTAAGTTGCATTAGAAAACAAACTAAAGAAAGATAGCTAGTTTTATCTACAATATTTAATCTATTAAGATTTTCTACTAGAGTTAATAGATTAGGGTTAGAATCTATTTCTGCTTGTTTAATATTATTCTTGATTTTAGTTTGATTTATTTTATCTTTGGTAATTTGAGCTTTTTCATTTATTCTGCATATAGTCTTTTCTTGACATTCAAGATATCTTGCAACTTTTCCTGTAGTATCAATTGTTTCATTTTCCCCCGTATTTTCATTGTATTGATTAGTTTTTATAGGTACATTTTTAAATACCTCCATAACTATATCATAAGCATTTCCTAATGTTAGTTCAATATTATTGGTTGCACAATAAATTGCAATAGCTTGTTCAATTTCGTGGGTTATTATTATTTTAGACATACTAAGTCATCCTTTCTTGGTTGTATAAGGTAAGTCCCTGAAAATCTCAGATGCCATTTAGAAAAAGCAAATTTTCAGGGACCTATGTTGAATTGTGAATTTTGACTTAGGTGTGTTGTGCTTTCTAAATAATTTCTGACTTGAATATGTTTCTTACCTTTTTCAACATAGAAAACATATTCACTTGGGATTCACCTAGATTAATATTTGAGGGTTTTTATTCCCCCGCTACTTATTAGAACTATTATTTTTTGATTATTTTTTAGATTTTTGATTTTTTATTAAAAAAAAATTTATATTAGGGTATTTTGAGAGTTTTATACACTAATATACTTTTAATAATTATAATATTTTAATTTATATAATAATTATTTTTTTTATTTTAATAAATATATTTTATAAGGAATTTTAATAAATTTTATAAAAAATATATTTTACATTTGCATTATATAATAAAAATTAAATAAAGCAAAAACATAAATTAATTAAATTTATAGAATTTGCCCTTTTAATAATTATTTATACATATAGTAGAACTAGTAAATTTTTAATTTTTGATACGTGTAAGAATTTTTAAAATGCATTTTTGTCTTTACTATGGTGTAAACGCCCATTTTTTTTGGTGCAACTTTATATATATAATTTATTTTTTTTTATTAATATTAGAAAAAAAATAATAATGTTTATATAGTATATACAATGACTTACGAGATTTTGGGGTTGGGGTTTTTAATGAAATTTAAATAAAATAGATAGAAAAATGTATAAAAAACCCCTTAGAAATGAAGGTTTTAAAAATTATAGAATAATGTTGATATTGATGTAGTGATTTTGGGGACTTTTTGAAAATATACCCCCTATAAAGCGCATTTTTTTGATAGCCTCGCTTTTTATGAAATTTTTATGGAGGGGAGAGCACCCCAGCCCCCTACACCCCAGGGACCAGACACCAGGCTCCTACACCCAGGGTCTCCCCAGGGCTCCCCCATAAATAATTGTATTTTATATAGATTTAAAAAATATAACTTGCTGATTTTACAGAAAATAATTTTTTATGTTATTTTAATGTAAAACATGGTATAATTTAACAAATTAATTAAAAATGGATGAATTATGGAAAATAATATACTTATTTATACCACTAAAGATGGTAATATTGATGTTAAGCTGGAACAGGAAACTGTATGGCTTACACAAAAGCAAATGAGTAAACTTTTTGATACTACTCCTCAAAATATTACTATTCACATACAAAACATTTATAAAGAACAGGAATTGTCTAAAGATTCAACTTGTAAGGATTTTTTACAAGTTCAAACTGAAGGAAAAAGACAAATTTCAAGAAGTATGACTTTTTATAATCTTGATATGATTATTTCTGTTGGATATAGAGTAAATTCGAAACAAGGTATTCAATTTAGAAAATGGGCAACTAGCAAATTAAAAGAATATTTAGTTCAAGGTTATACTCTTAACGAAAGATTATTAAAGGAAAAGGTTGAAAAACTTAGTCTTTTACAAAATGCTTTTAATTTACTTAATCGTTCAATTACCAATCAAGCAGAAAATCTTGATGAAGCTCAACAAATATCAAAACTTATGAGTGATTTTTCGGTTGGATTAAATTTGCTTGATGACTTTGATAATCAACGACTTGATAATAAAGGAAATACAAAAAAAGAGGCTGTTTATATATCTGTTGATGAATTTTTGGATGTGATACAGAAAATAAAGACTGAATTTACCTCTGAAATCTTTGGTAATCCAAAGGATGATAGTTTTTCAAGTTCGGTTAATCAAATATATCAAACCTTTGACGGTAAAGATTGCTATCCATCCATAGAGGAAAAGGCAGTAAATTTACTTTATTTTATTGTTAAAAATCATAGTTTTTCTGATGGTAATAAAAGAATTGGTGCAAACTGCTTTCTTTACTTCTTAAAGAAGAATAACCTTTTATATAAGGCTGATAAACCAATAATTGATAATGCTACCCTTGCAACAATTACGCTTTTGATTGCAGAAAGTAAACCAGAAGAGAAAGAAACTGTAAAACAAATAGCAATAAGTATTTTGAATAGGGTATAAAAATTTCTTTAATTGCATTTTTCAATTTTTATTCAAAAAATTGTGTGCATTTTTATAGTTTCAAATTATAATAAAGAAGTGTGATGCAAAGTGTGATGCATTAGGTAAATATAAATAGTAAAAATGACCGAAAATTAGGGTTTTTATAGATATAAATGGCGCAAGTCCAGATTCCGTGTGCCGGCACCACTAAAAAATCTTTCAACCCAGCCAGAATTGAGAGTAGTTTCAGTTCTGGCTTTTTCTTCTTGAAACCACCAAAAAGATGAGACGATTTATGGCTCAGGAGAGTAGCTAATGTGTAGATGTCTTATAAATGTTATTATTGGTTGGGAAGGAATTGGAACTATGGATCAGTCTTACTCCAATTATACATTGCAACAGATAAACACAGAATTAAATAAGTTTAGTTATGATTATTTACAGACTGAATTTGATGAGTGGAAGAAGATTATGGAGAAGAAAGTTTAGTATAGAAAATAAAGGTAACCGGTGACAATTTGTTACCAGTTGGAAGAATTATTTCATTTCAAGTAATACTTCAATCTGTTTTAGAATAATTTTTAATGTTTTATCGTCTTGTGTTTCTAGTAAACTTATAATGTGATTTAATGTTTCACTATTAGAAATATTATTTATAGGTGTATCAATTAACAAATCTTGAATTGAAATATTTAATGTGTTTGCAAAAGAATATAGTGTTGAAATTCTTGGGTCAGTAAGACCTCTTTCAATATTTGAAACAGTATTTATCATTTTACCGGACAGTTCAGCAAAATCTTCTTGGCTAATTCCTTTTTGTTTTCTTAAATTAGCAATATGTTTTCCAAGAGTTTGTAAAAATACTTTATCCATCATAAAACCTCACTTTTATGATTTAATTTTCACATTAAAATGTGGAAAAGACCATAATGCTATAATGTGTATTTTACGGTTGAAATTCCTAATAATTCACATTATAATATGAATTATGTATACAATAAACACAAAGGAATGTGAAAAATGAAAACTCCAAACATTTTTAATTATGCAACAAGCGAATTATCACAAGATGCTTTTTTATGTTATTTATGTGAATTTGGTATGGAAAAATTTAAAAATTCCGAAGAGTATAAATTGGCACATAAATTTTTAGCATTGTGTGCTATTCCAGAAGATGAAAAAATTGAAAATATTAAAAGACAATATTGTAAGATTGATGTTTTAATTGAAACAGAAAACTTTTTTTTAATTATTGAAGATAAAACAGATACAAATGAACATGATGATCAAATTTCAAGATATGCTGAAATAATGCATAGTGAAAATAAAAATAAGAAAATTAAGGTTTGTTATTTTAAGACTGGTGATTATGTACAAGATTATAAAGCTGATGGAAAAATTTTATCTGATAAAGATGTTTATTCATTAAGACGTAAAGATATTCTTGGTTTATTAGAAAATTACCATAAAGATAAAGTTATAAATATGTTTTATGACAAATTAGCTAGTGTTGAAAATGAAATAAAGAATTGTGATGAAAATGATATTTCAACATGGACAAAGTCAAAATGGTTTGATGTCATTTATAATGCATTAAAAAATAATAATAAAATTACAGATAGAGTTAATATTGAAGATGTTCCAAATGCACAAGGCGGTTTTTATGGTTGTTGGTTTGATTTTAAAAGAATTGAAGAACTTACTGTATATAAGCAAATTGAAATACATATTAAAGATAATAAAACAGAGAAAGTAAATTTATGTTTAAGATGTGATGCAGAAAATAAGGATATTGCAAAAAAACATAAGGAAGATATGAAAAACTGGTTAAAAAAAGCTGAAAAAATAGGTTATATATCTCCAAGAATACATACAGGCAAAACAACTGCTTTTGCATATCAAGAAGCTAAAACAAAAGATGATGTTTTAGATTTTATCAATGATGATATTTTAACTAAACTTTAAGAAAAAAATGTTAAAAAATATTTAGAAAAATTACTGTGATGACACAAGAAGAAAAAAAACAATTACTTAATTCTTTTATTGCTGAAGATAATCTTATTAAAGCAGAAGTCTCGGCTCAACAGGAAGTTGATTATTCAGAACATCTTCCATTTCATAAAAGTATTTTAAATCAAGATATTGAAGAGATGCAAATGTATATTGACGTTGGTTATGATGTTAATACAAAAGATTGTTTTGGAAGGACAGGATTATATTATGCAATTTTTACTAAAAATCTTGATATCGTAAAAATGTTGGTTAATGCAGGTGGAGATTATCACTTTGTAGATTTAAATTTTGATGGAGTAAACTTATTACATATAGCTTCAGCAGAAAATCATATTGATATGGTAAAATATTTTGTAGAAGAGTTAAAATTAGATGTAAACTCTCTTGATAATAAAGGTTATAGTGTTTTATTTTATGCTATGTTTTGGGAAGCTGTTGACATTGCAGAATATCTTATCTATCACGATGCAAAAAATATGGGTAAAATAGGAAGTATAGATATTTTACTTTGTCATTTAATTAAAAGAGTAAATTCTATAAGAAAACAGATAGAAAGTGAAGAAATTGTTTCATTTGATGATATGCAAAAAATGAACAAAATAGAGAAATTTATAGCATCTTGTTAGGAGTATTTTAACTAAACAAAAATTAACAAAAGAAAGGTAAATAAAAATGGCAAAAGTATATGTAGTACAAAATGCTTATGAAGCAGATGTAAAACTTTATTTGGTAAATAACGAATGGGAAGCAGACCTTTCATTTTATAAAGTTAATTATAATTATGAAGCTCAAGGTGATACAAGGTGGTTTTTTGTAGAAAATAGTTACGAAGCATCTGTGAAAGTTTTTTGGGTTCAAAATGAATATGAAGCTGATTTAAAAGTTCGTAGAGTGCAGTATGATTATGAGGCAAAATGGAATAAAAATCATAAACTTACTGGTTGTTTAGGATAGTTTATTTTATGATAAATTCGTATTATTAGAAACATGAGTTTTTTATGTGCATTCCTGGATAGAAAACGTTTTCTTAAAAATTTGTTAATACTTAGAGATAACAAATAATTGAAATCCCCAATTCTAAATAAAGGATGTAAATGGCTGTTTTTAGCCAATATTTTGCTATTTTTATGCGTTTTTTTGTGTGCATTCACAAAACAACTACAAAATCAACACTGCAAAAGATTATCAAGGTTGTATTGAACGTCTTTGCAAACAGGAAAATCTTGTTGCAAATATAAATTCAATCTTACCAATTTACGAAGCAGGTGAAAAATTTGCTTATGGAAATCGTTCTCACACAAGCGTAAAACAAGCACTTCGTCGCTTCAATAAATTCTTGAATACTACAGCTTAAAGTAGATTTATTTTTACAAAAAGCCAAGAATAAAATTAGAACAATATTTAAATTGCATAAACAAACATTATATAACTCTCCCCCCCCTAAAACTTATACTTAACTCCAATTTTAAGTATAGGATGATATGGGCGGAGGAGGTTGGAAAACTCCTTCGTATAGGCATCGGTTATGGCGGATAAAATTTCATTTTTAAGGTCGTCATTTTCCGTTAAATTACCCCTGTAAATAAGTCGGCGATTGCGGTAAACTTTCACTCCATCGCCACCATTTAACCCTGCACTCACTCTTGGTTTGTCAACGAACACCACACCCGCATCAACATAAATTTTAAGGTGCGAAGTCATCCCCAAATCAAAACCCATTCCGGCATACGGACCACTCACATCCGTCTTCAAATTCGCGGTCAAATCAAGCGCCCCACCGTTCACCTTAAAGTCCTTTCCGGCAATAAAAATTTCGCCTCCGTTTTCCAAATGATGACCGACCGAAAGCCCAAAATCTCCACTGTAAAGGCCTCCACTTATGCGAAAACTTGCACCCACAAAGGGATAAAAATCAATCAAAAATCCGAAATTTTCACCAGCTATTTTTCCAATAAAATCATTACCATCAAGCTCTATCGGATGACGTTCAAAGTAAGAGTCCACCTGATGTTGTAGAGGTTTCCAAGAATTAAAATCAACCCGAAATCCAATGTGCTGTTCAAGGAAATTATCGCCCACAAAATCTGGACGAAAGCCGATGTTTGCATTCATTCCGCCAAGAATTCCGACACCAACCCCAAGCTCAAAATCGTCAAAAAAATACCCCTCTTTTTCGGGGAAATTCAGAGGGGCTTTGTTCGCGGTTTTTAAATTTTCGGTATTCGTTTCTGGGATATTAAGATTTTGAGATTTAGTTTGATAGGCATAAGAAAAACTGTGGTGTTGAGAGGTGTTTATGTTACTGACGAAGGGAGGTTTAGGTATCAAAATTTCGGTCGTCGGAAACCCGGAAACGGAACTTCGGTGATGGACGAAATCGTTGGCGAAAATGTGCGTGGAAACTATGCAAAACGAAACAGCAAACACAAATATTTTCATTTGAATACTTTCAGAAATTTTGTTGAATATTGGGACTTTTGTCCTGTTATCGGCAGTATATTCCGCGATCAAATAATTACAAGGAAAAATTGAGTTTTTACAAAGTTTTTTTACGGTCGCAAACCTTATTTGTCCTGCAATGGACGAAAAGGTTCCCTCAAATCCCCTCAATCGCATTCTTTGTCAAAAAACAAAGCTGATTTCCCCAACAATCGGAGAATTTTTGAGTGGATTCTTGTCCCCGATTCGCCCCCGATTCGGAAATGAAAAAAATACAACGAAGGCATAAAAATATTTCCAAAATAAAATAAAGTTGTTTACATATATTTAAAAATGTAATATTATGGGAATGTCCATGAAGAATAAAGGAGCAGAGAAAATGTTTAGACAAAATAGACGAATCTGGGGGGGTACTCCTGCTTGCATAGGTTTCATCGGTGGTTGCAGATTTGCACGAACCATTGGAAACACCTTTACTTTCGCAGTTATTTTGTTGAAATTTTTCGTTCAAAAAACTCTGTTTTTCATTCGTCGGACGATACATTATTCGGCACAAAATCATTATAATTTTACGGAAGGTCAAATTGGCATTGGTCCATTTGATGTCAGTAAATTTTGTGTGTCATCTAAATTTTTATCAATATAAAAAAGGAGAAAGCTATGAGTATACATTGGTTAGAGCTAGAAGAAGAAAATAATAAAAAATTAAAAAGTGAATTAAAGAAAGACTATGAAAAAATAAAAAAACTGAAAGAAGAAAAATGCTATACATTTCCAGATTTTTTGTATGATATATCCTATAACATAAATGATATTAGGTCTCAGTTAAGTGAAAATGTAAGAAATATAATTACAGAAAAACTGCCTTTATATGATGAAAATGGTGGTTATCTTGACAACTGCAAAGACCTTTCAGAATGTTATATTGAACTTGCAGATCATTGGAGTAGGCTTAACAGTTGGGAAGACGAGTTTCCTATATCCTCAAATGCAATAGAAAAAGTTTTTGCACTTATTCCATACAGCAAAAAGGATATGGAAACAAAATTTCCAATACGTGTAATAGAAAATATTTCTGAGTTTGTGGATTTTTATTTTGAAAAATTTGATAGACCTTTTGCTGGAGAATACAAATATACTAAATTTAAAGAAGATAGAAAAAAGACTATGATTGCGGCTCTTGGATGTGTATATGGTCTTCATATTTCTCCAAAATATGATATAAAAAAATTAAACAATCCACGTGATTTTGCAACAAAATTATCGGCGGAGGAATTGGCAAACAATTTTGAAAATAATTTGAAAAATTTCAAAAATTGTTTTGAAAAAGGTAGGGATAATTACGATGAAATAGATAAGGCTGTTCATATTGCACGTCCAGATTTTAAACATGTAAATCGAGGACCTGATGAACAACGTTTTTATAGTGATTTTGATTTGCCAGATTATTTCATTCATGACTATTATGCTGAATTCCTTAATAAAATAGAACAAGAAAATAAGAAAAAACAAAAATTCTGTGCCAAAAATGATAAAAAGTTTAAGAATGCCGAATACATTCTTGCGAACAGAAAGTTAAGGGAAAAGTTCCTTGGGGAAGAATACGATGACAATATTGAAATTGGCGTTGCAAATAAAAACAAAGAAATTTTGGAAAAACTAAAATCAAAAAATGTTGAAAAATAAAGGAAGGAGTAAAGATGTTTTAAAATTTAAAGATTTTTATCTTTGGAAAATGAAGTAAAGTCAAAGGCTCCCCAAACTGAGGAATGTGTGGTGCTTATAGATGGGGATTTAGTAGATTTATTTAATGATGGTGCATCCAGAGCTGAGTTTTGATTATATGCAGAACAAAATTGTGGTGATGAATATAAAGTTAATTTATTGACACGTAACTTATCTGATGTTGATGTATGTATAAACAATTTTGAAAATGTTATTTCAAATTCCAATTAAATACACATATCAATTATTGGTTAAAGAAAAAGAACATATAAGAGAAAGGATTTAAAAATGACAAACTTTTTGACACGCAGAAATAACAATCATAACGAAGTATCTAATTATGGTTTTGACAGAGATTTGAATAATATTTTTGATATATTTGGCGACTGGTTTGATTTTCCTGTTGAACGCCGTATGTTGAATACAGTAAAGCAAACCGAACCAAAAATTGAACTAAAAGAAAATGAAAAAGAAGTCGTTGTCCGTGCGGAGGTACCGGGACTTTCGGAATCCGATATTGATTTGGAAATTTCATCCGACGGATATATGACTCTTTCGGGCGAAAAGAAGGAACAAAAGGAAGAACATCATAAGGGTAAATATTTCTCGGAATTCTCCTATGGTTCATTTTCAAGGACAATTCCTTTGCCATACGATTTGAAATATGATGATGCAAAGGCAGACTTTGAAAACGGAGTTCTTACCGTCGTTGTTCCAAAATCCGAACCCGCAGTTTTAAATAAAAAGAAAATTGCAATCAATAAAAAATAAACTTTCTTGTTTCTCATCCCCCTTTAATCTCCAAAGGGGGGAGTTTTTTTTATTTTAGGTATTCATCCAATCGGACAAAGCGAAAGCCCCTTTTTTGAAGTAGTGGAATTACAGTTTTAAGTCCCCGTCCGGTTGCCCTTTTCGGATGGTTCGCATGGCAAATAATTATATCCCCATTTTTTGATTGAAGAAGGGCATTTTTTATTTGCCTTTCATTATACGTTGCCCCTGCATCGCCAAGTATGTTAAATCCAACCGGTACAAAGCCCATATCGTAAATTTGCCTTACCGCATATTCATCATAATATGCCGTGCCGGACCGAAAAAATTTTGGTCGTCTTCCGGTAATTTTTTCAATATAGTCGGCATTAAGGACAACTTCATCATAAAGTTCGGCCGAATTTTTTGTACCTGAAATATTGTAAATTGACCTTCCATTTACACTTGCCGGTGCATGTAAAAGCCCATGATTTTCAATTTCAAACAATGGATTTTTGTAAAGTTTTTCAAATTTTTTCGGAAACTTTTTTATCCAACGATTGTTTATAAAAAATGTTGCCGGAATTTTATTTTGAACCAAAAATTCAATCAAATCTTCATCCAAACTGTCATTTTTTGAACCACATGCATCAAGCGTAAGGGCAAGAACCCCTTCATCGGTCGGAAGTGTTTTTATAACCCCATCAATATCTTCACTCCATTGTACGGGGGACACATTTGAATATTTTTTTATAATTGAATCCTTTTTGTCTTCCTCCCCCTTACAGGAACAAAGGCACAAGGTAATGCAAAATACGGTAAACAGCCTTTTCAATTTATTCTTCCTTTGTTTTTGAAAAATCATATTACAGAATTCTTTCCCTTGCAATAAAAAGAAATTTTTGCTAACATCTTGGGCTATGATAAATATTGATAACATTACAGTTTATATAAAGTCCCGCTCCTTACTTGAAGACGCAAGCGTGCATATTCCCGATAACAAAAAAATCGGAATTGTCGGCATTAACGGTTGCGGAAAATCCACTTTGTTTAAGGTGTTAAAGGGGGAATTGGAATTGACCGACGGACATGTTTCATTTTCCAACAATCAAAAAATTGCCTTTGTAGAGCAGGAATTTTACGATACGGATAAAACCATTTTGGATTTTGTATTGTCAAAGGACAGGGAGCTGTTATCGGCAAGACAACGACTTAATAATTGTCCGCCGGAGGATTTACCGGATGTCTATGATGAATTAAGGCGACTTAATTCCGATATGGCAGAGGCAAAAATTGCCGAAATTTTATCCGGTCTTGGCTTTTCCCAATCCGACCTTTCCCGTACGGTTCGTGATTTTTCCGGGGGATGGAGAATGCGTCTTGCTTTGGCTGGGGCTTTGTTCCAATATTCGGACATACTTCTTCTTGATGAACCAACAAACCACCTTGATTTAGAGGCGTCTATCTGGCTTGAAAACTATTTAAAAAAATATGATGGAACTTTACTTATCATCAGCCACGATAAAAACCTTTTAAACAGTATTTGTGATGGTATTATCCATTTTGAAAATAAAAAGTTGGTTTTTTACACTGGCAATTATGATAATTTTTATAAAAATTATTTGCTTAAACACGAAATACAGGAACGTCAGGCGAAAAAACAGGCGGAGGTAAGGGCGCACCTTCAATCCTATGTTGACCGTTTCCGCTATAAGGCAACAAAGGCACGTCAGGCACAAAGCCGTCTTAAATTATTAAATAAAATGCAAGAAATTGAAATAACCGCCCTTGACCGGTCATGCCATTTTGAATTTCCGGATGCCCCCGACATTCCATCACCAATTATAAAAATTGAAAATGGAAGTGTGTCCTATGATGGTATCACACCGGTCCTTGAAAAAATAAATCTTGGTATTTGCTATGGTGACAGAATAGGGCTTCTTGGTAAAAATGGAAACGGAAAATCAACACTTGCAAAGCTTCTTTATGGTGATTTAAAACTTATGAAGGGGATAATGTCAAAACAGGTAAAGTTGAAAATAAGTTTTTTTACACAACATCAAATGGATGAATTACCACTTGATAAAACCCCACTTGAATTTATTTCCGAACTTCTTCCAACCAAAACGGAAACTCAGGTTCGTTCAATCCTTGCCAATTTTGGAATTGTGGATGATATTGCACTTACCAAAATTACTGAACTTTCCGGTGGTGAAAAAAGTCGTGTTGTGTTTACAAGGTTATCCCTTGATAATCCATCACTCCTTATATTGGATGAACCGACAAACCATCTTGATATTCAGGCACGTGAAGCACTTATTTCCGCTCTTAATAACTATAACGGTGCGGTCGTTTTGATTACCCACGATTTCAACTTTTTAAATATGGTTGTTGATGATTTATACCTTATTGCAAATCATACCTGCACACGGTTTGATGGAACATTGGATGATTACAGGCGACTTTTGTTTGAAACACCAAAACCCAACAGAAAAAAGGAAGCTGAGGAAATAAAACAATCGGAGACCGACCGAGCAACACAACCAAAAAATGATGTAAAAATTTCACCACATCACAACACCTCAATTGAAAAGTTGGAGGCGGATATAGCCTCCCTTGAACAGGAGAAAAAAGAAATCCTTGAAAAGCTCTCACTCCCACTTCCAATATCGGAACTCACTAAACTGTCGGAACGACTAAATGTGATTGAGGTTATACTTCCCTTGCGTGAGGAGGAGTGGATAAAGTTATCCACCGCCGACTAATCCAATTTTTTCTTGAAAAACCAGTTTACAAACCCAAGTGTCGAAACCGCGATTATAAGAAGCGGTATAACATTTTCCATAATTGCAACAAATGAAATATCCTTTAAAAACACACCTTTTATCAATGTGAAAAAGTAAGTTAGTGGATTTATAATCCCAAGTTTTTGAAGGGCTACCGGCATATTTTCAATTGGTGTCATATATCCCGAAAGTAAAAATACAGGAACAAGGAACACAAACACACCAAGTATAGCCTGTTGTTGAGTAGAACAAATTACAGAAATAAACAAACCAATACCACAAATTGAAAGTAAAAACACAATAATACAAAAGTATAGTGTAAATAAAGAGCTTGTAAGCGGTATATTAAAAATCCACAATGCCGCCAAAATCATTATTGTCACATCAAGCAAACTTATAATAATCGCTGGTACTGTTTTACCAATCAAAATTTCCGATGATTTAAGCGGAGAAACAAGTATCTGGTCAAATGTCCCAAGCTCCTTTTCCTGTGCCAAAGTAAGCGATGTAATGGCAAGCACCATTACCATAGAAAGCACCGCAATAAGTGATATTACAATAAACCATTGGTAATCAACATTCGGATTAAACCAATTTCTTGCATCAATGGAAATACTTGCCTTTGGAACATTTACCCCGTCTATTTCATAGGTAAAATTATTTACAATTTGCGCAAAATAGTTTCCAATAATTTGTGCGGCATTTGACTTCCTTCCATCAAGGATAAATTGTACCTCGCTTCCCTTACCGGCGAAAATATCCGCCTGAAAATTTTGTGGAATAACAACGGCCATATATGCCTTTTGTCTGTCAATAAGGTCTTTAAGGTTTTCATAATTATCTACCTTATAAACCTTTTTCACAACCGGTGTATTTTCAAATTTTTCACTAAGTGAGCGGGAAATATAGGTATTATCTTTATCAAACATAACCATAGAAATATTTTTCACCTCTAAGGTTGCGGTAAATGCAAAAATTCCAATTTCAATAATCGGTGGAAGGATAATCATAATCCTGTTCCTGTAATCCGACCAAATTATATGAAATTCCTTTATTATAAGGGCATTTATTTGGCTTAACCGTGAAAAAAACTTTTGAAATATCATTTTTATTCCAATCTTTGTTTTGTAATCCTGTACATTATTATGAAAAGTACAACATCAGTTATAAGTAAAAATAAACTTTGCGGTACAATAATACTCCAAATATTTCCCGCCATAAAAATACTGTTAATAATCGTCGCAAAATACCGTGCCGGAACTATGTATGTCACATATTGAAATATTATTGGCATAGACGATATTTCAAACAAAAATCCCGAAAGCATAATTGCCGGCAAAAATCCCATAACCATGGCGGTAATGGATGCAAGGAACTGATTTTCCGACAACGTTGAAATAATAAGTCCTTGGCCAAGCGAACTCCAAATAAACAAACTTGAAGTTATGAAAAAAACAAGGTAAGAGCCACGGAATGGTACACCAAACACATATACACAAAGAAAGGTGCAAAATGCCGTGGAAAATAGGGCAAGACAATAATATGAAATATACTTCGCCAAAATAATTTGCATTTTTGTTGCCTGAGTCGTAAGCATTGCTTCCATCGTTCCTCGTTCCCATTCACGTGCAATCACAAGGGCGGTCAAAATCATTCCAACCAATGTCATAATTATGGCAATGGAGCTTGGCAAAATGAAATAACGACTTTTAAGTTCCGGATTAAACCAAACGGTCGGCTCTACATTGATAAGTGATTTTGCATTCATCCCCATCTGATTAAGGTAAATTTTTTGATAATTTATTATTGCACTTTTGATATAGCTGTCTATAAACAATGCCATATTTGGATCCGTACCATCGGAAATAAGTTGTACGTTTGCCATATTCCCACTTTTGAAATTACGGATAAAATCACTTGGGAAAATAATCATCGCCTTTATATCCCCATGTACCAGATCCGCTTCCATACTTTTCCTGTCGGGATATATTTTTGTGTTAAGGTATTTTGTCCCCTGAAATGCAGAAATAATTTCGGTTGTATCCGCCTTTTCTCCATCAATTGCAACACCAACCCTGATTTGATTGTTATCAAGGTTTATCGCAAATGCAAAAAGCATTATCAAAATAAACGGAAACACAACGGAAATAAGTATACTACTTGGATCCCGAATTATTTGGAAAAATTCCTTTTTTATAAGGGCCCTTAAAATTTTCATTTCAAAACCTCCTTATTTTCATCGGCTTCCTGAATAATGCGGATAAAGGCATCTTCCATCGTTTCACCCCTTTGTTTTATCTCGTTTGGAGTGCCAATTTTAATTGCATGACCGTGGTATATAAGGGCTATTCTGTCGCAATATTCCGCCTCATCCATAAAGTGGGTTGTAACCATAACGGTCACACCCTTTTCAACCATAGAGTTTATATGTTTCCAAAATTCCCGTCGTGTAAGTGGGTCAACACCACTTGTTGGTTCATCCAAAAACAAAATTGATGGATTATGCATAATCGCACACGAAAGGGCAAGCCTTTGTTTAAAACCCAAAGGAAGTGTTCCCGCCCATTTGTTAAGGTACGGTTGAAGATCAAATATATCAACCATTTGTTGTATTCTTTCCTTTTTAACCTCACCTTTAAGTCCATAAATACCGGCAAAAAAGTTTAAATTCGCCTGTACGGTAAGTGTTGAAAATAATGAAAATTTTTGTGCCATATACCCAAGGTACGAATGTGCAAGCGACGCATTCTTTGTCATATCAATTCCTTCTATGTAGGCATGACCGAACGTTGGCTTTGAAAGCCCACACATCATTTTAAACGTAGTTGATTTTCCGGCACCATTCGGACCAAGCAATCCAAAAATTTCACCCTTTTTTACCTTAAATGAAATCTTATCTGCCGCATAAAAGTTGCCACCATAAACCTTTGTAAGGTTGTCTGCCTCAATCATATATTCGGCATTACTTTTTACCTCAATATTTTTGGCAACCAAGGATTCCCCAAGTGGTGCACCGCCAAGCACATCAATAACTGCATCCTCAAATTTTGGTTTTACCGGTGTGATAAAATCTTGAAACTCCTTTTTTACCGCATCGTCTTTTACAACAAGACGAACTGCATCCCCTTCAATAACGGCATCAACAATCTTTTTCCCACTTTTAAGAAGGGTACGAAGCAACGCCCTGTTTTTCATATCTTCTTTTCGGGCAAGGAACACATTACCTTCCATCGTTTGGGTAAGCATTGACGGAATTCCGTTGTAAATCATTTTGCCTTCATTAAAAAGCATCACTTCATCAAATCCTTCTGCCTCATCCAAATATGATGTTGACCACAATATTGTCATATTGTTTTGGGCAAGGTTCCGAACCATTTTCATAAGTTCACGCCTAGATATCGGATCAACACCAACCCCCGGTTCATCAAGAAGCAAAAATTTCGGTTTCCCAAGCAATGCACACGCAAGTCCAAGCTTTTGTTTCATACCTCCCGAAAGGTTTCCTGCCAATCGTGTCTGGAATGGTTGAAGTCCGGTAAAATCCAAAAGCATTTTGAATGTCGCGTCTTTTTCTTCCCTTGAAATATTTTTCAAATCGGCATAAAGGTTAAGGTTTTCAATAACACTTAAATCTTCATAAAGTCCAAACTTTTGTGGCATATAACCAATATATTTGTGAAGTTCATCAACATCCGTTGCGGGGTTAAGCCCAAGCACCTTTATACTTCCCGATGTCGGAAGTAAAAGCCCAAGCAAAAGGCGGATAAATGTAGTCTTTCCGGCACCATCTGGACCAACAAGCCCGATAATCTTTCCTTCCTCTAAACTTACGGAAATATCGTTAATTGCGGTATTATCGCCGAATTTTTTTACAAGGTTTGTAATATTTGCAACATAATTAGTCATTATTTTTGTTAATCTCTATTGATACTGGCATTCCCTGTTTTAAAAAGTCATCTGGATTTGTGATATTTATCCTTATTCTGTAAACCAAATCCGTTCTTAAACTTTCTGTTTCAATATTTTTTGGGGTAAATTCCGCCTGTGGTGAAACAAAGCCAATCTTTCCATCGTATACCTTTCCCGCATCGGTAAATACTTTTACATTATCGCCAATTTTTACATTTGAAAGGTTTTCACCATCAATATATGCTCGCGCCCACATTTTATCGTTAAGGGATAGGGTGTATACTGGAACTCCGGCACCAAGTATACTTCCTTCTTCCTGTATACGGGTAAGGATTACACCATCATTTGGTGCAACAAGCTTTGTATCGTCAAGACTTGTTTGTGCCTCATCAACAACGGATGAAACATAGGCTAAATTTGCCTCGGCTTCCTCCTTCTTACTCAAAATATTATCACAATCCTGCCTTGAAAGGTTCCCACTTTTGCAAAGGTTTATATTTCTGTTATAAAACCTTGTTGCATTATTAAGTTGTACCTGAGCAAGCTTTTTTTGTGCATTCGCCTGGTTAAGCTTGTTTTCTATTGGTTTGTTATCAAGAATGGCAACCGTATCACCTGCACGAACCTTGTCTCCTTCATCAAAGTAAAGCTTTTGAAGTTTTCCTCCAACACGGAATGAAAGGTTCACCTGTCGTATATCAACATTTCCATAAAGTTTTATATTGGCATCCGAACTCTTTCTATGTGAAAGCACAAATACAACCGTACCACAAACAACTATAACCAAACCCAATACAATTTTGTTATTTTTCATTTTTATCTCCTTTAATAATTCCTGTTGTTGCTTTATAAAGCCCAATATTATCAATTGCAAGCTGTACCGACGACTTTACAATTTCGGCCCTGTATTTCAAAAGAAGTTGTTTAAGTTTCAACAAGTCAATATGTGAAAGCAACTCACTTTCATTTCGGCTTTCATATTCCTTAAAGTTTTCCTTTTCAAGGGCATAATTTTCAAAATTCCTATCCATAATAGTTTTATCACTTTTAAGGATATAAAGGGCATCATTTATTTCCTTTACGGCATTAAGGGCAACTTTTCTGTATTCTTCAAAAAGTTGTTCAAAATGTATCTTTGAAATTTCCAAATTTGAGGAAAGTCGTCCACCGGTAAAAAGGTTCTGACTTACACCGGCAAGAAGTGAGCGAATTGTGTTTCCGGTTGAAAAGAACCCACCGCTTAAAAAGTTATTCCAAATAAGTTGTCCGCTTATTTTAAATGTTGGTAAAAATTCGGTTCTTGCAACCTTAATATCAATTTCTGATTTTTTAAGTTGTTTTTCAACCGCCAATATATCCGGTCTGTTAAAAATTACATCGGATGATATATCCTGCCAATTTGAAAATTCGTACATATCCCGTCCGTCAAAATCAATACGACCAACCCTGTCGGAACTAAGACTTGTCCGGCCAAGCATAAAGAAGAATTGAGAATTTAGTTGTGTAAGGCTTTTTTTCAAATCTTCCAAATCGTTTTGAACAGTCTTGTATTCCTGTAATGCCTTATTCACATCAATTTCGGTGGCAAGTTCGGATTTAAGTTTCATCCTTGTTTCATCAAGAATTTGCGACTTTATATCAAGAAGTTCTTCCTCTATATCAATCAATTCTTGAACCTTTACAATGTTGAAATACACCGTTGCCAAATTGGAAATATAGGTTATGTATGTTGCCTGTACTTGATATTTATATGATTCCAATGCCATTTCGGCAGATTTTGTTTTGTTATGATTTTTTCCAAAAACATCAAATTCATAACTTATATCAAGTGGAAGTAAGAACACATCATTTTTTATAAGTGGAAAAGGCACATTTTTTGATGCAAAATATTCAAATCCAACCGAAGCCGACGGAATTTCTCCACCACGAGCATACTTCACAAATTGTTTATACTCTTCGGTTTTAAGGGTTGCCGACCGCAAATCAGGATTGTTTTCCAATCCCTCCACAATATAACACAAAAGTATTGGATCATCAAAATTTTGCCACCATTCATAATTTATTTGTGGTAAAAGATTTTGTATGTATTCTTTCTGCATTTCCGCCGTTGACGGTTGCCTTTCCTCTGAACTGCATCCAACGAAAAACAGACATAACATCAATATAAATAATTTTTTCATTTTATCACCTTGCCTTCCATAAAATATATTGCTTTTTAAGTGATTCTTCAATAGTATAAAAAGCACAGTTGAATTATTTATTGTTATTGTATAAAATATGACGAAATTCTTAAAGGTAAAAAATTACAGAGGTTAATATGAGTTTTCTTGATAAAATATTTCCAAACACTCTTCCAACAGTAGAAGAAATTGAAGCAAAGTACAAAAGACGGAATTTAGATGACGGGGCAAAGGTTACCCGTATCGCACCAAGTCCAACCGGATTTATGCATATTGGTGGAATTTACACTGCACTTATTTGTGAACGTGTTGCACATCAAAGCAACGGTGTTTTCTTCCTTCGTATAGAAGATACCGACACCAAAAGAGAAGTGGAGGGTGCTACCGAACTCATATGTTCTTCTCTTGCAAATTATGATATAATTCCAGACGAAGGTTTTGATGCAACCGGTCGTGAATTTGGTGATTATGCACCATATAAACAAAGTGCAAGAAAGGAAATTTATCAGGCATATATTAAAAAAATGCTTGAAACTGGATTGGCATATCCATGCTTTGCCACACCAGAGGAGCTTGAAAAAATAAGACACGAACAAGAGGTAAGTGGGGCAAGGCCTGGGTATTATGGTCGTTGGGCGAAATATCGTGATTACCCAATTGAAAAGGTTGAGGAAAAACTTGCATCTGGTACACCATTTGTGATTCGTTTCAAAAGCAATGGAAGTTATAATAACAAGGTTGTTATTCAGGATGGCTTAAAGGGAAAAATCAATTTTCCGGAAAACGATTTGGATATAGTTATTATGAAATCTGACGGTCTTCCAACATACCATTTTGCACATGTTATTGATGATTACCTTATGGGAACAACACATGTTATTCGTGGTGATGAATGGTTGTCATCTTTGCCACTACATATTCAAATGTTTAAGGCAATGGGGTTCAAGGTTCCTAAATATACACACATCGCACCAATTCAAAAAATGGATGGTGATTCAAGACGTAAATTAAGTAAACGCCACGACCCAGAAGCTGATGTTCGTTATTATGACAGTGTTGGTTATCCACGGACTGCCGTTATTGAATATTTGTTAAACCTTGCAAATTCAAGCTTTGAAGGTTGGAGACGTGCAAACCCAAATGCTTCGTATAAGGATTTCAAACTTGAACTTAACAAACTTTCGCCAAGTGGTGCTTTGTTTGACTTTGTAAAACTTAATAATATAAGTAAGGAAATCATTGCCAAAATGACAACCGATGAAATTTTCAAAAATACATACGATTGGGCAAGGTCAAATGATGAAAAATTGCTTAAAATTATGGATGAAAATCCGGACTATGTACGGGCTATTTTATCAATTGAGCGAACCGGTGCCAAAAATTCCAGAAAGGATATTGCAAAATATTCCGACGTTTTGGGTGAAATAACATATTTCTTTGATGATGATTTTTCACTTTCGGATGATGCAAAATCTGAACTTAAATCCGTAAAAAATTATGCCGAATTGGTTAATGCCTATATTCCAATGTTTAACGAAAACGATACAAAGGAAGAATGGTTTGCAAAAATGCAACAACTTGCCGACCAATTCAATTTTGCAAAAAATGGAAAGGAGTATAAGGCAAATCCTTCGGCCTTTAACGGTGATATTTCATCCGTTGTAAAGGTATTCCGTATTTTAATCACCGGAAAAACTATGTCCCCAGATTTAAGCGAAATTCAACACGTCATGGGACGGGACAGGGTGCTTTCCCGCCTTAATTCAGTAAATAATATATAAAGGAAACAAATAAAAAATGAAAAAGAAACTTGCCTTTTTTATTGCCTCATTCTTTGGGGTTGGATATGTTCCATTTGCATCCGGAACATTTGGTTCCCTTGCATCATTTATTTTAATATATCCTGCCATAAGGTATTTTGGTTGGGTTGGATTGGCATTTCTTACCCTTATATCTTTTTTTGCTGGTTGGATTGCATCCCATACAGTTTTGAAATATACCGAACACGACCCTGGCCTTATCGTAATGGACGAAGTTGCCGGACAAAGTATGACAATGCTTATACTTCTTCCTTCTTATTACAAAGTTGGCGGAAATTTGGCACTTTTCTTTTTGCTATCGTTTATTTTGTTCCGATTTTTTGATATAAAAAAGCCATTGTTGGTTGGCTATGTTGACCAAAGGGTAAAAAATTCATTTGGGGTAATGTTTGATGATATTTTGGCGGGAATTTTTGCCGGATTGGTTGGAATAATCCTTGTTGCCATTTTCAGCTTTTATCCCCCTGCCCTTGTAGTGAGTGCCCTAATTTCTTCCTTCTTATGGGGATATTTCCACACTTATCTCATATTTCTTTTTTGGAAAAAATAAAATGTTCTAAAAATGTTCTTGACTTTTTCCCTATTTTGTGGTATAGTGAAAACCGACTAATGGGAAAAGTCTATCTATTGAAATTTCAATTTATTTAAAGGGTTGTTCCTCATACAAAAAAAAGTATGGGGATTTTTTTTAACTTTATTTTAAGGAGGAATAATGTCTGATAACGTAACAATAAAAAACATAAAACCAAAAATTCAATACAGGGCAGATGGTACAACAAATACTTACTCTTTTCCATTTAACATCTTTAAACCAGAAAATGTAACGGTTTATTTCGGAAGTGTTAAACAAACAGAAGGGTATACGGTAAGCCTTGGCGAAAACGATGACGGCGGAACAGTTTGTTTTGATACCATTCCTGAAAAGGATACAATTATAACCATTGTACGAAGAATGGTAATTGAGCGAACCTCTGATTTTCAGGCGGGTGGAGCCATCCGTGCCGAAGAGTTAAATTACGAACTTGATTATCAAACCGCCTGCACCCAGCAATTATCCGATGACCTAAGCCGTTCAATGATTCTTCCACCATATTTTGTTGGTGATGATATAGATTTCACTATGCCGGAACCATTACCGGGGAAATGTATCGTTTGGGCAAAGGATGGAAAGACATTGGAAAATTCAACAATAGAGCTTAACTCTATAACTGCGGAACTTGAAAACGACCGAAAGGTTGCATCCGCATCGGCAACCATTGCTACGGATCAGGCGAACCTAGCAAAACAATATGCCGAAGCTCTTGCCGATATAAAACAGCAATGTGAAGATATTGTCGCAAATTTGGATACATCCAGTTCCGGTTCATCTTCGGATTCTGCGATGAATAACATTTTAACAAATTGTATCATATATGACCCAAATCCGGCGGTGACATTCACCGATACAACAATAACTATTCATTCCGGCCTAAAAGTTTTAATTCCAAACGGATTAAATGCGGACGGTTCATTCAACAACATTACATATACTGTTGAAAACGATATGGTAAATACGGTTCCAATTTTTGAAGACCCAGAAAGCACATACTTTGGCTTTAACTCCAATGGCGAATTTTTAAGTGGTTTTCATTACTTCATTTGTGAAGATAACGATATCGCATTGGATACCTATTACGCCGAAAGATTTTTCAATCCAAAAACCAATAAAACATATTACCATGCAAAGGGTGCCACCGCATGGACCGAAGAAACCGGAGTTTTTGTTATTGGTTATTATGGTTCTGGGTATAATAAGGTTGATCAGATAAGGGTTAAATCAAAGGTTGAATTGCAAACTGCTGATAACACTTATGATTTACGTGCTAAAAAGACCTATGAAAATGCCAATGGCGAAGAAATAAATTTGGATTTCTATCTCACCCCTGGTATTTACTGTTTCTGTTCATCCGGAAATATGGCAAACCTTCCATACGAATTAACGGATGAACCTGGCGGTATGCTTATGGTAATTGGAAATCATAATCTTCTTAAACAAATTTGGTTCAAAATGCACGTCAAAACGTCAAAGGATTATGATGTGTTTGAACGAAGCTTTTTCCGTGGCTCTGCCGATTGGGCTTGGAACGATTGGAAAAAGATATACAAGTTATAAAAAGGAATAAAATGTCATACACACAAAAGGAATATTACGAAAAATTGGAAATTGCCAATTACAAATCACAAAAATTATATGTGATAAATGGCGATTTGGTAATTGCTCCAATTGGGTATTATATTTGCCGAAAAAACACAAATATTTCCGATGGAACAATCAATCCCGATTATGAAAAAATGTTGGTTGAGTCACATAAGCGGTTTTTGGATAGAGCCCGAAAAAATCGCCAATTTGAGTATCAAACAAGATGTGATTACCTGACTATGCGAAGATTACGAAAGCAAGCGATTGGTTTGTGGACCGAAAGGGATGAGGCGGAGTACAAAAAGGCCATATCATCCCTTTCCACTTCAATAGGGGAAAAATATCCCTATTTAAGTTTTTCAGATTTCAAAGCTAATCGTTGAAATATTAAGTATTTGTTTTAAAAGCGAGTTATCAAGTAAGGTTTCCTTTGCCCGCTTTGCCGTAAATATTTTTTGATTTTTATCATCCATTGATATTGGAATGATTTTTGATTTATCAAGATTATATTTTTGTGCGATAAGAAGGGCAAAATCATATTTTGAAATTCCATTATCACTGGCAATATTTACAACCTTGTATTGCCGTGCCAATGGATTTTCAATTAAATCAATCAAAAGCTTTGATGCAGTATTGAAATCTATTATTGAACGCAAATTATCCGTAAACATTTCAATGGTGTTTCCGGATTGTAATGTTTCAATAATTTCATCAAAGAAATGCTTTTTTCCCTTTGCAAGACTTTTTCCCATTAAAACAGGGAACCTTACCACATTATAACCATAGCTTTTAACCATAGTTTCGGCAATTACCTTGTGTTCACCATACTTATTTGACGGGCAAAGTCTGTCATTTTCGGTAAACTTTTTGTTATCGGTATTTGTCCCGTACACAACTTCCGTTGATGGATAATACAATGCCTTTACATTATCCATAATATTAAGAAAGTTTGCAAGTGCGATAACATTCACCGCCCACGCGATTTTTGGATTTTTAAGAACAAGGTCAGGGTGATGATACGCCGCCAAATATATGATTTTAAGGTTGTCATCTTTCCTTGTTATTTCATTAAGTTTTTTTATGTCGTCATTGTTTGTAATATCCGCCTCTATCCAACGAACTCTTTTTGTATCTTCCTGTTTGTCAATATGAATATCCGTTGCGATGATTTTATCATCCGTTTTTTCCAAAATATTTTTGATTAAATAGCTTCCCAAAAAGCCTTTTGCTCCAACAATTAAATACATCTTGCCTCCTTAAATTTTGATTAAAAAATGCTTGTCCAAATTTTCATTCCATCAATAAATTGATTGAAAAAAGCCCTTTTTGTTGCGGGAAGTTCCATAAAACTTTTTGTATCAATAACTTCCTTTAATTTTGTGGCAAGTTCAATCGCACAATCCCTATATGTTTTTTGTGTAAGTTTTATTTCCTTTATCCAATTGCAAAAATCACTTGTATATTTTGTTCCAAATTCTTCTGCTCTTACATCCACATATAAATCATGTTCATTTCTTATTTGTTTAACCAATGGTTGACCAAAGGTGATATAATCTTTCAAATGCCAACATATTTTTTCCAAAAAGTATGATGCCCAAATATCATCAAATCTTCCAATATCAGGACAAAGGAAATATGCCGGTACAACATCACGGTGAATTGCCGTGTTTTGTGAGTTAAAAGGACAAAAAATTTCCCGCCCCAAAGCGAAATTTTGTTCACGATTATACGAAATTACATCAATTGGCGCAGCAAGTCGTTGAACAGCATCAATATCTGGATCCCCAAGCCAAAATCCAGCATTAACAACAGAGCGTATATTTTCATTTTTCCACAAATAACTTCCATCTTTTATTCTTTTATCCCAGGCATACCCGCGTGGATAAAAAAGTCGTCCGTTTGCATCTTCCAAATGTTTGCATATATTGTACCAACCATTTGAAGTTTCAACAGTATCAAAATTTTTCATATTTCCAAGATGTAAAGTTTTTCCGACATAATCTTCACATGCAAGGAAATTATCATCATCTATTAAAATTATAATATCTGCTCCGTTGTCATAGGCTTTAAGTATGGCAACATCCCGTCTTTGTAAACAATTCCATGGTAAATAATTTTTAAATTTAGGGTATTTTTCCATATATTTATCCTGTTCTTCAACACCCATATAATCTATATTTATACCATATTTTTTTTGAAGATTTTTACAAAATTCGTATGCTTCTATTGGCGATTTTTTATCCCCTGTAATTACAAAATCAACATAATCTTGTCTGCCATATTTTATAATATCTTTTATATAATCTTCAATTAACGTTGGTATATGTATGGTAGTTGTAGTAATAGTTATTTTCATTTATATTTCCTTTATTGATATAATTGGTAAAAATCCGAAAAGTTTATAAACCTTTTTGTTGTTTTTAATTTTTATTTTTAAAAAAGGCAATAGGTCAAAAAGCCTATAACAGACTTTAACTTTTCTTGTAAAATTATTTACACTGATTTGATTGACGTAATTTATGAATTTGTTGTAATCAAAGTTTTTTAAATTTTTATCAATCATAAATTTTATTAACTTTTGTAAAAAATATTTTGGATATACGTATTGATAATCACCAAAATGATAAATATCTTCTACTTGTTCAAGACTTATATCATCATAAAAATTTTTATACAGGTTTAAAAATCTTTTCGCAATGACATACAAAACTTTCATTTGCCCTTTTTTATCTTCGGTCTGGGATGAAATTCCACCAATCCTGTAAAGGGAAATTATTTTATCAATTTCTATTCCTTTGTAATCATTAAGGATAAGCTGTAAAACAAGGTGTATATCTCCACCAAAACCACAATCTGTATTATATCCCCCAAGTTTTTCCATAACTTCTCTTTTTACAAACAAAGTTTGATGGCTAAACGGCATATTTTTCCAAAAATTTTCAATCTTTGGATTAAAAATCATACAAAAATTACCATTTCTATATACTTTTTTCTCTTTTCCATAACAGTAATCTGCTTTTTCTTCTTCTAATTTCTCAACACATTCTTCAACTACCGTATCATTATAAAAGCAGTCATCACTATTCATAAATATCACATATTTTCCGGATGCATGGGAAAGGGCATTATTGTATGCCTCATCAATACCATTATCTTTTTGACTGTAAAACTTAAATACATTATTTTTATTACAATTCCTTATAAAATCAATTGTTCCATCATCTGATTCTCCATCTTGGATTATGTATTCAATGTTTTTATAGGTCTGATTTAAAACACTTTTTACACACTCCTTAAACAAATCAGCTCTATTATTTTTAATTAAGTTTAATGTAATAGTAATAACAGTTATTTTTGGTAAATTATTTAGCATTTGATACTCCTTATCTTCAAAACAGGAAGTATTCCAAACAATTTATATACTTTATTATCGTTTTTTATTTCTACCTTTATAAACGGAATTACGTTAAGAAGTTTTATCCAATATTTTCCAAATTTTATATTTACAATTATGTGATTGGAAATGTTGCAATTTATATTATAGTAATACTTATTTACCATTCCCTGATAAAAAGGAGTTATCTGTGCAAAAAACCAAAAGTTTTCAAAATTTTTTAAATTTCTATTGTTATATGTGTTTTTGCAAAACATCCACGGTTTAAAAGGCGTTAAATGTTGAATAACAACATCGTTCCATTCATTTTTCAAATATTCATCAGTTATTGTTGGAAAAAATTCTTTTATTTCATTAAGTCTGTCTGCACAATTAAAACGACTGTCTAATATTTTGAAATTATTATTTTTATAATAAATTCCCAAAAGTTCCTCATTTATAATAATAAGATGGTCTTTATATGTTTTTGCAAGGTTTAATAATTTATCCGAAACATTATTTTGCCTCCATTTTTTACAATCAATAAGAAGCATTCCCGCATTTATAAAAATTTGTTGATTATTAAACCCAAGGTTTTCAATACAATTTTTCCTTAAATATTTGTTGTACCCCGTATCTGGACAAGCCCCAATTTCATATTCATCCAAATTTTGTTCCCAAAGAAGCTTTATGTCGTCTAATGCTATTGTGTCGGTATCCAAATAAATAACTTTATCTAATTCTGGAATAAGTTTTGGGATAAGGAGTCTAGAATAACAATCCAAAAAGTTATCCTTTCCCCATCCCTTTAATCCGTTAAACACAGTCAAATCTATTGGAATATACTTTATTGAAAAGTTGTTGAATTTATATTTTAATTTTTCCAATTGCCTTTTATTAAAGTTATTTATTCCACAATCAAGTATATAAAAATCAATAAAAGATTTCGTATTATAACATATACTGCAAATTGATGTTGCAAGAATATCTATTAAATCATCCTGCCCTTCATAACATACGGGAATGTGTTCTTTATTTTCCATTATAAATATCCTTTTCATTATTGTTTAAAACAACACCTTTATCATAAATGACTATCATTTGGGTATTTTCCAAAAAATTAAAGGAATGTAGTGTAAATGGAAAAATTTGGAATAAATCTCCATTCTTTACAACAACAGTTTCTTTTTCCTCCCCCTTTTGAAAACAAATTTCAATTTTTCCAGAAATAATATAAAAAATTTCCTTATTTATTTTATGATAGTGATTTCCCCTAAATGTTCCCTTTTTTGAAAATGAATAATTTACTTGTTTACAGCTTTTTGAATAAAGTTGTTTAAGTTCGCCTCTGTCATCAATATTTTCAAAATCAGGTTTTAAAAATTCAAACATTTTCTCCATTTCCATTTTTCCCTTATTTGGGTTTATAGCCGTTTTCAATACAAAGCTTTTCTCTTTTTGCTTCAATCATATCTTCTTCAACCATTTCGTGGCAAAGTTCGCTAAGTGTGTATTTTGGTGTCCAGTTAAGTTTCTTTTTCGCCTTTTCTGGATTACCAAGAAGAAGGTCAACTTCTGCCGGACGGAAGTATTGTGGATCTATTTCTACCAAAACTTTGCCGGTCTTTTTATCCAATCCTTTTTCCTCAATACCTTTACCTTTCCACTCAATTTTAATGTCAAGCTCGGCAAACGCCATTTCAATGAACTTTCGTACACTTGTTGTAATTCCGGTTGCAAGAACGTAATCATCTGGGCTTTTCTGTTGAAGGATTTTCCACATTCCCTCAACATAATCCTTTGCATGACCCCAATCACGTTTGGCATCAATATTTCCAACATAAAGTTTTTCTTGTATCCCAAGCTTTATCCGGCAAACGGCACGGGTAATTTTTCGTGTGATAAAGGTTTCACCTCGCCTTGGGCTTTCGTGATTAAAAAGTATGCCATTGCATGCGAACATATTATAACTTTCGCGGTAATTAACGGTAATCCAGTATCCATAAAGCTTTGCACATCCGTATGGCGAGCGAGGATAAAAAGGAGTTGTTTCCTTTTGTGGAGTTTCCTGTACCAATCCATAAAGTTCCGATGTTGACGCCTGATAAAATCTTACCTTGTTCTGTAATCCCAAAATCCTGATAGATTCAAGAATGCGAAGTGTTCCAATTCCATCCACATCCGCAACATATTCTGGACTGTCAAATGAAACACGAACGTGGCTCATTGCCCCAAGATTATAAATTTCATCCGGTTGAATTTCCTTTATCAAACGCACGATATTAAGACTGTCTGATAAATCCCCATAATGAAGGAAAAATTTACCGTCATTGCTGTGCTCCCTTAACAAATGTTCAATTCTTAATGTATTAAACGAAGAACATCTTCTTTTAAGTCCATGAACTTCATATCCTTTTGAAATCAAAAGTTCGGCAAGGTATGATCCATCTTGTCCTGTTATTCCAGTAATCAAAGCTTTTTTCTTATTTTCCATTTATCTTTCCTTTATTGTTAATATTGGTAAAAATTTCAATCCGAACAAATACACTTTTGTCCTTTTAAGTTTTAATATTGTAAGGAGTCCAAAAAGTTTAAAGTATGTCTTTGGAAACCTTTCAATCACAGATATAATCGGGATGAAAAGAAATTTTATTTCTTTTTTCCTTTTTTCAAATTCATCAAAATCTGCATCTGAAAACAAAGAATGTTTTATTTTTTCAAATTCCCTGTGTGTTTTTGATTTATTTGATGAAATTCCATTTTTGTAATATGTCGCAATTACAAGGTTAAGCTTTTTAAAACAAACATTATGTTTTGCAAAAACGATAAATTTTTCAAAATCCGAAGCGATTTTATAGCTTTCATTATAAAGCCCATATTTTTTAAACAGATATGTTTTTATAAAACACGATTGATGATTTATTGTCCCATACATAAAGAAGTACTTGTCTATTGTATCTGGTGCTTCCTCAATATATGACTTCTTTCCCTTTATTATGTTTGTGTTTCCATACAAAATATCGGCAGTTTGCTTCCGTCCAAAGACGTTTTCCAAAACCATATCGTCGTAAAAGACATCACCCGCATTCATAAAACAAACATATTCTCCATGCGCCTTTTTTATTGCTTTGTTATATGCATTATAAATTCCGCGATCCACCTCCGATGTAAAAAAGTTTATCCTATCCCTGTATTCATCAAAAATTTTGATAATTTTACTGTCTGATTTGCCATCAATCACAATCCATTCAAAATCTTTGAATGTTTGATTGTTTATACTGTCTAATGTCCGCCGAAGGTTTGGCTCATTTTTGCAAATTGTAATTATTGAAAGCTTCATACCATCCCCCCTATAATTTCGCAATTATTAAGGTAAGATGATAATTTGTGTGAAGGATAAGCCACGCCTTAAACCTGTACTTAAATTCGGCAAATTTTAAATACCCCTTTGCATCCATTTCACAAAGAATTTCTTGCATTTGTCGGTAAAATTCTGCCTTTAATGTGTCATCAATTGCCCGAAAATGTTTGATAATATCCTTTATCATAAAGGTGATACAAAACGGCTTAAATTTACCGAAATCATACGTTTCAAAATCATTAAGTATTATTCGTTGAATTTTTATAATATCAAATCTTCGCTTGTCCTTTGCCCTTGTTGTGGAGGATGAATTGTTTATTCGGTAAAAGTACAATTTTTCATTTACAACCGTAATTTTTTCCGCCATAACAAGACAGCGAAGTACAGGAGCCGAGTCCTCAAATGCAATATTTTCCGGAAAATATAAATACCTTTTCGCCAAATCCGCCCTAAAAAGTTTATTCCAACACACCACCATACAAAAACCACTTTTCCTTGTTGGTTGAATTGTTGATGTTCGCAAATCAATACCATCTGTGTTTAAAAAAATCTTATCAATATGGGATTTACATTTTATTCGTGTCCCCTTTGATTTTGCACGACAGTAATCACACATAACGATATCTGCCTCACTTGATATTGCCTTTTCATACATCTTTTTTACAAACTCTGGACTTACCCAATCATCACTGTCAACAAAGGTTATCCATTTACCCCGTGCAATTCTTATGCCGGCATTTCTTGCCTTTCCCTGATGTCCGTTTGTTTGGTGTATAACCTTTATACGACTATCTTTTTGTGCATATTTATCACAAATATCTCCGCTGGTATCTGTTGACCCATCATCAACCAAGATTATTTCAATATCATCAAATTTTTGTGCGATAAGCGAGTTTACACAATCATAAATATATTTTTCCACATTATAAACGGGAACAATAATTGAAACAACGGGGTCTTTCATTTTTATACTATCTCCAAAGAAAGACAATTGCGATTTCTTCAAAAATCATCTTGTTTTACAGATTTTTTTGACTTTCCGGCAACTATCAAAACTTTCCTTACTTTGTTATAAATTCGGAAAAATTATATACATTGGATAATAGAATAATCAATAAGAACAAATTCATAACAGATTGAATAAACTGATAAAATAAGAATAAAAGCATATATGAAAATATAAAAAAAAGACCTAATCATTTTTTAGGTCCTTTTTCTTTCATCCCATTGTTTAAGTATCCACGAAGACGAGTTCGGTTTTTGCTTTCCAGAAATCTTTGTTCCGACATTATACTTTATTTCAATCCCAAGCTCCTTGCAAACCGGAATTTCCGGAATATTATCAGCGGTCCTGTCTCCTCCCTTTGCAAAAACAAGGGTATCATTTGGATGAAGTTTCCTTGCCTGGCGAAGTCCATCACAGGCACTGTTGTCCGTATCATCAAATGCAATCACTTCAACCACACCTTTTATTGCGCCAACAACGGTACTTCTTGTATAAAAATTCATAAAGTTTTTTCCCTTTTTCCGGCAAAGCCATTCATCACTGTTTACAAGGGCGATAACTCCATCTGATTCAATGGCACTTTCCTTAATATTTTCAATATGTCCTTCGTGTATTGGGTCAAAGCCTCCGGATACTATATAAAATGTTGACATAATAAACCTTCCTATCTGTTAATAACCGAAATAAGTATATCGTTAATATTTATAAATACAATTTGAAAATATTCTTACACCTGATGAGGGGTAGGGCAGAACCCTATGACTTTTTATTCTTTTCGGAAATTATCATCAATTTTATCATATTAAGGGCAGTTACATCACAATCCGCAAGGTTTGATATATTCATTGCAATATCAAATGCGCGAAGTGGCAAAAAATCCTTTGGCTGATTTAAAAGCTCCTCTTTGGTATAGATATTTTCAAGCTCACTTAAAACCAACTTAAAAATTTTTGCTCTGTCAACGGAGGATTGGTCGCCATTGAATGTTGCCGAAGTTTCATTATTTTCGGAAACATTTGCACTCATTTCACCAATACCTGTTGTTATCCACGAAATGTCATAACCAAGCTTTGCAAGTTGTTGAAGTACCCCAAGCTTTGGTTTAGAAATACCTCTTTCGTAATTTTGCCATGTAATTTCGCCAAGCCCAAGCAACGCCGACATCTCTTTTTGTGTCTTTCCCAATGCTTCACGTATTTTTTTAAGCCTTTTTTCCAATTTTTCCCTCAATTTCAAATAAAAACATAAAAAAATATGTATTTTATTCTTTACAAACATAAAAATATATGTATATAATAAAAATACATAAAAAATATAACATTATAAAACAAAATAGTCATCAATTATTTTTGATGGGGAGATGTTCTATGCGCAATAATTCTGCTTTAAATAATAATAATAACATAATAAATCCATATATTGAAATTGGTAAACGTATTTTAAAAAGACGTGGTGATTTAAAAATAACCCGTTCCACTCTTGCAAAACAACTTTCCATTTCATCAAAACATCTTGAACAAATGGAATGTGGCGATTGCAAAATAACTATGGACCAATTGCTTAAAATTGGGGAAATCACAAATACTAATGCAATGTATTTTCTGACGGGGATAAGCAACCGGCAAATTCAATCCGCCTATAATTTATTGGAAAAATACATAAATGCCTTTTCTGTTATAAGCCGACTTTCAACAATCAAAAAGAATGCCTTAAAAGATTTACTTACCCATTTTCCCTCTGAAATCGGAAATTCTAAATAATGATAATTTTCACACAAAATACAATCTGTGATGTTTATACTTGACAAATAATGAGAACAAAGATAGAATATAGAATATAAAAAAGGAATAAATAGGTGAGAAAATGCTTACAAAACAACAATTAAAGCTATTTATGATAATAGATGAAAGTCTTAAAAAGGATGGTGTGTGTCCATCGTTTGAGGAAATGAAAAATTTAATTGGCCTAAAATCAAAATCCGGAATTCATCGTTTGATAAAAAGCCTTGAAGAAAGGGGCTTTATTAAGCAAATTCCGAACAAAGCGCGCGCATTGGAAATAATAAAATATCCTGAAAACTACGGTGATAATGTTGTTGGAACTATTCCTGTTAATGATAATATAAAGCTTATGAGTATTCCTTTATATGGTAAAATTGCCGCTGGTACACCTATCGCTGCGATTGCAAACCAAACCGAAACTATGGATGTTCCGGCCGATATGCTTGGCAATGGAAAATATTATGCCTTAAAGGTTGAAGGTGATTCTATGATAAATGCCGGCATCAACAGTGGAGACCGTGTTATTATAGAGGAGGTTGCCGATGCTCCAAATGGAACCATCGTTGTTGCCCTTATTGATAACGAGGAGGTTACACTCAAATATTTGTATAAAAAGGATGGTTCAATCGCCCTTAAACCGGCAAATCCAAATTATCAAACACGAATTTTTGCACCTGAACGTGTTCGGGTACAGGGTAAAATCGCAATGCTTATCCGCTCGTACTAAAATTTTATAAAAAGGACTTGCAAAAATAACGAATCTGTGCTAGAACATAATAAGAACATTAAAAGAGAATAGAAAGGAAAAAATATGTCAGACAATAAATCAAAAGCATTAGAGGCTGCTCTCTCCCAAATTGAAAAATCTTTTGGAAAGGGATCTATTATGAAATTGGGGGAACAGGAAGGTATTGAAATTCCTTCTATCTCAACTGGTTCACTTGGGCTTGATATTGCCCTTGGTATTGGTGGACTTCCTCGCGGTCGTATTGTTGAAATTTATGGACCAGAAAGCTCTGGAAAAACAACATTGACATTACATGTCATTGCCGAAGCTCAAAAAATTGGTGGTACTTGTGCCTTTGTTGATGCCGAACATGCCCTTGACCCAGTTTATGCAAAACGAATTGGTGTTGATATTGACAACCTTATCATTTCTCAACCTGATTCTGGGGAACAGGCATTGGAAATTGCCGATACATTGGTACGTTCTGGTGCTATTGATGTTTTGGTTGTGGACTCTGTTGCTGCCCTTGTTCCAAAAGCTGAACTAGAAGGAGAAATGGGCGACCAACATATGGGATTACAGGCAAGATTGATGTCTCAGGCACTACGAAAACTTACCGCATCTGTATCAAAATCAAATGCCCTTGTTATCTTCATTAACCAAATCCGTATGAAAATTGGTGTGATGTTTGGTAATCCGGAAACAACAACCGGCGGTAATGCATTAAAGTTTTATTCTTCTGTTCGTATGGATATTCGCCGTGTTGGCTCTATTAAGGACAAGGAAAACATTATTGGAAATGAAACCCGTGTAAAAATTGTTAAAAACAAGGTTGCACCTCCATTCAAAACTGTTGACTTTGATATTATGTATAACCAGGGTATTTCCCGTGAAGGAGAAATTATTGAACTTGGGGTACAGGCCGGTATAATTGAAAAATCTGGTTCTTGGTTCTCATATAATTCTGAACGTATTGGTCAGGGAAAGGAAAATGCCCGCCAGTGGTTAAAGGATAATCCAAAGATTGCCGAAGAACTTATTAAAAAGATAAAGGAAAAATCTGGAATCATCAACGAACGTATGCTTGATACAACACCAAGTCGTGCGGACGATGATGCTGTTCCTGTTGTGGATGCAAATTCCGAAAAATAACGGAAACTTGTTTTCACACTCACTAAACATAAACTTTCTCTTCAAAAAAAACTCTCATCCTATGGTGGGAGTTTTTCTCATAAATTATCAGATAGTTTGATGTGAAAAAGACCTAAATTTATACATCCATATTATAAGGAATTATTTACCCTCTCCGCGTCATTCCAAACTTGTTTCGGAATCTTTTATTTATGCCTCGCGTTCTTTCAAAGGATCCTGAAATAAATTCAGGATGACAGTCTTTTGAGGTCGTTATAGTCTGGATGAGGGCTGAATGGTAGGGGCTAAGGTTCTTACAGCCTGACTGACTATTCAAACCTCTACATCCTCTGTTATTCCCTATACTTTCCGTCCTGCATCATTCCGAACTTGTTTCGGAATCTTTTATTTATGCCTCGTGTTTTTTCCAAAACGCTCCTGAAACGAGTTCAGAATGACAGATTCTTGAAAATTACTCCATAAAAACGTATAAAATTTGTATGAAAACGGGATACCACATTATTACGCACACATTAAATCAACTTGTGTATTTTTCCTTAATGTATTTTGCAAAAGGACGCCACATTATCTCTTCACCCCAAGCATATCTTATAAAAATTAGCGGGGATTTCCCGCCTTTTTTATTTTGCACACTTTACCTTTGCATAATGTGGTTTGACATAGGTTGGTTCAATCGCCGGCTGTACGAAATTTTTTAAATCAACACTTACCTCAACCCGTTCCAAAATCCTTTGAGGATTAAGCACCACATCGGAAAATGTTTCAATTTCCCGACTTACCAAATCTTTTTTAATTATCTTTGGCGCTTCAACTTCAATTCCGTTTCGTTCCATAATTGCAGAATAAACATCGTTTACCCCCGCCGGAATAAGTATTTGAAACCTGTCCGGTAAAATACTTTCATCCATTGAATAAACGGTCGCCACAAAATTATCAATCACAACAACCGGCACATTCACCGCAATATTAAAGCCCTTTACCACCGAAAGCCCAAGCCGTATTCCGGTAAACGAGCCCGGCCCTCCAAGGCAAACGACAAGGTCCAAATCCTTTACCAATACACCGTCAAGGATAGCCTTTATTTGAGTAAAAATTTCCTCTGTTTGGGATTTCTGCCCATCGCTTTCAAAAACATTAAACTTATCACCATTTTTAAATGCCAACGAAAGCTTGTTTCCAGTAGTGTTTATATATAAACTTTTCATATTTTGATTGACCCTACATTTTTTCCTTATATAATAGCAAAAGGGAATGAAAATACAAGAGGGAAAAATGGTAAAAAGACAAAGTCCAAGTGAAATTTACAACTTACCCGTTACGACAAAGGAGCTTGCCTCATTTGCCACAACATTGTTTGAATTTTCAACCGATGCGATGGTCGTTCTTGATGCCGTGGGTAAAATTTCATCCGTAAATACATCCCTTTGTAATTTGATTGGTGATGAAAAATCAAACATTATTGGAAAGATACCGGAATTTTTGTTTGCCGGTCAATCGGACGTTTCATCATACAAAAATTTTATTCGTGATTTAATAAGCAACGGTTATTGGTCCGGTCAGGTTTTCGGCCGTAATAAATCCGGCGCCGTTATTCCAATAGATATTCACTTTTCCGCGGTTTATGATGAACTTGGGGTTGCAAATCATTATGTCGGAATTTGTTCATCACTTTATTCATACATTTCACAAATGAATGAGTTCCCATTTGACCCGAACATTGACCCCCTTACAAAAATCTATAATGCCAATGCATTTTTGCACCGTTTGGAACACAATATTCATAAGATTGAAAAGGATATGTCCGTTTTGTCCCTTCTTTATATTGATATTGATAATTTTCACGAACTTGCAAAACAGGATAACTATCAGGCGGGTGATATAATCCTTAAAAACCTTGGTACATTACTTAAAAATACATTGGAGGAAAGCGACACAGTGGCGCGTCTTAAATCCGATATTTTTTGTGCTATAATTCAGGATATTTATACACAGGAAAGTATAAACAAGATGGTTGAAAATATTTTTGCCAAAATAACCCGACCTTATGCCCTTCATCCAGCCATAGAACACGTTTCAATAAGTATTGGTGTTGCGACATTCCCAATATCCGGCGAAACACCACAGGACTTACTCGCCTGTGCTGCCGATGCGGCAAAGGTTGCAAAACAAAAGGGTGGCAATCAAATCCATTACCACAAACTTTTAACTGACATTGATGAATAGGCTTTTAAATTTAGGTTATAAAAAAACTCCCCAAAACGGGGAGAATTTTTTTTGTTTTTTTTGAGATGTTTATACACGAAGCATACCACCATTTACATGTATTGTTTGACCGGTGATATATGATGACTCATCACTTGCCAAAAATACAGCAGTACTTGCAATATCTTCTGTTGTACCAAAACGACGGGTTGGAATTTGTTCCATCATCTTTGCCTTTACATCTTCTGGAAGTACATCTGTCATTGCGGTTGAAATAAACCCAGGTGCAATACAGTTCACGGTAATTCCACGACTTGCCACTTCTGTTGCCATTGCCTTACTCATACCGATAAGTCCAGCCTTTGATGCGCAATAGTTTGCCTGACCGGCATTTCCCATAACGCCAACAACGGATGAAATGTTTATAATTCTTCCGAAACGATTTTTCATCATTGGCATAATCACATCACGGGAAAGTCTGAATGTAGCGGAAAGGTTTACATCAATCACCGCTTGCCAGTCTTCATCTTTCATTCTCATTGCCAATCCATCGCGTGTAAGTCCGGCATTGTTTACAAGTATGTCAATCTTGCCATTAACCTTTAACGCTTCATCTATAAGGGCTTTTGTCGCACCATCTTTTGATAAATCCGCAGGAATAGCAAATGCGCGTTCACCAAGTTTTTCCTTTAATGCTTCCAATACTTCAACTTTTCTTCCTGTTAAAATTACTGTTGCCCCCTGCTTGTAAAATGCGGTTGCAATCATTTCACCAATACCACCGGTTGCTCCGGTTACAAGGGCTGTTTTTCCTGTTAAATCAAACATATTTTTCTCCTATTTACAAAGTTTTTAAAAATTCACTTACGGTTTCTATACTTCCAACACAAACAGCAGTTGCCTTATCTGTTGTACGTTTTACAAGTCCGGAAAGTACATTACCACTTCCAACTTCAACAAATTCATTTACACCCTTTGAAACCATAAAATCAACGGATTCGCGGAAACGAACACCATTTACCATCTGCATTGCCAAATGTTCCTTTATTTCCTTTGCATCAACGGCAAATTCAGCGGTCCTGTTGGAAACAAATGGTATTGATGGATTTTGTAATGTTATTTCGGCAAGTGCATTTTCAAGTGTTTCCTTTGCCGGTTGCATCAATGGACAATGTGCCGGTACCGAAACCGGAAGAATAACGGACTTTCTTGCCCCCATTTCCTTTGCAATACCTTGCGCACGTTCAATGGCTTCCTTATGTCCGCTTATAACTATTTGTCCTGGACAGTTGTCATTTGCAACGGAACATTTTGTTGTTTCATCGGATGCCTTTTCACAAACTTCACGAACCTTTTCTGTATCAAGTCCGATTATTGCCATCATTGCTCCTGTTCCAACAGGTACAGCCTCAGCCATAGCCTTTGCCCGAATTTTAAGGATTCTTGCTCCCGTTGCAACGGGCATTGCATCACATGCAACCAAAGCGGAATATTCACCCAAAGAATGACCCGCAACCATATCGCAAATTTCGGACAACTTTTTACCACTTTGTCCTTCAATCACCCTTAATGTTGCCAAACTTACAGCAAAAAGAGCAGGTTGGGTATTTTCAGTTTTATTCAATGCCTCCGCATCATCTCCAAAGATGATAGAGGAAAGTTTTTGTGAAAGGGCATTATCAACTTCCTCAAAAACTTCCTTTGCTTCTGTATAGTTTTGATAAAGGTCAAAACCCATTTTTAATTTTTGTGATCCCTGTCCTGGGAATAAAAAAGCACGCATTTTAAATATTTCCTTTCCTTTTAAATTATATTAAAGCCATTCTTTACCATTCATATATGGACGAAGCTTTTCCGGTATCCTTACACGGCCATCTTCTGTTTGATGGTTTTCCAAAAATGGAGCAAGTATACGTGGTGTTGCGATACCAGTATTATTTAGGGTATAGCAGTATTTAACTTTGTTTGTTCCATTTTCACGATAACGGATGTTTGCACGTCTTGCCTGCCAATCAAGTAAGTTTGAACAGCTGTGTGTTTCACGATATTTATTCTGTGATGGGGTCCATGCTTCCAAATCATACATTTTGTACTTGCCGGCACCCATATCTCCGGTACAACATGCAAGAACTTGATATGGAAGTTCCAAATCTTTAAGAACTTCTTCTGCTGTTTCAAGAAGTGTATTATACCATTTTTCACTTTCGGCTAAATCTGCCTTGCAAATAACATATTGTTCCACCTTCATAAATTGGTGTACACGTATAAGTCCCCGAACATCCTTTCCTGCTGATCCTGCTTCACTTCTGAAACATGGAGAATATCCGGCATAAAGTATAGGAAGTTGGGATTCATCAAGTATTTCACCGCTGTGAAGGGATGTAAGCACTATTTCGGCTGTACCTGAAAGGTAAAGGTTTTCCTTTGGAAGATAGTAAACATCATCACGTCCAGTTGGAAAATGTCCCGTACCGAAAAGGGCTTCTTCTTTTACCATAGAAGGAACAGTAATCATAGTAAATCCCTTTGCGGTTAATTTATCCATCATATACATATGAAGGGCAATTTCCAATCTTGAAGCGGCACCCTTTAATGTATATGAACGGGAACCACAAACCTTTGCCACACGTTTAAAATCCGCCCAATCATTCATTTCCAAAAGGTCGTAATGGTCGCGTGGCGTGAAGTCAAACTTTCTTGGTGTTCCTTCACGACGAAGTACAACATTTTCGCTGTCGTCTTTTCCAACGGGAACATCTGGTGCTGGGATATTTGGCACTCTTAACATCATATCGTTAAATTCTGGTTGTTTTGATGAAAGCTCCATTTCATACATTTTGATTTTGTCGCTTACATCCTTTGATTTTGCGATTGCATCCTTTTTTTCGGCATCGGAAAGTGAAGGAATTGATGCTGTAATTGTATTTTTTTCTTCCCTTAAATCTTGAAGCTTTTGATTGATTGAAAAAATTTCACTGTCAAGTTTAAGCATTAAGTTCAAATCTAATTCAATATTTTTTTGTTCAATAGTTTTTTTTACAAGGGCTGTATTTTCCCTTATGAATTTAATATCTAACATTTATTTCGTCCTTCTATATTGAAATACCAAACAATTATATAAAAGTAGTTGAAAATAATCAAGATTGAAATACGAATATCCACTTTATATATATTATATATAAAAATTTAGTCCTTGATTTTAGATTAAAAATGAAGTCTTATATATAGGATAAATTTTTTTTAAGCCAAGGAAATTAAAATGAAATTATTAGTGGTAGAGTCTCCTGCAAAATCAAAGACTATTTCAAAATATCTTGGTTCCGACTTTGTCGTTGTTCCATCGGTTGGACACGTTCGTGACCTTGACCCACATGACGGTGCGGTTGATGTTGATAATGGTTTCAAAATGAAATGGGCCATTATGGAAGGTAAGGAAAAACAGATAAAAGAAATTGAAAAATATATGAAAAAGGCCGAAGCCGTTTACCTTGCAACCGACCCTGATCGTGAAGGAGAGGCTATTTCCTGGCATATCGTGGATATTTTAAAATCCAGAAACGAACTTACAAAACCAATACATCGTGTGGCATTCCACGAAATTACAAAGTCTGCGGTTAATACGGCAATAAAGGAACCTCGTGAAATTGATGACAAGCTTGTAAATGCATACCTTGCCCGTCGTGCCTTGGATTTCCTTGTTGGTTTCAAATTATCTCCTGTTTTGTGGAGAAAGCTTCCTGGATGTAAATCCGCTGGTCGCGTGCAATCCGTTGCACTTCGTCTTGTTTGTGAACGTGAAAATGAAATTGAAAATTTTGTTAAACGTGAATATTGGTCCATTGATGGAGTTTTTGAAACATCCGAAGGAAAACAATTTCCGGCAAAATTATTTAATTATGATGGCGCAAAGCTTGATAAATTTGATATTCCGACAAAGGAGAAGGCAGAGGAGGTTTTATCAAAACTTTCAACCGAACAATACCATGTTGGAAACATTGAACGGAAAAAACAACAACGTAAACCTGTTGCTCCATTTACAACATCCACTTTGCAACAGGAAGCATCAAGAAAACTTGGCTTTTCCGCAAAACAAACAATGCAAATTGCACAACGCCTATACGAAGGTGTTGATGTCGGCGGGGAAACAGTTGGTTTAATCACCTATATGCGTACTGATAGTGTTAATCTTTCAAAGGAAGCCGTTTCGGCG
The DNA here is from genome assembly GCA_016297965.1 of Alphaproteobacteria bacterium. GTDB lineage: Bacteria > Pseudomonadota > Alphaproteobacteria > Rs-D84 > CACZYB01 > CACZYB01. Next base: position 91,154 of record JAEDDP010000003.1, on the reverse strand, counting down.
ATTCGCGATATGATAAAGGCTGATTTCGGTGATGATTACCTTCCAAAATCTCCTGTCGTTTACGATAATAAAAGTAAGAACGCACAGGAAGCCCACGAAGCCATTCGTCCAACCTATGCAACAAAAACTCCTCAATCAATAAAGGGGTACCTTGATGCAAATCAATTTAAACTTTATGAACTTATTTGGAAACGTGCGGTTGCTTGTCAAATGGTTCCTGCTGAACTTAACCTTGTTGCGGCGGACATTTTGACATCCGATTCAAAATCAATGTTCCGTGCCAATGGTTCAATGATTGCATTTGATGGTTTTATGAAACTTTATAAGGAAGATATTGATGATGCAAATTCTGATGACGATGACAACAGAATGCTTCCTGTGATGAATGAAGGTGATTCGCTTAAATCAAATGAAATAAAGCCGGAACAACATTTTACCCAACCACCTCCTCGTTATTCAGAGGCCTCCCTTGTTAAAAAAATGGAAGAACTTGGTATCGGTCGTCCATCAACTTATGCTTCAATTCTTTCTGTTATACAGGATAGACATTATGTTGATTTGGTAAAGAAAAGATTCGTGCCACAGGAACGGGGAAGGGTTGTTTCCGCATTCCTTGAAAAATATTTTACAAAATACGTTGAATATGATTTTACCGCATATATGGAAAACGAACTTGATGAAATATCAAATGGTTTGAAAAATTATAAGGACGTATTGGACGAATTTTGGAACGGATTTAAAAATGCGGTGGAAGCATCAAATGGTCTTTCTATGACTGAAATCACTGATGCTATTGATGCTGAACTTGGTTCACACTTCTTCCCACCACGTGCCGATGGTTCCGACCCAAGGAAATGTCCGGATTGTGAAAATGGACGACTTGGTATAAAAATTGGAAAATTTGGTGGATTTATTGGTTGTTCCAATTATCCAACATGTAAGTATACAAAGCCTTTGATTTTAAATGATGATGGCGATGGTGAAGGTTCTTCTGCCACAATCCAAAAATCAAACGAAGGACAAATACTTGGTCAAAATGAAAATGGAGATAATGTTTATCTTAAAAAGGGTCCTTACGGTGATTACCTTCAACTTGGTGATGCGGTAAAGGGTGATGTTCGCGGACCTGTTCGCGCTCCTATTCCAAAAAATGTACCGGTAGACAGCCTTACTTTGGAACAAGCATTATTCCTTTTGTCATTACCAAAATCCATTGGTTTTGATGGAGAAGAGGAGGTTTTTGTTGCCGTTGGAAAGTTCGGACCTTATGTTAAAAAGGGCGACCTTTCAAAAAGTATTCCTGCATCAACACAAATTTTCAATGTTGATATAAAAATGGCGCATGACTTGCTTCAAGGTGCAACCCCAAAAGCAAAGGGAAAAGAACTTGGGCTTCACCCATCTGACTCTAAACCTGTGCTTTACTTTAAAACCGGAAAATTTGGACCATACGTACAACACAACCGTGTTTTCGCATCCATTCCGGCAAGTATAGCGACCGAGGACACAATTACTTTGGAATTGGCACTTGAAAAGCTTGCCCCAAAGGAGCCAAAGACCACTACAAAAAAGAAACCAGAGGTGAAAGAAAAACCAAAGCCCAAAAAATAATTTACAATAGGGAATAAAATATTATAATAAACAAAACAATAAACAAAATTTAAAAAAGGAAATTAAAATGTCAGGACATTCAAAATGGGCAAACATACAACACAGAAAAGGTTTGCAAGACAGAAAACGTGGAAACTTATTTACAAAATTGGCAAAAGAAATCACCGTTGCGGCAAAGCTTGGTGATCCAAATCCAGAAATGAACCCAAGACTTCGCTTGGCTGTTCTTGCGGCAAGAAAGGAGTCTATGCCAAACGACAATATTAAACGTGCTATACAAAAGGCACTTCCTGGAAGTGGCGAAGGCGATTATTCAGAAATCAGATACGAAGGTTATGCCCCAGGTGGTGTTTCCGTTATTGTTGAATGCCTTACCGATAACAAGAACAGAACTGCATCTGATATTCGTTCAATCTTTTCAAAAAATGGTGGAAACCTTGGCGAAACTGGTTCCGTTTCATTCAACTTTGAACACGTTGGTTTCTTTATGTATAAAAAGGAAGTTGGCGATTTTGATACAGTTTTTGAAACTGCGTTGGAAGGTGGAGCTCGTGATGTAGAGGAAGAAGACGAAAACTATATCATCACTTGTGAAATTCCTGAATTTTCAAACCTTTCAAAGGCATTGGAAAAATTTGGTGAACCAGAAAAGGCCGAAATCATCTGGCAACCAAAACTTACAGTGGAAGTTGATGGTGAAGGTGCCGAACGTATTGAACATTTTGTTGAGGCATTGGAAGACAGCGACGATGTGCAAAAGGTTTACACAAATGCTGATTACTAAGCATTTAACCGTATAAATTTTTTTTTAAATCCCCAGCGTTTTATATTGCCGGGGATTTTTTATTTTCTAATTATTTCAAAAAATTTCTTTTCACCCGAAATTGTCAAATCTATATCAACTGGAATAATTTTTTGGCAAAGGTTTTGCGGAATTTTAACAAAGTCCTTCATTGTGGTAAGTACGGGAAGTCCGCCCGCCAAATCCAAAATATTTTCAATATCCCTTTTTGAATATTGGTAATGGTCCGGAAAGTTAAATGATTTTATAACCCTTAACCCACTGTTTTTCAAACTGTCATAAAATTTTTGTGGCTTTCCAATTCCGGCAAAGGCAATTACCTCACTTGCTGGCTTTATATCAATCCTTTTTGCAACCGTTTTTGCATTAAAAACTGGAATACCAAATGTCCTTACTTTCTCTTCTAATTTTTGATTTTTACACCGTGTAATAACAACTGCATCCGCCTTTACCATTCCGGATTTAAGTGATTCGCGAAGTGGTCCCGCCGGAAAAATAAAACCATTTCCGATACTGTCCTTTCCATCAAAAACCACAACGGAAATATCCTTTTGTAATTTATAGTTTTGAAGTCCGTCATCCATAACAATCACATCAACATCTTTTTCCAAAATCTTTGCTCCGTTCGCACGGTTCGCACAAATACAAACGGGAACACCTTTAAATTTTGATGCCATCATAAAAACTTCATCCCCAACATCCCTTGCCGTATGGATGCTTGTATCAACAATAACCGGCATGGATGAAGACAGCCTTCCGCCATACCCGCGGGAAAGTATCCCAACCCGAACATTTTCCGACAACAGATGTTCAACAATTTTTATTGTCAGTGGAGTTTTTCCAACCCCGCCAAGTGTTATATTTCCAACACAAACAACCCTTGCCTTTGACCTGTACGGACGGGCAAATTTTCCCTTCAACTTTGTTATTCCCCAATAAAGGAGAGAAAGGGGTAAAAATAAAATTCCAAGACTGAGTTTACTATTGAAATATTTTGGAGTTTGTGCTTTCATATTCATATATCCTTAATAAAAAACTTTAAATATTATATAATAACAACAAACATATTACCATAAAAATTATGACAACAGAAGAATTAAAAGAAAATTTTGCAATGTTGGGTGAAGACGATGAAAAGTTTTCCTATATCATTGAACTTGGTAAACAATTACCTCCATATCCGAACGACAAAAGGGACGATGCACACAAAATATATGGTTGTTCCTCCAATGTTTGGTTTGATGTAGATAAAGCATCCGGTAAATATTCGTTTTTGTTTGACAGTGATGCCCTTATTGTTCGTGGACTTTTGTATATTATCGGTGTGATTTTCAATGGTAAAAGTTTGTCCGAAATAAAATCCATTGATGCCACAAAATTTTTTGATGAACTTGGGCTAAAATCAATCCTTTCCAATCAACGACAGGTTGGATTACTTTCAATTATAAAAAAAATACAGGACCTAAATTAAACGATTTGATTTTTATCAAATTTTATGATAGAATAAAAAAATGAAGAAAATGAAAATATCAAAAGTGAAAATAAAGGAATACATTGCCAAACCCCATATACAGGTTTTTATGGTAAGCTTTTCAATATGCTTGCTTTTCTTTTTCATAATTTCAAAACAATCCGGAAGTAATATTCCTCCAAAAATTCGTGCTGCATTTAATCCAATTATTTCAATGGAAAATACCGAAATAAAAAGGATAAGTACCGGTTCAAATGGCTTTTTCGGTGATATGTTCTCTAATTCAAAGGAATACGTGCTTGATGTAAAAAGCGGTGATTCCGTTGCTTCCCTTCTTTCCAATCTTGGCATTTGTTATAGTGAGATTTTGGAGGTAAGCAAGTCTGTAAATCCAATATGTAAACTTTCCGATTTGAAACCGGATAATGATAAATTGGTGGTAAAGGTAAAGCCAATAAATTCTGCGGATGCGAAGGTAAGGACGGAACTTGAATCTTTGGAAATTATAAAAAGTCCGGTTTACAAGGTCGTTTCATTCAAAACAGCAGATGGTTTCAAGACTGTTGAAAAAAAATTAAATATTACCGCTGAATTGGTTCGTGGTGAAGGTACAATTGCAAAGGGGACAAGTCTTACCGAAATTGCAACATCCCAAAATATTCCATATAACATAATTGATAAATTTTATGAAATCTTTTCTTTTGATGTTGACTTTGAACGTGATATTTATCCGGGCGACAGATTCCAAATTATGTACGAACAACTTTATTCTGATGCCGGTGATTACCTTGGAAGTGGTGATGTTATCTATGCCTCACTTTACCTAAATTCTCGTCATCAGGAATTTACACTTTACCGTTATGAAAATGAAAAGGGTGTCGTTGGTTATTATGATGAAAACGGAAAGGGCGCCTCAAAAACATTAAAGAAAACTCCAATCAATGGGGCAAGGATTTCATCAAAGTTTAATAAAAACAGAAAACATCCTGTACTTGGTTATTCCCGCGCACATAAGGGGGTTGATTTCGCCGCTGCAAGTGGCACACCAATTCCTGCCGGTGGAAGTGGAAAGGTTGTATTCCGTGGATGGTTAAATGGTTATGGTAATTATATAAAGATTCGCCATAACGGAACTTATTCAACCGCCTATGGTCATATGAGTCGTTTTAAGCCAGATGTTGTTGTTGGTTCACAGGTAAAATTGGGACAAATCATTGGCTATGTTGGTTCAACCGGTCTTTCAACTGGACCACACCTTCATTATGAAATTATAAAGAATGGGGTACAGGTTAATCCATTAACTGTAAAGCTTCCTTCTATTGAAAATCTTACAAAGGGTGAACTTGCTCGCTTTGCATCTTTGCGTGATAAAATCAGTATCCAGTTTGCCGTCCTTGATAAAAATTTCAGTCAGTTTGCAAAACTTGTTGATATAAACAAGATTGATGAAAACATTTTAAAATAATCAAATTGTGGGGGATATAAAATGTATGATGATATTGAACTTTTACAAAAAAGAGCAAAGGAAACTTTTGAACGTTTGAATAAAAAGGATGATGTCGTACTTTCCGATGATTATTTCCGTTTGTCCGCTGGGCTTATGGAGATAAGCGATACCGCAAGAGATTCAATTATTGCGATTGCGTCAATGTTAAATCGTTCAAAAAATGACAGTTTTTATATTCCATATTCTTTGTTAAAGGAATACGAAGATTACCAAATTGATTGGGACGGTGGTGACCCATCACGCGATACATTAGATTTTAAAAAGAAGGATGAGGAGTTGTTTCTTTCCGCAAACTTAATGAAAAACTCCATTGAAAACAAACCTTTCATTGATGCTGTGTATAATATGATAAGGTATGGCGAGGCTCCACGTCCGGGCAACCGCGATATGAAAATTTATGCCAATTGGATTTTTTCCCAATTCTATATGAATGAAATTTTAAAGGGTGTGGCGGAGGAAAACAAAAATACCATAGGTGCCAATGATACCCTATCAAAACTTATCAACCTAAACCAAAAATTCATTGAACGCTAGAAATAAAAAATCCCCCAAAACGGGGGATTAAATTTTTGTACTTTAACGATTATTTATTCGGAACAACAAACATAATCATTTGTCTTCCTTCCATTGCCGGTGCCTTATCAACCTTTATTGTATCGCCAAGCTCTGCCTTTACACGATTAAGAAGTTCAACACCCGCATCTTGATTTGTAATTTCACGACCCTTAAAACGAACAGTAAATTTCACCTTGTTCCCATCTTCAATAAAACGTTGTGCGGCCTTAATCTTTACCTGAAAATCATGAACATCAATATTTGGTCGGATTTTAAGTTCCTTTATTTCAACAACCTTTTGCGCCTTTTTCATTTCCGACAATTTTTTCTGTTCTTCGTATTTCCACTTACCATAATCCATAATCTTACAAACAGGAGGATTCGCCTGCGGTGATATTTCAAGAAGGTCAAGTCCAACCTCACGTGCGATATTTAATGCTTCACGGGCAGACATAACACCAACATTTTCACCATTTTGATTTATAAGACGAACTTCGCGAGCGCGAATTTTTTCATTTACATTAAGCGATAAGCTATTATTTTTGTCAGCCAAAAATTTACTCCTAATATATTAAAAAGTGGAGGTCGGTACCGGATTCGAACCAGTGTACAAGGATTTGCAGTCCTCTGCATAGCCTCTCTGCCAACCGACCGTTCGCGGAAAATTATAAACAAATATTTATAAAAAATCAATAAGTATTTTTATTGAAAGGAATAATAAAATTTGTTATGATATTTTGGTACAAATCAAAAGGAAAAATAAAATGAGTATTTTTAAAAATAAAAAAATTTCAGTAAGTGTTTTTTGTGGTGCGCGTGAAGGTAAAAACAAGGCCTATGCTACAACTGCTGAAATGGTTGGAAGCTTAATTGCAAAAAATAATATGCGACTTGTTTACGGTGCCGGTGGAAAGGGACTTATGGGAAAGGTTGCCTACGGCGTTCTTGCATTAAAGGGAATAATTTATGGAATTACCACAAAAATTATTGCCGATTTTGAAGAACCAATTCGTGGTACAAAATTTAAGATTGTAAAAAATATACAATTAAGGAAACGTGCATTCATTGATAACTCAGACGCTTTTATCGTTCTTCCTGGTGGTTTTGGAACCTTTGACGAATTGTTTGAAATTCTTGTAAGTAAGGAAATCAACGACAAACACGACAAACTTTTAAATAAAAAGGAGACAACATTTAATAAACCAATAGTTTTGGTAAATGTTAATGGCTTTTTTACACCATTTGAAAAGCTTGTTGATTCCATCATTGATGCTGGATTTATGAACCCATCAAATCGGAAATATTTTAAGATTGTAGATTCTCCGAAGGAAGCTATTGATTACATAAAAAAGCATACCAAAAAATAATATAAGAAACAGTTGATTTTTTTTAATAAAGATTCTATTATTTGCTTATCTGTGTAATAAAAACAGGTGATAAACTTAACTTTAAAGGGGTTACAAATGAAAAAATTAATCGCATTATTAACAATGGTTGTTTTGGGTGCATGCTCTTCTACATCTGAAACATTGTTTGCAAGTGGTGAAGCAAAACCCGAAACTGCAAAAACAAAGCAGGGCGGTTTTGATGGTACTTTTGTAAAGAACAAAATTTCAAATTTTGCATCTGAACAGGCTCAATTAAAATCTCTTGTAGACAGCAGAAAAACTACATTACAATCAATGAGAAACGATACAAATACTGCTGTATCTGAGTACAGAAGTGCCGTTGCACAAATCAATTCCAAACTTCAACTTGGAACAACACCTGGAAATCCAGAACTTATGGATGAATGGAAGGATGCTCGTGCAAAACTTGAAAAAATTAACAACATCGCTTTTGATATAAAAAGACTTGTAGCTGATGTTGAATCTGATCAATCTATGGTTGATTATATGGTTGGCTCTATTCAGGCATCATACAAGATTCGCGGTGCAACAGAAGAAGACCACAAACAATTAAAGGCTCTTGAAGAAGAAGCAAAACAAATTGGTTCAAACATTTCAATTTTTGCTCGTCAACTTAATGCCGAAGCTGACAGACAACAAGCATACGTTGAAAATGAAAAATTCAACCTTAACGATGTTGCTTTGAATATAAAAAATGGAAAACTTTATGGTATGGGTGGTTCATCAACTGATTTCTTCGCAAATGGCGGTTCAATGTTTTCAAGCGATGAATCATACGATGCTTTCCTAACTGAAACAGAACAAGATTATGGTTATGCTCCACGCAGAAATGCAAAAAGACAATCAGTAAGCGAGCCAAGAAACCTAACACCTTCACGCGCTCCATCACCATTGGTTGAAAGAGCTCCTGCTCCTATTTCATCAATATCTGCACGTCCATTGGTTGTTGTAAAATTTGACAGCAAGAATGTTGAATTTGAAGAACCTTTGTACCAGGCTTTAAGCCGTGCATTGGAAAGAAACCCATCTGCAACATTTGAAGTTTCTGGTGTTGCACCACAGGGAAAATCAAATGCATCTGCAAAAAAGAATGTAAAGTCTGTTATGAATGCCCTAACAGAAATGGGACTTCCTGCAAATCGTGTTGCAATCACAATGCAAACAGACAAGGTTGATTTTGATGAAGTAAGGGTTTACGAAAAATAACCTTTACGGCTTCCTTTTAAAACGCTCCTATCTGGGGCGTTTTTTTTATGCCTTTTCCTTCTTTTTAAACTTATTTTTCAAATCATCGGTAAATATTTAGGGCAACCAAATTCGTTCAATAAAAAACACCTTCCTTGAAAGGTGTTTCTATCGCGAAAAATCGCTCCTGTTTATTATACACACAAAACTATATTTCTAATATAGCCTTATTTTTCTTTCCACTTGAAAGCAATATTTTACCATCCTTTGAAAGACCACGTGCCACAACAAATTTATCATCGGCAACCTTTTCATCATTTACTGAAATCGCATTTGCAACAATCATACGGCGGGCATCACTTTTTGACTTGCAAAGTCCCGTAAACAAAAGGGCATCCACGATTCCCATATCATTTTCCATTTTAAATGTTGGCAAATCCTTTCCCATACCACCATTTTCAAATGTTTCCTTTGCGGTATTTTCTGCGGACCTTGCAGCATCTTCACCACGACAAATCTTTGTCGCCTCAAATGCCAAAATTTTCTTTGCCTCGTTAATTTCTGCACCTCTAAGCTTTTCCAACTTCTCAATTTCACTTATTGGAAGTTCGGTAAATATACGAAGGAGCTTTGACACATCGCGGTCATCAACATTCCTCCAAAATTGGTAATAATCGTATGCTGGAAGCTTTTCTTCATTAAGCCATACTGCATTTCCCATTGACTTACCAAACTTTACACCGTTTGCATCGGTCAAAAGCGGAGCTGTAAGTGCGTAAAGGTTCACACCAAACTTTCGGCCCAAATCCACACCGGAAACGATATTTCCCCATTGATCGGCACCACCGAATTGAAGAATCGCACCATAACGCTTATTTATTTCCACAAAATCGTACGCCTGAAAAAGCGAATAATTAAATTCCAAAAACGACAATGGCTGTTCCCTGTCCAAACGAAGCTTTACACTTTCACGTTTAAGCATTTCATTAACGGAAAAATAACGACCATATTTTGTAAGGAAGTCCATATAGAAAATATCCTTAAACCAGTCATAGTTATTCACCATAATTGCATCGGTTTTTCCATCGCCAAAGTGAAAAAATTTTTCCATTGATTTTTTGATTCCCGCCATATTTTTTTGAAATATTTCATCGGTCATCATTGGACGTTCACTTGAACGACCCGACGGATCACCAATACGTCCCGTTGCCCCACCAATAAGGGCAATAGGCTTGTTCCCAGTTTTTTGGAACCAATGAAGAATGGTAAGTGCAACCAAATTTCCGATGTGCAAACTGTCCGCTGTTGGGTCCGCACCCAAATATCCAATCACTGGTGTTCCTTTCAAAAGCTCCTTATCAAGCCCCTCCAAATCACTGGCCTGATTAAAAAGTCCACGTTCAGTAATTACATTTAAAAATTCGGATTTTACCTTATACATTTTATTCTCCACATTTATATTTTTACATATAGAAAGAGTTTACAAACAATAGGTTTTAAAAGCAAGGAAAAGAATTCTCTTGATAAATTTTAAAAATTATATTACCTTATTAAAAGTTGCGAATTATTTCGCGATGAAGCATCGTGTGGATGCGGGATCGTCGCAAGTCCTTTGTTAACAGCGGTACATAATGAAAATTATGCCCCGATAAAATTTGGTGATAGTTTCTCCGACATATTGGTCGGGGAGTCTTTGATGTATATTCAGGGAATTGTTCCCAAAGATCAAAGAGTCATTTCATTGTACATGATTTTCAAACTCCCCGGTGTTCATTGTTGTGTGTAGGAGATTGAAAAAGAGTTATTCATTTAGCGAATTTCGTTTTTATTTCCCAAGAAAAAATATGGGGGAGTTTTGTGTGGTAGCTTCTCCCCCGCTCCATAGGTGATGGAGGTTATCCGCCGGCAGTCCAGAGTTTCTGGTGTGTGCAGGCAGGTGTGATGGAGTGTTTGTTGTGTGTGTGGAAGGTATCCGTCCGTAAAGTCGGACCGAATGTCCGCTAGCCTACGGTCCACCCGTTATCCTGAACTTGTTTCAGGATATGTGGAAGGGACCGAGAGTAAAATAAAAGATTCCGAACTAAATTCGGAATGACATGGGAAGTGGAAGCCGGAATGACATAGGAGGTAGAGAGTTGTGTAGTCAAACTATAAGAGCCTTAACAGAATGACCACACAAAAAAATCCCCGTCAAAAAGGCGGGGACAAATAGTTTTTATTTTAAATAAACCTTACATTGGAAGGTCAACACCTTCTGGTAATTGAAGACCGGATGTTGCTTCCTCCATTGTTGCGGTTGAAATTTCGTCCGCCATATCCTTTGCATTGGTCATTGCGGCAACGATTAAATCTTCCAAATCTTCCTTTTTATCGGCATTCAACAAAGAAGCATCAATTTCACATTTTTTTGGTTCCTTTGTGCATGTCATTGTAATTTTTACAAGTCCGTTTCCCGCATTTCCAGTTACTTCCTGTTTTGAAAGTTCCGCCTGTGCAAGTTTAACTTTGTTTTGCATTGCCTGTGCCTGAGCAACTAATTCATTGATGTTTACCATTTTGTCTCCTTTTAAAAAGTTTATAGGTGCAATTATACTATAAATCCTCAATATTTGCAACCACTGAATTTGTAAAGCAGTCTAATATTTCCTTTAATATCGGATTTTTTGAAACCTCATCAAGTTGCGCCTTAAATATCGCCTTTTTCTTTTGTTCCAGGGTATCCTGTCCCCGTTCGGACGAAAATTCCACCTTTATATTTATATTGTTGGCGGTAAAAAAGTTATTAAGGTTTTTAATAAGCTCCCTTGGATATCCATCCTCTAAATTTATAAGAAGAAGCCCCTTATCAAATGACACAAAACGAACAAACCGTTCAACATCTTGGGATAAAAGGAAGGATTTTTTTGTTTTAAGGGTTGAAACCAATCCCTCAATCGTGATTGTGGCAACATCACCTTCGGTCGCATCCGCCACCTCATCAAACAAAAGGGAAGTATTTATATGGCTAGCTATTTTTTTTTTGTACTTCGGTAGAAGTTTGACTTTCAATCTTTTGTATCATCTCCATTGGACCTGGCATCATTCCAACATACGAAAGACGGATAAGTATCATTTCCACCGCCGAAAGGACATTTGGCACTTTTTTAAGTTCGTCAAATCCCTTCAACAACATCTGCCAAATTCGGGCAAGCACAGCAATACTTAACTTTGATGCAAACTGTTTAACCCGTTCCTGTTCTTCCGGTATAAGAGGAAGAAGTCCAGCCGATGCCGGAGTAATTTTAACCCTTGTAATAAAGTGGGTCATTTCCAACAAATCGGTCAAAACAAGTACCGGATCAACACCAAGTTTATATTGTGAATCAATAATATCAATTGCACGTTGAATATTACCACCCATAATACTTTCATAAAGGTCAAAAATCACAACCTTTGATGCCAGTCCCAAAATTTTTGAAACCTTTTCCGCAGTAATATCTCCCTCACAATTAGAAATAACCTGATCCAGAAAACTCATCCCATCACGAACGGAACCATCCGCAGTTTTGGCGATAATTTGTATTGATGCATCATCAATTTTCACATTTTCCATTTCGCAAATATGCTTGAAATGTTTGCAAAGGACATCCATATCAACACGTGGCAAATCAAAACGTTGACAGCGTGAAAGAACAGTTGCTGGAACCTTTCTTATTTCGGTTGTGGCAAAAATAAATTTTGCATATTCTGGTGGTTCCTCCAATGTTTTAAGAAGGGCATTAAAGGCACTTTTTGAAAGCATATGAACTTCGTCAATGATATATACCTTATATCTTGCAGATGAAGGTTTATACTGAACCCCATCAATGATTTCACGTATATCGTCAACACCAGTACGACTTGCGGCATCCATTTCAATAACATCAATGTCCCTGTCTTCGGCAATTGCACGACAATGTTCACAAACACCACATGGTTTTATTTGTGGACCGGTTGCCTTTCCATCCGCACCGATACAGTTTAACGATTTTGCAAAAATTCGTGCGGTAGAAGTCTTTCCAACACCACGGATACCGGTAAAGATATATGCATGTGCCAAACGATTAGTTTTTATTGCATTTGTAATTGTTTTAACCAAAACATCCTGACCTACAAGCTCCTCTAATGTACTTGGTCTGTATTTTCTCGCTAAAACCTTATATGTTTTTTCTGTATCGCTCATAAACTTTGCCTCTATATACTATGTCGCAATTCTACCAAAAAAAAAATCATAAGCAAGTTTAAATTTTAAAATTTGTCCTTGCTATCATTTAAAAAATTAGGTAATAATTACTTTGTAAATAAAATCATAGGAGAAAAAATTGAGAAAAATACTAATTCCTGCCGTTATTCTTTCATTTTTTGCAAACAAATCAACCTATTCGGCACCAACACCGGAATTAAAGGCTCCATACGCTATACTTTTGGATGCCGACAGTGGAAAGGTACTTTATGAAAAAAATTCTATGGTTATGGTTCCTCCTTCTTCTATGAGTAAGCTTATGACTGTATATCGTGTATTTGAAAAAATAAAGGATGGTACATACACCTTTGATACAGAGTTTGTTGTTGGACCTGAGGCATGGAAAAAGGCAAAGGCAATGAATGCCAATTCCGGTTCCACAATGTTCCTTGAACAGGGGGAAAAGGTTCGTATAGAAGACCTTATCCGTGGTATTATCGTAAACAGCGGTAACGATGCAACAATAGTTCTTGCCGAAAATATCAGTGGAAGTGAGGAAAATTTTGTTCGGGAATTAAATGATTTGGCTTCCCGTCTTGGTCTTAAAAGGACACATCTTGTAAATGCTTCTGGTTGGTATGATAAAAATCACCTTATGTCCGCCGAAGATTTGGGAATACTTACACGTCATATAATAAAGGATTTTCCGGATTATTATCACTATTTCAGCGAAAAAGAATTTCTTTATAAAAAGGATTTGACTGGAAATAAGGATAATCGTAATAAACTCCTTTGGATTATGCCTAATTCCGATGGTCTTAAAACCGGTCATACAAAGCAGGGGGGATATGGTCTTGCCTCCTCCGCCACAAAAAACAATCGCCGGCTTATTTCTGTTGTAAATGGAATAAAGGGAACAAATGGAAGTTATGCACGATTTACCGATTCAAAATCCTTGCTTGAATGGGGATTCCGTGAATTTTCAAATTTAGTTTACTATAACGAAGGAGACAAAGTTTTTGAAATCCCAGTATGGTTTGGTAAAAAGGATACCGTTCCCGTTGGAATTTCGGATAGGGTGCTTATAACAAGCAAGAACGGTGAAACACCGAACATTGAACTTCGTGCGACATATAAGGAACCAATCCCCGCACCTGTTAAAAAAGGAGAGGAGGTTGGCATATTAACCCTTTATATTGATGGAACAAAGATTCGCGACTATAAACTTATCATATTGGAAGATGTTAAAAAAACTGGTTTTATTGGTCGTATTTTCAAAAACATTCAACAAATAATTTTGCACATTGTAAAATAGAGGTATCGGTATGGCTGGATTTTTCATTACATTTGAAGGAGGCGAGGGCGTTGGTAAAACAACCCAAACTAAACTTATTGCTGACAAATTACGCGGTCTTGGACACGATGTTATAACCACCCGCGAACCGGGAGGAACACCACTTGGGGAAAAGATTCGCTCTATTCTTTTAAAGGGTGATGTTGATAAAATGGAGCCAATGACCGAAGCACTTCTTTTTACCGCTGTTCGTAATGACCATGTAAACCAAGTTATAAAACCCGCGGTTCAAAGTGGCAAAATCGTTATTTGCGACAGATTTTTTGATACAACCTCCGCATACCAAGGATTCGCACACGGACTTGGCATTGACCGGATGGAGGAACTTTATAAACTTTCCGTTGGCGATTTCAAACCGGACCTTACAATTATTTTTGATATTGCACATGACAAATCCCACGGTATTTTAACCGAAATGAACCGTTTTGAAAATATGGGGGATGAGTGGTTATCAAAGGGAGCGCAGGGTTTCCGTGAAGTTGCCAAACTTCATCCTGAACGTTGTGTTTTAATGGATTCGGTTGGCACTATTGATGAAGTTTCATCACGTATAATGAAAATCATAAATGAAAAATTAGGTTTATAATATGGCAACAAAAACTGAACCACAAAATGATTTTAAATCTGAAACTTTGACTCCACGTACCACCCCGTACCTTTTGGGACATGAAGTTTCAGAACGCGAATTTTTTGATTGTTTCAAAAGTGGTGCTTTCCATCATTCGTGGATTATTTCGGGACAAAAAGGTATTGGAAAGGCAACCTTTGCCTATCGTATTATTCGTTATATTTTTTCATTGAATAATCAGGATTTATTAAACGACCTTAACCTTGATACAAAATTGGATATGGAAAAACTTTCCACCCAAACCACAAATATTTTTGATGATGAAGACGATGATGACGATTCGGATGGATACGAAACGGAAATGTCTGACGATTCGGAGGTTTCATATTCTTCCGCAAAAACAACCGATACACCAAGTATCAAAAAAAGTGAAAATCTTGACCTACTTGATAAGTCGCCATTGAAACTTTCACCATCCCATCCAATATTTGAACGGTTGCTTGCCGGCGGTATAACTGACCTTATGGTGGTGGAACGTGAATTTGCCGATTCGTCCCATACAAAATTAAAATCGGAAATTTCCGTTGAACAGATTCGCCAGTTAAAGGAATTTTTTTCAAAAACTTCATCCGAAGGTGGCTATAAAATCGCCCTTATTGATTGCGTAGATGAAATGAATCCAAACAGCAGTAATGCTCTTTTAAAGATATTGGAGGAAGCCCCAAACAAATCTTTACTCCTTCTTATTTGTAATAATTACGAAGGTCTTCTTGATACAATAAAGTCGCGGTGTCGGGTGCTTAAACTTCATCCATTAAGTGATGAAAATATGTCAATACTTCTTCGTGATTACATTGATGGGATTTCCGATTCGGATGTGAAAAATTTGATTGAATTGTCCGAAGGCAGTATCGGTACCGCAATAAATTTTTATAACAATAACGGTATTGATATTTTGAATTTGTTTTTTGAGGTTATACCTGATCTTATGTCAAAAAAGAATAAAAAGATTTTGGATTTATGTTTGATGGTTGGAAACATTGAAACAAAGTTGAAGATTTTTGAACAAATATACATAAACTTTTTAAATAACTTAATAAAACTTAATGCAAAATTGCCGGTTGTTTTTGCTTCAACCGAGGAAGAAAAAATAACAAAGTTGTGTGCAAAATATTTTACAAATTCCGATTCGCTTTTTGCAATTCGTGAACAAAGTTTGAATGATTTCAATCTTGTCCCAATTTTGAATTTGGACTATACCGCAACTATAATTTCTGCATTTGAAAGAATAAAAAATGCTTATTGATAGTCATTGCCACATTGATTTTTTTGATTTTGCCGACAAAAAAAGAATTGTTGAATCCGCAAATTCTTTGTCGGTTAAATATATGCTTAATGCCTGCGCTGCCCGTGGGTCATTTGAAAAAATAATTGATGTTGTATCAAATTTTGATTGTGTATTCGGTGCCATCGGTCAACATCCAGAGGAAGCCGAACGTGAAGGTATGGTGTCAAAGGAAGATTTGCTTTCATTTATTGGAAAAAGTAAAAAAATTATTGCCATTGGTGAAACCGGACTTGATTATTCATCCGATGGATACAACCGCGATTTGCAAATAAAAAATCTTTTAAACCATATTGATGTGGCGGGTGAAACCGGACTTCCACTTATTATTCATAATCGTGATTCAAATGATGATATGTGTGAAATTTTAACCACTGAATATAATAAAAAGAAATTTAGGGCGATAATTCATTGCTTTACCGGTGATTTAAAAATGGCAAATGCAATGCTTGATTGTGGTTTTTATATTTCCGCCTCTGGAATAATCACATTCAAAAATGCTGGTGATTTAAGGAATGTTTTTCGGGATATTCCACTTAACCGACTTCTTGTTGAAACGGATTCTCCTTACCTTGCTCCTGTGCCATATCGTGGAAAACAAAATGAACCTGGATTCGTTGTTGAAACTGCAAAAATGCTTGCCAAAATAAAATCAACAACCTTTGATGAAATATCAAAAATTACAACACAAAATTTCAACGATTTATTTAATTTGAATTTAAAATAAATTACTTATCCGCAATTCGTTTTGCAAGCCTGTACCAACGGGTGTTCGGATAATTAACCTGTAAAAGACGGGTCATATTTTTAACTTCATCCCTTTCTCCCATCATATCGTAAATTTCAACGGTTCTAAACAATGCTTCCGGTACAAAAAGTGTAGTTTCATATTTTTTAATAACTGTTTGATAACGGTTAAGCGCGGCAATTATATTTTTCTTTCCCTCCAATGTTTTGGCAATATACATTTCCTTTGCAGCCAAGTTGTTTCGGGCAATAATTATTTTTGGTTTTAAATCCTCCGCATACTTTGTATTTGGATATTTTTGAACTACCTCCAACATACTTTTCAATGCACGTTCTGTCATTTTTTGGTCGCGGGTGATTGGTGAAATTTGGTCATAATACGAAATTGCAATCATATACGCAACGTATGGTGCCTGTGGATGACTTGGTTGAAACTTTAAAAGCTTTGAAAATTGCTCTACTGCCTCCGCATATTTTCCATCACGATAATAACCATATCCGGCAAGATACCAAGAATTTGCAACCAACGACGAATACGGATGATTGTATTCAAGTTGGGTAAGCGAGCTCACCGCGGAAACATAGTTTTCATTTTTAAGGTGTTCTATTCCTTCGTTCAAAATGTCGGTATCTGATTTTTTTGAATAATCAAATTCGTCATTTCCAGCACATGCGACAAGGAATATCGCGGGAATAATCGCAAAAATTTTTTTCATTTTTCTCTCTTTTATATTGCCTTATTTAAGATATAATATATTATAAGTTACGATAAATAAAGGATTTTTTTATGAGTAGTAAGAGTTTTTTGAAAAATACAGTTGTCGTAGGATTTATTACTTTAATAAGCAGGGTAAGTGGGCTTTTGCGGGACTTTTTTGTTGCAAAATATTTGGGTGCCGGAAAATTTTCCGATTGTTTTTTGGTTGCATTTAAGGTTCCAAATCTTTTCCGAAGCATCTTTGCCGAGGGTGCCTTTAATTCCGCATTCGTTCCAATATTTTCAAAAATTTTATACGAAGATCCAAAGCAAAGGGCAAAACAATTTTGCCAAAACTTATTTGCATTTTTGTTTTATATTTTATTGATTTTTACACTCATTGCCGAAGTTTATATGCCATTTATGATTGATGTTTTTGCCCCTGGATTTACCGACAATCCGGAAAAATATGAACTTGCAGTGCTACTTGCCCGAATAACATTTCCATTCTTACTTTCCATTGCATTGACATCATTTTTTGGAAGTATTTTAAATACATTGGGACATTTTCAACCTTATGCCCTTACACCAATAATTTTAAATTCCTGTATTATATTGGCTCTTCTTTGCCTTGGACGGTTTATGCCAACCGCGGCACATGCGGCATCTTGGGGCGTATCAATTTCCGGTGTAATCCAACTTATCCTTTTGTGGTGGATTGCAAAAAAGTATGGATTCGGTGTAATTTCATTTAAACCAAAATTTTCATCCGAAGTGGTACTGTTTTTAAAGAAAATTATGCCTGGAATTTTGGGTGCTGGAATTTACCACCTTAACATTATGATTGGTGGAATTTTCGCCTCACAAACAAACGGTGCGGTGTCGTTAATTTATTATGCCGACCGGTTAAACCAGCTTCCCCTTGGTGTGATTGGCGTGGCGATTGCAACCGTTTTACTCCCAAGCCTTTCAAACGAATGCCACAAAAACAATTTGAATAAGACAAAGGCCTTGTTTAACAAGTCAATGAAGTTGGCAAGCCTTCTTGTCGTGCCATCGGCATTTGGACTTATTGCAATAAGTTATCCACTAATACAGGTTCTTTTTGAACGTGGCGCCTTTGTTCAATCGGATACCTTTGCCACATCAAAGATTTTAAATATTCTTTGCCTGTCATTACCGGCACTTGTTTACACAAAACTTTTTGCCAACATTTTTTATGCCCGCAATGATACAAAAACCCCAATGATTGTTGCCTTTATAACAATGCTATTTAATTTGGGCTTTACCATTATTTTTAACGAACTTTACGGCTATATCGGAATTGTGATTGCAATATCCATTTCAAATTGGATAAATACATTGTTGCTTTATTTTATAAGCTATGTTCGCGGATTTATGGTTATGTATAAGGGGATATTAAAGGATATTTTCAAAATTACGGTAATAAGTATTCTGATGGCACTTATCGTTTACTTTGGTGTTATGGGATTGATGGCGGACATAAGTGTTTATTCCGTTGGCTTAAAGCTTTTATCACTAATTCTTCTTATGATAATTGGTGGAATATTTTATTTTACTGCAATCATTTTGTGCGGAATTTTAAACCTTCGTGAAATAAAAAGAGTGCTTAAAAAATAGGCACTCCTTTTGTAATTTTATTTAAATTTTTTATTGTTTTTTTTATGGATTTTCAAGCTTTCTTGAACCAATAATTTTTATTTCATATTCAAGCATTATGCCAAACTTTTCATAAACAACCAAGCGAACCTTTTCCGCCAAATCTTCAATATCTGCGGATGTCGCATTATTTTCATTCACAATAAAGTTTGCATGCTTTGGTGAAACAATTGCACCGCCAAGTTTCATTCCCTGACATCCGGAATCCTTTATCAACTTCCATGCTGGATTTTCAGAATTTGGATTTTTGAATGTTGAACCCGATGTCTTTGTATATGTTGGCTGTGATGAATCCTTCTTTGTCTTTATTTCATCCATAGTTTTAAGGATTTCTTCTTTTTTACCTGGCTTTCCCTTTATTATAACAGATGTGAAAACCCATTCGTCGGAAATATCACACTTCCTGTACGAAAAACCACATTCATCAAGCATAAAAGTTTTTGATTTTCCAGTAAGCTTATCAACCGCTTCAACTGAAACGATTATATCCTTTACCTCACGACCGAAACATCCAGCATTTGTAAGTATTGCCCCACCAATAGTTCCGGGAATACCAAACAAAAATTCCATACCGGCAACATCATTTTCGGCGGCGAATTTTGAAATTGCAACACACGAAGCAAACGCACCACACCTAAATGAACCATCATCCAACTTTTCAATACGTGAAAAATTGTCATTTTGAAGACGAATAACAATACCATTAAGGACACCATCACGGATAAGGATGTTTGAACCAAAACCAATTATATGTATTGGCATATCCTTTGGAGATTTTTTCAAAAAGTTTGATAAATCATCGGTATCCCTTGGTGAAAAATAAACCTCCGCCACACCACCAGTTTTGAATCTGGTAAGGTTTGCAATTTCATAATTTTCAAATAAATCACCCTTGACTTTTGGTAAATCGTTCATAGTCGTTCTTTCAATAACCTATTTTTTTCTAATCAAATTTGGCAAGTCATAAATATAATGTTTTATACTTCCCGCACCAAGTGAAACAATTATATCACCTGATTTTGCGTTTGACAATATAATCTCTGGGACTTCATTAAAGTCATTGATTTTAAATGAATTTTTAAATCCAGAAGCTTGAAGAGCATCATAAAAATCAGAATGAGTTTTAAATCCCCCCTCTGATTCTCCGGCACCATAAACTGGCATACAAATTACATAATCCGCATCCTTAAAACATTTCAAAAAACCATCAAATAAGTTTGTAAGTCGCGAATACCTATGTGGTTCAAAAATTGCAAATATTTTATTATCCTTTGCAATAGTTCGTGCCATCGCAAGGGTCATTTCAATTTCCTTTGGATGATGACCATAATCATCAAAAATTGTAATACCATCCACATCTGCAACACGTGTAAACCTGTGCTTTGTTCCGGTAAATTGAGCCAATGCCTCACATATCTTATCATCACCAACATTCAAATGCTTTGCAATTGCAATTGCAACAAGTGAGTTAAGAACATTGTGCCTTCCAAACAATGGAATATGAAGATTTTTTATTTCATCACCGTTTGCAAACTTTACATCAAAATGTGAACCATCAGTTTCAAAATGAACGTTGGATGCGATCACATCCGCTCCATCCGAATATCCGTAGGTAAGAATCTTTTTTTTACCCCTTGCTTCATTGGCAAGCTTTAATGCAACAGGATGATCCGCGCATGCAACAACCAATCCATCAGCTGGCACACGACCAATAAATTCACGGAAATAGTTTTCCAAATTTTCAAACGTTTTGTAATATTCCATATGTTCGGCATCAACATTTGTTATAACGGCAATATCGGTTGTATAATGCTTTATATTTCCGAATGCTTCACATGCTTCCGCCACAACAAATTCACCATTTCCAACCTTGTTATGTGAATTATACTTATTCATAATTCCACCATCAATGATTGTTGCATCAAATCCGGCAACATCAAGCATAGTTCCAACGAACGATGTAGTAGTGGTCTTTCCGTGTGTTCCGGTAATCGCCACGGATTTTTTCATTGTAAATA
The DNA here is from genome assembly GCA_016297965.1 of Alphaproteobacteria bacterium. Taxonomy (GTDB): domain Bacteria; phylum Pseudomonadota; class Alphaproteobacteria; order Rs-D84; family CACZYB01; genus CACZYB01. The sequence goes on along the minus strand of JAEDDP010000003.1, from coordinate 70,004 downwards.
AGTATTGAAGCATAGTTGCCCGCTCAACAAGTGGAATCCCAAGCTTTTTTGCTTCAACCATTTCAACATTGTCTTCTGGAATTGCGGACGAAAATACAACAAAATCCGCACCATTAACATTTGATGCCTTATGTCCAACAAACACGGTTGCCCCAAGTGTTTTAAGATGTTGCATATTTTCACCATCAACATCATTTGAACCCTGCACTTCAAAGCCAAGCTTACACAAAACTTCGGCAATAGAACTCATTCCGATACCATCAACCCCAATAAAATGAAACACAGTTGATTTTGGCAATGAATTTAAATCAATATTTTGCATTACACACCTTCTTTATTTGCAAAGGATATTGTCCACTAAATCGGCAATATTTTTGCTTGCGTCATTATCAATTTTGAAAATTTTAGCTTTTTTTGCCATATTTTCAAGTAAATTCGGCGTTTTTATCATTTTTTCAAGGATTTTATATAAATTTTTTGCCGAAAACTCTGGTTGTGGTAAGATTTCCCCACCACCAACATTTGTTATTTGTTCGGCATTTATGAATTGTTGCCTGTCCTTATGCATAATTGGTATAAAAATTGACGGTCTTCCAACCGTTCCAACTTCCAATACGGTAGATGCACCTGCACGCCCAATAAATATGTTTGCCAATGCTAATAATTCCGCTGGGTTATTGAAAAATGATTTTATTTCGGCCTCAATTCCTTCATTTTTGTAAAATTCGGAAATTTCCCCTATATCTTCCTCAACAACCTGTTGATATATAAATAACTTCTTTTTTGTCTTACTATCAAACATTGCAAATGCCCTTGATACAACATCACCAAAGATTTTTGCCCCCTGGGATCCCCCCATAACAACAACAATAATCTTGCTACTTTTTTCCGGTGAATTGTACGGCGTATTTGCAACATCCTTTACATCCTGACGAAGTGGAAGTCCGGTAAATACAACATTTGCCCGTGCCGGAATTTTCTTTGTATCATTGAATGAAACCATTGTCACATCCGCAAATTTGGAAAGCAATATATTTGCATTACCAAGTATAGAGTCGGCATTATGTACGAAAGTCTTTTTCAAAAGAAGCTTTCCCCACAACACAACCGGAACCGAAATATAACCACCCATCCCAATCACGGCAACCGGACGGATTTTAAACATATAAAAAAGTGTTTGCATAAATCCAACGGCAAGTTTGCAAAGACTTCTTGCACGGTAAAAGAAGCTTTCCCCACTCCAACCGCCACCAACAATAACGGATATATTTTCAAATTTGTTGGCAAATCTTTTGCCCCTTTTATCCGTAATCAAAAATACCTTATATCCCTTTTTTTCAAGGGCAGTTTTTATTGATGAAGCGGGAAACAGATGTCCACCGGTTCCACCAGCAGCAATCACTATTCTTTTATTATTTTTTTTCATTATAATCATCTCCGTAAATTTTGATCTTGAAGCAATGATAAAATAATTCCTATTGCAATGCAAGATGAAACAAAGGACGACCCACCATAGGAAATAAACGGCAATGTCATACCCTTTGTTGGAATTATTCCAAGTGTTGATGAAAGGTTAATTGTTATTTGGAATGTCAAATACGACACAATACCAACAACACTATATACAATAAATTTATTATTTTTTTGATACACATCTCCCAAAATATGTAGGATTACGCTAAAAAATGATGCAACTATAAGTGTGGCAATAACTGGTCCAAAATTTTCAACAATTCCCGCAAAAATAAAATCGGTGTGAACATCGGGGATAAGCTTTTTTATGTTGTTTCCTGACCCACCAAAAAGTATACCCGACTCGCCAATCGCTTTAAGGCTCATATCAAGTTGGTACGAACCTTCGTGAAATGCCGTAAGTCGCCGTACAACGTGGGGCATAAATTTGAATGCACAGGCAAGTCCCGTAATACCCAATCCAAAAAGTACCAAAATCCATTTCCACGAAAGTCCTGCAACAAAAACTTCGGCAAAAAAGATAACTGTATACGTAAGTGTCATTCCCAAATCTTTTTGAAGGGATAGGGCGAGTATAACAAGACCAAATATACCAAGAAGCAAAAGAATATAGTTCCGTTCACGTTTATTTTGCCATACCGGAACTTCCCTGTTGTGAAGTTCCTTTATTCGCGAAAGTATCATCGCAACGACAAGGGCAAATATAGGCTTAAAAAATTCGGACGGCTGAATTTTAAATACCCCTGGAAGTGTAATCCAACGCCTTGCCCCCTTGGTTTCCGGAAATGCCAATGCCACAAATAATGATGGAAGAAGGATAAGGAATAAAGTCCATGCTCCATACCTTAACCACTTTATTTTCATAAACGATAATACGAACAATGAAACGATACCAACCGGAATGTATACAAGCATTTTTTTTATATAAAAAAGCTCATCCAATCTTGCCCTTTGCGCGGCATACGGTCCGGTTGAACAAACCATCAATGCACCGAACACTATAAACCCAAGTACGGCAAATAAAACAACCTTATCTACCCCAAGCCACCACTTTGTAAGCAAATTATTGTCGGTTCGTTTCATAAACATTTGGCTTATCCAAACTTTTTTTGATACTTTGCAACTATGTCTTTATAAAGCTGTTTGAAATGGTCGCCCCTTGCTTCAAAAGATTTATATTGGTCAAATGACGCAGTCGCCGGTGATAAAAGTATAACCGGTTTTTCAACCTTGCCCTTTTTTAAATCTTTTATGGCAAGCTTAAATGCCTTAAACACAGCCTTTTCAAGCTTATGACATTTGTATGATGGAAGAACCTTTTTTGTTGTATTATAAAAGTCCTTTTCACATTCACCAATTGTGAATACTCGCTTTATATTTCCATCCCCAAGTTGTGGTTCCAAAATTGAAATACCACCTTCTTTTTGTCGTCCGCCAATAATCCAGTAAATATCCTTCATTGAGTCTATGGCATATTTTACGGATTCGGCATTGGTTGCCTTTGAATCATCAATAAATTGAACACCGGCAAATGTACCAACATTTTCAATCCTGTGTTCAAGTGTGGCAAAGTTTTTTATCGCATCTATAATTTTTGCGGTTGAAAGTCCTGTTTTTTTAGCCACCGCAAATGCAACGGCAATATTTTGCCAGTTATGTTTTCCACGAAGGTTTTGAAGTTCCGATAAATCCAAAATTTCTTTTTTCTCATTCTTTGTATTATCAATCAAAACACCCTTTGAATTTACATAATATCCACCGTCCAATTTTTTTGAAAATGATACTGGAATATTTTTGGATTTTGTTTGTTCTTCACAAATTTCCTTGAATATCTTCTTTGTATAGTTGTCATCAACCGCAACAACATTCACAACATCCTTTTTTGTCTTTCGTGTAAAGATTTGCTTTTTCACCGCCACATATCCATCCATTCCATTATGACGGGACAAATGGTCCGGAGTAATATTTAAAAGTGCGGCAATATCAAAATCCAACGATGGAGTAATATCAATTTGATAACTTGACATTTCAAGGACATAATAACCATCACTTCCAAGTATTGGCAAATCAAAAACTGGAATACCAAAATTTCCACCAATTGCACATGGCACACCATTTTCCTTTAATATATGGTATATGAGGGCGGTCGTTGTTGACTTTCCATTTGTGCCGGTAATACCAATATATTTTGCATCCTTGTACGTTGAAATAAATAATTCAATATCAGAAATTATTGGAACACCATTGTCCTTTGCAAGCTGTGCCACAGGATGTGGAGCAGGGTAGGTATGCGGAATTCCCGGACTTATTATCAAAAGTTTCACCTTTGAAAAGTCAACGAAACGTAAATCCTGAACCACAACTTGAAGTTTTTGTGCCTCAGCCCTTAATTCTTCTTTTTCATCCCATCCAATAACGTGAACGCCACGACATTTAAGTTCTCTGGCAACGGCCATACCTGTCTTACCAAGGCCCAATATAGCCACAGTTTTATTAAGCAAATTATTTATCATTTTTATTCCTTTTACTATCTGATTTTAAGAGATGATAGGGCAACCAAAGCAAGGATTACAGATATAATCCAAAATCTCATTACCACGGTTTGCTCGCTCCATCCACCCAATTCAAAATGATGGTGTATCGGAGCCATCCTGAAAAATCTTTTTCCCCTTATTTTAAACGATGCAATTTGTATCATAACCGAAAGAGCTTCGGCAACAAAAATTGCCCCACAAATAAGAAGTAAAAATTCATTTTTTGTTATAACACTAACTACACCCAAACCGGCACCAATGGCAAGTGAACCAACATCTCCCATAAATATTTTTGCCGGATATGCATTAAACCATAAAAAGCCCAAAATCGCACCAATAATTGAACCGATAAGCACGGTTACTTCACCGGCACCTGGAACGTATGGAAGATACAAATAAAGCGAATAATCCGCACGTCCAATCAAATATGAAACAAGCAAGAAAACGATAAACGAAGTTATGCTTGTCATACTTGCAAGACCATCAATACCATCCGTTAAATTTACCGAATTTGCGGTTCCAACAATTACAAATGCCACAAACACGAAATAAATTATTCCTAAATCCCAAAGTATGTTTTTCAAAAATGGCATAGTGATAGTTGTCTTAAATTCATTTGGCATAAGTTTGTATATACCATAACAAACAAGTCCGCTTATTATAAATTGCAAAAGCAATCTTAACTTTGCGGAAAGTCCCCTGTATGCATTACCATGAACCACCTTAAAATAATCATCAATAAAGCCAATAAGTCCGAATGAAAACATTGTAAACAATACAATCCACACATACCCATTATTAAGGTTGCACCAAAGCATTGCCGAAACAAATATGGATATAAGCATCAATACACCACCCATTGTTGGTGTTCCCTGTTTTTTAAGGTGAGATTGTGGACCTTCCTTTCTTATCGGTTGTGCGAATTTATTTTTAACAAAATGAATAAATTTCCCACCAAAAATAAGATAGATAAAAAGTGATGTAAGCAATGCCCCACCGGTCCTAAATGTGATATATCTAAAAAGATTAAAAAATCCATCCAAATTAGAAGTTAAACTGTAAAACATTTTATAAAGTCCTCATTTATATAAATATCACACATATTATAGCACAAATATATTTTATAATTAAGTACTTTTTAATTTTTTTTAATTTTAAGGGTAAGGTCAAGGTTTAATATTGAACCTATTTCCTTTATAATTTGTGTTGATACAGGTACAGTCGTACAAGCCGAGCTGTTGCATCCGGTTTTTGTTACCGCCTCATCCAACATAACAAGCATTATGTACTTTGGACTGTCAACTGGGAATATGGAAATAAAAAATGTCCGAATTTTATTTTTATCATATTTTCCATTTTTATTTTTATACGATGTTCCGGTTTTTCCTCCAACGGCGATGTCTTTTAACTTTGCCATATATCCCGTACCATCTGTTACCACCAATCGCATAAGTTTTCGCATCGCTTCTGATGTTTTCTGACTTACAACCTGATATGATTTCAAAACTGAATTTGTATCCTTTTTCATTATGGTTGGTTCTATATACATACCATCATTTATGATTCCATTTACCGCGGATATTATATGAAGCATAGTTGGTGAAATGGAATAACCATAACCTATACTTGCACTGGTAAATTCATCCCAAACTTTTGGAAGCAAAGGTTCCCCCCGTTCCGGAAGTTCAAAATTTACCTTTTTAAACATTTTTATTTTTTCAAAAAATTCCTTTTGTTTTTCAATTCCCAAATCCTGTGCAATATTTGCCATTACAATATTTGATGAATGAATAAACCCTTCCGCCATATTAAGTAGGGCCTTTTTCGGATGGGAATCCTTTACAGGATGACTTCCAATTTTAAATGGTTTTAATACATTAAAAAACTTGTCGTTCGGATAGTTATTTTCAATGGCAAGTGCAGTATTAAAAATCTTCATCACCGATCCCATTTCATACACATCGTACGTAATGTGGTTGTTATAAAGTGTATTCAGTACAGTATTTTTATATTCATTGATTTTGAAATCAGGAAGTGAAACCATACCCAAAATTTCACCTGTTTTTACATCCATTACTATACCGGCGGCACTTTTTGCACCATATTCTTTCATTGCAAAAGAAAGGTTTTGATGTATTGCATCTTGGATATACAAATCAACGGAAAGTTGTATTGGTTTTGTTGACTTTGATAATCCTTTACTATCAATATATTTTTCAATACCACTTACACCATTATTATCAATGTCAACGGTGCCAATAATATGACTGAAAAGACTTCCCTGAGTATGAACACGACCTTCATTTTGTTCAAAACCAAATCCCGGTTCACCGATAAGGATTATTTTTTTCTGTTCCGCTGGGGTTATATCCCTTACGATGTATAAAAACTTTCGTGGTGATTTCATCTTTTGCAATACGTCATTGTATTTTAAGTATGGCAAAACTTTAACCAACATCTTTGCTGATTTTTCGGCATCAACAACATTATATGGTTCAACATATAAATCCCACGTCGGAAGATTCGTTGCAATTGTTTCGCCGTTCCTATCAACAATATCTGGGCGATGAAATTTATTTACGGTTTCCGTTTTTTCCTTGTTTGTACCACTGAAAAAATCAACCCGCCAAAAAAGGGTAATGGTTAAAAGAATAAACAACAAAGGAAGAAGATACTTTTTTATAATAATAATACGGCGTTCGGTTTCATTTTTCGTTTTATTTTTTAACAAAAGTTCAACCGGAATATCATCGCGGAATGAATTTAATTCAAAAAATTCATTGCCTTCATTATCGGAAAATTTATCAAAAAACTTTTTCATAAAACTACTCAAAATCTGGGTTAACCGGAATATCCATAAGGTTTATAAAATCTTTTTGTGTAATGTTTTTGTATTGTGGAAGATAACGATTTGCAATTTCCCGCACCCGTTGAATTGATGTAAGATGGGAAATTTCCGTTTTCAAAACCTTTATTTCAACATCCGTTTTTTTTATTTCGGATTGAAGGTTTGCAATCTCCCTGTCAAATTTGTTTATTTTAAATTGAAGGAAAAAGCCCAGCCCAGATGAAAGCACAGCAACAACCACTAAAATCGGAAAAAAAAGATGTTTATATTTTTTTATCATTTCTGCCTATAACTTCTCAATAACACGTAATTTTGCTGATCTTGCCCGTGGGTTTCGTTCAACTTCATCACTTGTTGGAAGTATAGCATTTTTTTGAACTGTTTTAAAGGATAATTTTAAATTTTTATTTTCATCTGTCGGTGGTGCATATCTTGACGATACAGATTTTGCCCCCGTCTTTTCCTTCATAAAATTTTTGACAATCCTGTCTTCAAGGGAATGAAAATCCACAACGACAAGTCGCCCCGACGATTTAAGTATTTTTTCACTGCCTCCAAGCACAGTTTCAAGTTCGCCAAGCTCGTCATTTACATAAATACGAAGTGATTGAAAAATTCGTGGAATTATCTTTTGTGCCTGCCATTCACCGGCAAAATTTTTAATTATATCCACCAATTCAAATGTGGTAATTATTGGCTTATTCCCCCTTGCACTTACAATTCTTCGTGCAATTGCCCGCGACCTTGGTTCTTCGCCATACTTATAAAAAATGTCGGAAAGTTTTTCCTCTGACAGATTATTGATTACTTCCCTTGCATCCAAATCATTTTTCCCCATCGCCATAGAAAGCGGAGCATCAAAACGAAATGAAAAGCCACGTTCCGGTGTATCTATTTGCATAGACGACACCCCAATATCCAAAACCAATCCATCAACCGGTCCAATATTATTTTTGCTAAGCGTTGGAAAAATTTGTGAAAATCGTTCCTGAAAAAAAACGAACCTGTCTCCATACTTTTCCTTAAATTCGGCAACCCGTGGAAGCACAGTTTCATCCCTGTCAAAGGCAATTACTTTTGTGCACGGTGTTTGAAGTATTCCGGCGGTATATCCACCATTTCCAAACGTTCCATCAACATAAACACAACCTTCACGAACATTAAGGTTTTGAAGTACAGGTAAAAGCATAACCGGAATATGTGGAATATTTTCACCCATCAACTAATCCTTTTTGAATGACAAAGAAGGGCGATTACGAACGGCATTTGCCCTTACTTCCTCTTGAACCTTCTTAAATTCATCGGCATTCCATATCTGGAATGTTTTACCCCGACCAACAAACAAAGCATTTCCATCAATTCCGGCAAATTCCAACAAATCGGATGGAATTACAATTCGTCCCGTTACATCAAAGGAAAGCTGTCTTGCATCGGAAAATATAAGTGAACTTAAACTTTCTGTTTGCTCACTGAAAAGGTCAAGATTGTCGGTTGCCTCTGAAATTTGTTCCATACGGGACATTGTGCAACCTTCAATACATTTATTTGTAAAAGAATGAAAAAGAATAACACCTTGAAAATCATCATTTTTTACTGCCATACGAAAATCTGCCGGAACGCTTACACGACCCTTTGCATCAACTTTATTTTCTATGGTTCCCAAAAATAATGACATACTTTTTTCCTTTAATTATGAGTCCATATTATTATGGTATTTTATGGTTGTCAATTACAAAAATATGTTTTTATATGGTATCAAATGCCAAAAATTAAATTTTTACAGTAAAAAACGAATTATTTTTAATAAAAGTGATATTTTTTAATTTTTTTACTTGACAATAGAATCGGAATGATTCATAAATAATGTTGTGGAGCGGAATGAATTAACAACAACGATATAAGGAGAAATAACATGGAGAGCAAAAATAAAACAGTTTTAATGACCGTTATTGATACAATTCTTGAAGAAACAGTTTGGGTAAACAAATCTGGCGAAACAATTTCCCTAAAAGATGCAATCGCAAAAAATATAAAAATGGGAAATGCCGGAAATATTGAATCATTGGACAGAAGCGACCTTCTTGGTGCATACACTTCTTTCCAAATCAAAAGACAATCATTCGCTGAAAACACTCGTGATATGAGCAACAAAGATATTGCAGACAAGATAAAGTTGTTTATCTTTGAAGATACTCGTGAACAAATGATACTTCTTGACCGTGAACTTAATATTTCAGAAAAGGTAAGAAAAACAGCGTAAGTAAAAAAATAACTTTGGGGGCAATCCAAAGGTTAATCCCTAGGCTTCAAAACCTAGGGATTTATACTATTTGAAATTTGGTAAATCTTTCTTGATAATATGTCTATAACCAAAAAGGAGGCTATTATGAAAAAATTATTACCAATACTATGTGTGCTTTCCGCATGCAGTATGTCAAATTCTTCAACATCAACAAAACAAAAAGAAACAAATAATGCAAAGCAACCAACACCTATGTATACAGTATACGAATATGAAACAGATGCCGTTATTTGCGATAAATCCAAAAAGGGCAACTTCACATATTGTGATTTAGAAGGGGACAAGATAACCGGCTTTATGAAATCCGGCAACAATATGGTTTCATACTATGAAAACGGCGATCAAATGAACGGAATAATTGTTACCCCAGACGGTAAAAATGTAAAAACTTTCTTTAAAAAGAATAAGGCCGACGATGTATTTACAGTAATAAATTATTATGCTGATGGAAGTATCAAATCAAAGGAAATAACTGATAAAAAGAAGGGTAAAAAGGAAAAAAAATTTAAACAAGGTACAAAATTCAATAAATACTACGATCAGGGACAAATAAACGCGTTAATAGAAGTTTATGATAATTAACGGTTTTCAGGCTCCATTTTCTGGGGCCTGTTTTTTTCATTTGTGTTTTTATATTATTCCTTTATAATGCTTAACATAATAAACAGATAAGGAGTACTATTATGAATCATGAAGAACTTGCAAAGCTTGCAAACTACCTTCAATTAAAATTTAAAAATCCAGACATAAAACTAAAATTAAGTAATTCCGACAGCTCTATGGCTGAGGTTTATATGGGTACAGAATTTATTGGTACTCTTTACAAGGACGAAGACGAAGGTGAAACATCATACGACTTCAATATGTCAATTATTGATATAGATTTACAGTAATTTTTGATTGAATTTGTTTTTTGAGGAATTGACGACCCGCCCCGAACATTCTTGGCTGCTTTCTTCCGAACCTGACCAGTTGGAATATCCGAACCGTCCGTCAACCCTCAACCACATATAATACCAAAAAATCACAAAAAAGCAAGACAAAGATTTCCTTTGTCTTTTTTTTACATATAATGTATAATCCAAAGGATAAAAGGTAAAAAATGATATATAAAAATTTACATTACGAATTTATTGCCGGAACAAAACAATCAAATATAAAATTTGTTCTTCTTCACGGTTGGGGGCATTCTTTATTGAATATTAAACCTATTGCCGAACAACTTGGGGAATACGATTGTTATTTGATTGATTTACCGGGGTTCGGACAAAGTGATATGCCGACGGAGGTTCTTTCCGTTTCCAATTATACCGATATTATTGTTGATTTTATTCGTGCAAAGTTTTCATGTGATGACAGGGTTTATATTGTCGGTCATTCATTCGGTGGACGAATTGCGGTATACCTTGGTGCATATTACCCACAGCTTATTTCCGGAATTTTCGTTGTTGCCGGTGCTGGGCTTAAAAAGCATAAAAGGCTTTTACGGGAAGTTATTTTAACTGGTGCAAGGGGACTTCGTACCTTTTACCGAATTATTGGTCGGGATGTTATGACATCAAGCCTTTACCGAAAATATTATGCTCGTTTTGCCAGTGCAGATTATAAAAATGCAACTCCACTAATGCGGGAAATTTTGAAAAAAACTGTGCTTGAAGATTTAAGTCATATTGCACGCTCTGTATCTGTTCCAACAACACTTATTTATGGGGAAGGTGATACAACCACACCTGCATATTTTGGAAAAAAGTATAACAGACTTATCAAAAATTCGCGCCTATATATTCTTCCAACATTTGATCATAATTCTATTCTTTCCGCTGGGAAATATCAGGTTGCCTCAATTATTTTAAATACAATAAAGGATTAAATAAAATGTATATAATTTGTGCATTTCTTTCATTTATGTTTTTTGCATACAAAAGGACTATGTTTTACAGTCTTTTCTTTCAACAGGAACGTTATCAAACAAAATCATTTATTCATTTTATTTTTCATAAGTTTCAATTGGTTGATAAGCGTTTGTCATTGATATTTTTCCTATATACCATATTTGCAACCGGTACAAAAATTTACCCATTGGATGTTATCGTTACCTCATTGGCATTTATTACCTTTGCCCTTATAACCCCAAATCCAACAAAACAAAGTTTCGCCAAAAAAAAGCTTGATTTAACAAAGCGTATAAAACGAATTTTACAAATTGCATTTGTGATTGATATTTGTATGTCTTCATCACTTTTTTATTATACATATAAACTTTATACAAAGGATATTTACTGTTTTTGTGAAATAATGGGATATTTGATTTTTGTAATTCAACTTCTTCCATTTACACTTATTATTGCAAATTTGTTGCTTTCGCCATTAGAGTTTTTTATTCGTCGTAGATATATTGCACAGGCACGGGCAAAGCTTCAAAAAATAAATCCGGTTGTAATTGGAATTACCGGTTCATTTGGAAAAACCAGCACAAAAAATATCCTTAATCACATATTGTCATCTGTATCAACTTCAATGACAACTGCACGAAGCATAAATACATTGATGGGTATCACCCAAGTGATTCGTGAAGAACTTAAACCACAATATAAATATTTTATTGTTGAGGTTGGAACATCCCGTTCCGGTCGGATAAGAAAGATTTGCAACCTTATTGAACCAACATTTGGTATCCTTACGGCAATTGGTTCGGCACACTTTGAAAACTTTAAATCAAAGGATGCCATCGCAAAGGAAAAGTTTGATTTGATAAAGTCCGTTAAAAAAAATAATGGTTTTTATGTTATAAATTCAAAACTTGTTGATTATAAGTATATTAAAAAGTACAGGGCTGACCGTACCGATTTTGATATAACCGACATTTCAACATCTGTTAATGGATTAAGCTTTAATTTACATTACAATAAAAACACATACAAAATAACAGCACCTATATTTGGAAAACATCAGGCACAAAATATATCACTCGCCTTTATTATGGCATTAAAGCTTGGACTTTCACCTGATACAATTATTGCAACACTTAAATCATTGCCACAAACCGAACACAGATTAGAGGTAAAAAAGCAATTAAACGGAGCAATCATAATTGATGATGCCTTCAATTCAAATGTTGATGGCTTTAAATCGGCACTTGAAACATTACATTCCTTGGCCGCGGAAAATAAAGGGCGTGCAATACTTATCACACCGGGGATGGTTGAACTTGGCAATCAACACGATGCACAACACAGGGAAGTTGCCGAAATCGCACTTGATACCTGTGATATAGTAATTGCCGTTGTACCCGACCGGATAAAATCATTTACCGATACATTTAAAAATGGTAAACGGGACAATCAAGAACTTATCTTTGTTGATACATTGAAACAGGCGCAGGAATGGTTAAATCTTAATATGCGGGCAAATGATGTTGTCCTTTATGAAAACGATTTACCCGATGTGTTTGAAGCGAAAATAAACATCTAAAAAAAAAGCCCCATTTACGGGGCCTTATTTATTTCTTTTTAAAAATTATTGATGATGCAGTTTTCAAATCAATGTTTTTATTTTTTGCATCAAAATTTTTAAATCCATTTTGAATAATTATGTCAACAAGCTTTGCATAGTTAATTTTGTGTTCCGATTTTTCCCAAAGGTAAAATGCAAATGCCCCCGGAATTGGATTTACTTCATTAAGCCAAAGCTCATTTGTTTTTGAATTACACAAAAAATCAATTCTTGGATTACCGGTCGCTCCCATATATCCAAATAACTTTTTTGCCGAAGTTTCAATGAAATGTTTCATTTCATCTGTTATTTGTGGATTATATTCACGTCCCATTGAAAGAAGTCCTTCTGTTGGAACGGCAAGCTTTGCAGGACCGGTCTTTTTTGCACCATCGCTTGCCAAATATTTGTCCTTAAAATCCAAAAATTCGTGTTTTTCAACCGGAGACTCAATTACGGATGTAATTATTTCCCCATCCAAATTTTTCATAACGGCAACATTGTATTCTTTAAGGTTTTCAACAAAAGGTTCAATAATCACTTCATTATCAAGCTTGAAAACTTGAAGTATTGATGTTTGAAGTTCATCCTCATTTACCGCCTTTGATACTCCAACCGAACTTCCAAGGTTTGCCGGTTTCACACAAACAGGAAAGTTTATTTTCAATCCTTTTGTAAGGGATTTTACATCAAAAGATTCGTTAATGTTCGGTTTTTTCAACACTATTTCATCAAGAACCTTTATTCCAATGCTTCGGCAAATTGCCTTTGTGTCTGTCTTACTCATATAAATTGCGGACGACAAAACATCGGCACCGGTGTATGGAATATTTGATGCCTCCATAACTCCCTGCATTGGTCCGTTTTCACCCATACTTCCGTGAAAAGCAAAAAATGCAATATCAAATTCAATAAACTTTTTTCCAAACATTTTTGGATTTAATATTTCAAACCTTGGTGTCAAATCACCACGACCAACACTTATTGCAATATGATGAAGAGTTGCCCTGATATTTTCATCTATTGGATAGTTTTTCATATCAAGCAAAGCTTTTCCGGTCCACCATTTCCCGTCAACATCAACATACACAGGTATTGGTTCATACTTTGTTATATCCAAAACCTGCATTACTTGAAGTCCGGTCAAAATGCTTACATCATGTTCAAATGACTTTCCACCAAAAAATACGGCAACTCTTTTTTTATTCATCTTTTCACCTATATATCCCCAAGTTGTTTTGTAAATGTTGAAATTACATCATCAATTTTTGATGCATCAACACCACCGGCCTGTGCCAAATCTGGACGTCCACCACCACCGTGTCCGCCAAGTATTTCGGATGCCTGTTTTACAAGGTCAACCGCTGAAATTTTTTCTTTCAAATCGGCACTTACTGCGGTAATAACAGAAACCTTTCCGCCATCTGTTGAAATAAGGGCAATAACGGTACTTGTTGCATTTGCACGAAGTCTGTCCGCAACTGGTTTTAAATTCTTTGCCATCACATCTGAATAAATGCCAAAAACAAAGTTTATATTTCCAACCTTTACTGTTTTTACACCATTCACTGCCTTTTCAATTTGACGATTTTGTTCTTCAACTTCTTGACGTCTTTTTTCTTCAAATTCTTGGGCAAGTCTGTCTTGTTCCTTCATTTTTTCCGCTTGAAGTTTGTCTTGAAGTTCGCAAATTAAAACATCTGGGGACTTTGTTGTATCAAGTCCATATTTCTTTGCCAAATCCCATGCATCAAACAAGGTAATTGCTTCAATACGACGAATACCCGCAGCAACCGACTCCTCCTTTAATATCTTAAAGAAACCAATTTCTGATGTATTATCACAATGTGTTCCACCGCAAAGTTCAATTGAAACTCCGCCCATATCAATAACACGAACAACATCACCATATTTTTCACCAAACAAAGCAATAGCACCAGTTGCTTTTGCCTCTTCAATTGGCATTTCTTTCTTTGATATTTCAATGTGTTCGGTAATGTATTTGTTTACAAGCTTTTCAACTTCTTTTATTTGTTCGCCGGTTAATGCCTTTGGATTCGCAAAATCAAATCTGAAACTGTCAAATCCAACCCATGAACCCTTTTGTGAAACATTATCACCAACAACAACTTTTAATGCCTTTTGAAGAAGGTGAGCGCCAGAATGGTTTGCCATAATACGCTTTCTTGCATCCGCATCAACAACCATCTTTATTTTATCACCGGACTTTATACTGTCCCCAAGGTTAAGGTCTATTTTATGGAAATAAACATTGTCAACGGCCTTTTTTACATCGGAAACGTTATATACTTTTCCGTTCTTTTCAATTGTACCCTTATCGGATATCTGACCACCACATTCCGCATAGAAAGGAGACCGGTCAACAATAACAAAAATTTCATCGCCATCTTCCATTGTGGCATCTTGAACAATGGCCCCATTTTTAACAACTGCCTTCACCGTTGCATCTGATGAAAGTTTGTTGTATCCAACAAATTCAGTTGTTCCAACTTTTTCCTTTACATCATACCAAACTTTTTTATTTCCGGCTTCTCCCTTAAAATTGGATGCCTTTTTGGATTTTTCACGTTGTTCTGCCATCGCCTTATCAAAACCTTCTGTATCCACAGTCATATTTTTGTTTCTTAAAATATCTGCTGTTAAATCAAGAGGGAAACCATAAGTATCATAAAGCTTAAATGCACTTTCACCACTTAAAACCTTACCACTTGTCTTTGAAATTTCATCTTCCAAAATTTTAAGTCCGGCATCAAGTGTTTGACCAAAGTTTTCTTCTTCTGTTTTAATTGTTTGTTTAATAAGGGCATCTGCTTCAACAATTTCTGGATAAACATCCCCCATTTGCTCCTTAACATTTTCGGTAATCTTGTAAAGTACAGGTTCCTTTACCCCAAGCATATTTATATGACGCAAAGCCCTACGCATAATACGACGAAGAACATAACCTCTACCTTCATTTGATGGAAGAACACCATCGGCAATAAGGAAGGAACAAGCACGAACGTGATCTGCAATAACCTTAAATGAAGCGGTGTTTTCCGGTGTCTTTTTAACGCCAAGGATTTCTTCTTCGTATGCAATTAAATTTTTAAATAAATCAATATCAAAGTTATCATCAACCCCTTGAAGAACAGATGCAATTCTTTCAAGTCCCATTCCGGTATCAATGTTTTTGTTTTTAAGTTCAATTTTTTCACCGGTTGGAAGGGTTTCATATTGCATAAACACATTGTTCCAAATTTCAATGTATCTGTCCCCATCTTCATCTGGAGTTCCTGGAAGTCCACCGGCAACTTGTGGTCCCTTATCATAAAACATTTCCGTATCAAAACCACATGGACCAACATCACCCATCGCCCATATATTATCTTTTATGTCAAGAACACGGTCATCACCAACCATGGCGATTTTTTTCCAAAGCTCCCTTGCTTCGTGATCTTCTGGGTAAACGGTAAAATAAAGTCTGTCTTTTTCAAGCTTTAAAACTTTTGATAAAAATTCCCACGCAAAAGTGATTGCCTGTTCCTTAAAATAATCACCAAAAGAAAAGTTGCCAAGCATTTCAAAAAATGTATGGTGTCTTGTTGTATAACCAACATTATCCAAATCATTATGCTTTCCACCGGCACGAACACACTTTTGTGCAGTTGTTGCACGTGTGTAATCACGTTTTTCCTTTCCGGTAAATACATCCTTAAACTGATTCATTCCCGCATTTGTGAAAAGTAGGGTTGGATCATTTTGTGGAACAAGAGAACTTGATTTTACAAGTTTGTGACCCTTACTTTCAAAAAATCCGGTATAGGTCTTTCTGATTTCATTAAGTTTCATTTTTATACGCCTTTATTTTTATCAATATTTCTTTACTAAAAATATCCCATCATTATAAGACTCTTCCATTCAAAAAGTCATCAAAAAAATAAAAATAATGTTAAAAATAAATTACATCTTGAAAACAGGCTAAAAAAAGTGTAAAATCAAAAACAAATGGAGGGTAGAAGGAGAAGTTTAATGAAAATATCTAAAAGGTCCTTAATTGTTGGATTTACACCACTTTCTTTTATGATTGGCGGTATTTTGTTGTCTGGTGATGCCTATTCACAGGAGGCAGAACGAAAGGCTTCCTCCAACAGGGTTTCATCCGCACAAACAACAACTGCTACTCGTGCATCAAGTTCCCGTGGTAATTCATCAAAAAGATCACGTACTTCCACCACAACTACATCTTCAACGACCCAATCCGCCGAATATATAAAGGAAGATTGTGCAACAAAATATATGCTTGGACTTGACCGTGAATGTTATAATGTAAATAAGGTTCAATCCGGTGGTGCATATTCTGATTGCAGTGATAAAACAATGGCGGATTACTATGATATTATGGATATGCAACTTTCTGCCGTTGTTGGTGCAAATGAATTTAGTGCATACAAGAAAAAATGTGATGCATATAAGGGATACGCCCTTGATAAATGGTTGGGTGCAAAAAATACCGTTGAAACATCCGCTGTTAAGGGGTCAAGTGAGTGTGTCGTTGCAAATAACAGGTTAAAGGCAGCCAAAAAATGTTATGCGGCGGCAATTGCACACGATGGAAATTTCTTTGAATTTACAAATTTAATGACACAAACTTGTGGTGAACAGCCTGATGTTGCATCAAAATTTGCAAAGGCGGGGGATTTGGGACTTGCCAATATTCCAAAACTTCTTGAAAACTATTCAACACTTCAATTCACAAATAAATCTGAAAATTGGAGAAATGCAGTTGAAGCAGTGCTTGCTGGCTATATATATGAGGCAAGACAGGCCTGTGGTGAAGAAACCTATGAAATGCTTGAACTTAATGAGTTTACTGAGGACAAACGCGGAAATCTTCTTTCTACGGCAAAGGAAAGCTTTGTTAAATCCGCTGCATCAAATCTTGGTCATCGTACATCCAAAAATGTTATTCCTTCAATAATTCCGAACAATGCGGAAAAAGATAAGGGTGAGGTTGGTATACATCTTAAATATTATGATGATTTGGGCTGGGTTGATGAACATCAGTACAAGGAAAGAAAAAAGAAAAGCATACACGATAAAAAATATCTTTTGGATAATGGTACAAATACCCATTTGAAGGATGTGGATAATATTTCAAATGTTTATGTTATTGAAGGGATAAAAAGCATCAATTCTGCCCGTGCGCGACTTTTGAATATTATTGATTCTGGCGATATTGGAACCGATGAAACACAGGATGATATTGATATTGCAATCATTACCGGACTTGGTGGTCGTGTTGGTTCAACCGATACCGGATTGTATACTGTGATAAGCAACCTTTCAGATGGTGATACATTCGTTATTAAACAACAAGATAACGTATGTCAGGTTTTGGTAATGGATGAAGATGGTAATTTGTCAAAGCTTTCATCCCGTGAAATACAATTAAATAAATCTCTTCAAAGTTATGTAAGGGGTTGTGCAAAGGTAGTTGAATAATGGGACCGAATACTTTTTCTAAAATAGAGGAACTTTTATCCGAAATCAGGGGGTGTCTTTGACATCCCAGCTCTTACTTCAAAATTAAATGAGTTAAATTCCCGTGCATCCGCCCCGAACCTTTGGGATAATCCAACCACTGCGCAACAAATATTGTCCGAAAAATCGGCGGTGGAGGGAAAAATTAATTTATATTCTGATAAATCAAGGGAATTTAATGATTTAAAGGATATGTTGGACCTTGCAAAATCCGAAAATGATACCGAACTTGTTTCCGATACCGAAAAACAAATAGATGAGTTTGAGGCATCATTGGAACAAATTCGCCTTTCACTTATGTTAAATGGAGAAGCAGACAGTCTTCCCGCCTATATTGAAATTCACAGTGGTGCCGGTGGAACCGAGGCATGCGATTGGGCGCAAATGCTTCTTCGTATGTATATCCGCTGGGGTGAAAAACATGAGGCTAAGGTTGATTTGATTGAGGAACACGCAGGCGATGAAGCCGGTATAAAATCCGCCACACTCCAAATAACTGGTGTGGATGTTTATGGCTGGCTTAAAGGTGAAAGTGGCATACATCGTCTTGTCCGTATTTCACCATTTGATTCAAATGCCCGTCGTCATACAAGTTTTGCTTCTGTGTGGGTTTATCCAGTTGTTGACGACAAAATTGAAATACACATTGATGAAAAGGATTTGCGTATTGATACCTATCGTTCAAGTGGCGCCGGCGGACAACATGTCAACAAAACCGACAGTGCCGTTCGTATCACCCACATTCCAACCGGAATTGTGGTTCAATGCCAAAATGAACGTTCCCAGTTTAAAAATAAGGATGTCGCAATGAATATGCTTAAATCTCGCCTTTACAATTTGGAATTGGAAAAAAGGGCGGAGGAGGAAGCAAAAATCAATGCATCAAAGGCTGAAAATGGTTGGGGTTCACAAATTCGTTCCTATGTTTTGCAACCATATCAAATGATAAAGGATTTACGAACCAACTATGAAACTTCTAATATAGAAGCCACCCTTGACGGGGATATTGACGGTTTCCTTTCGGCAACATTGCTATACAACAGTACAAAATAATAGTTATTGACTATTAAAAATAACGTGCTATATTTTCCTGAATTTTTTTAACTTAGTGAGGTCTAAAATGAATATATTTAAAATAGTTGATAAAATGAGCAGTGTTGAAACATTGGAAAAAAGAAAGAAAAGATTGGAATATGATCTTACTTTAAATGAATCCTATTTAAAGTTTGTAACCGATATAAATGATGAATATGATACATCCGGTGTTAAAAGTATTATAGAAGATTACAAAAACAGAATTAAAAATATAGATATGCTTATCAAACAAAAATCAAGATAAAATAAAGCCCCCATTTTTCGGGGGGTATTTTTGTTTTTACCTAAACTTTACTTTATTTCGTTTCTGTCCGTAATAACTTTATCAATTAAGCCAAATCTCATTGCTTCTTCGGCACTCATAAAATTATCACGTTCAACTGCCTGTTCTACCTCTTGAATACTTCTTCCGCAATGTTGACTGTAAAGAGTATTCATTCTTTTACGGATATTAAGTATTTCGCGGGCATGTATTTCAATATCTGTTGCCTGTCCTTGAAATCCGCCAAGTGGTTGGTGTATCATAATCCTTGAATTCGGAAGGGAAAATCTTTTGCCCTTTGCTCCTGCGGCAAGCAGGAATGAACCCATAGAGCAAGCCTGACCTATACAAAGTGTTGCAACATCCGGTTTTATATATTGCATTGTATCATAAATTGCCATTCCGGATGTAATAACACCCCCCGGTGAATTTATATACATATAAATGTCCTTATCTGGATTTTCCGATTCCAAAAATAAAAGTTGTGCAACGATAAGGCTTGATGAAACATCATTAACCTCACCACTTAAAAAAATGATACGTTCCTTCAAAAGTCGTGAATATATATCATAACTACGTTCACCACGACCTGTTTGTTCAACAACCATAGGAACCAAATCCATCATTTCATTCATAATATGCTCCTTTCTTATTAAATATGTGTAATTATACATTTTTTTCTTGCATTTTAAAAGGAAAATGTTTAATATAACTATACATTCTTGGAAATCAAAAGAGTGGGAGCCTTAAAAAGCCCCACTTTTTTAATAGAAAAGGGAAAAATATATGATAATAACTGAAAAAATAGAACAAATACTTGAACCGACTGCATCCGAATACGGACTTAATATTGTACAGGTTTCCTATGCACATCAGGTTTTACAGATATTGGTTGAAAAATTGGATTTATCCCCAATTTCAATTGATGAATGTGAAAAGGTAAGCAAGGCTTTTTCAACAATCCTTGATGTTGAAGACATTATTAAGGACAAGTATATGTTGGAGGTAAGTTCTGCCGGTATGGACCGTCCACTTGTAAAACTTGATGATTACAAACACTTTACCGGACGAAATGTGAAACTTGAACTTAAAATGCCAAGGTCGGCTGAGGATACAAGAAAGCGTTTAAAGGGTAAAATTTTATCCGTTGATGGTACGACCATAAATCTTGAAACAACCCTTGATAAAAAATTACAAACCGTTGATTTAAAGTTTGATAACATTTTAAAATGTAAACTTTTGGTTGACGATGATTTAATCCGTGAAATTTTAAAGAAAGATAAACAAGAAAGGAAAAAGTAAAAATGTACGAAGCATTATCTTTACCAAGACCAGAACTAGTTGCAATCGCAAACAGTGTAAGTTTGGAAAAAAATATTGATACTGAAATTGTTTTCAAGGCTTTGGAAGCTGCCGTTGAAAAGGTTGCAAGAAACAAATACGGTTATGACTACGACATCGTTGCAAACATTGACCGTAAGGATGGAAGAATTACAATTTTCAAAAGATTAACTGTTGTTGGTGATAAAATTACCGACGAAAACGGCGAAGAAATTGAATTTAATCCAGATACAATGATTTCCCTTGCCGATGCAAAGAAAAAGGATGCAACATTGGAAATCGGTTCACATATTGATGAAGAATTACTTCCAGTTGATTTTGGTCGTTCAAATTTCCAATCTGTTCGTCAAATTGTTTTGCAAAAAATCAAATCTGCGGAGAAGGAAAAAGAATATGCCGAATTTGCGGACAAGGCCCAAACTATTGTAAACGGTGTTGTTAAACGTTCCGAATACGGTACAGTTTACGTTGATATTAACGGAAAGGCCGAAGGTATCATCAAAAGAAACGAAGGGATTCCTCGTGAAAATCTTCACGTTGGCGACAGAATTCGTGCGCTTATTCTTGATGTAAAACGTGATAACAACGGACCACAAATCTTTTTAACCCGTTCACATCCACAATTTTTGGCAAAACTTTTTGAAGCTGAAATCCCAGAAGTTTACGAAGGTGTTATCGTTGTTAAATCTGTTGCTCGCGATCCTGGTTCCCGTGCAAAGGTTGCCGTTTCAACATCCGATGCATCTATTGACCCAGTTGGAGCATGTGTTGGTATGAAGGGAAGCCGTATTCAAAATATCGTAAACGAACTTGCCGGCGAAAAAATTGATGTTATTGAATGGACCGAAAACGTTGCAAAATTGGCGGTTGATGCTTTGTCTCCTGCTAAGGTTGTAAAGGTTATTGTTGATGAAGAAGCAAAGAAGATTGATGCCATTGTAGAAGATGATCAACTTTCACTTGCAATTGGTCGTCATGGTCAAAACGTTCGTCTTGCATCACAACTTCTTGGTTGGGGTATTGATGTGATGAGTGAAGATCAATCATCCGAAAAACGTCAAAAGGATATAAAGGAAAGAACCGATAAATTTATTTCCGCATTGGATATTGATGACGTTATCGCACACTTGCTTGTAGTAGAAGGTTTTTCAACCGTAGAAGAAATTGCACTTGTTCCTATGGAAGAACTTACATCTATTGAAGGTTTTGATGCCGAAGTTGCAACCGAACTTCAAAATCGTGCAAAGGCATACGTTGAAAAAGAAAAGGCACAATTTGCAACAGATTCAGAAAAGCTTGGTATTGACAATTCATTGAAATCATTTGAAGGTTTAACCCCAGATATGATTTTAACACTTGGTGAAAAGGGTGTAAAAACTTTGGATGATTTGGCTGACCTTGCATCCGATGAACTTGTTGAAATGCTTGGCTCCAATGTTATAAATGAAAAGGATGCAGAAAAGATTATTATGTCTGCTCGTTCACATTGGTTTGAAAAATAATAGGAATTAACACTAATAAAAAGAGGTATTTTTATGGGTGAAAAATTAACATTAAAGTTGGGAACAAAGGTTGCCTCATCTTCAAAAAGTGGTATTGAAGTTGAAGTGATAAAGAAAAGACGTGTATTTTCTTCTGGAAATACCTCTTCGGATAATTCATCTGCCTCTGCGACCGTATCAAAACAAAATACGGCGCAAACAGATAAATTGAAAAGTATCCTTGAAAATGCAAAAAAGCTTGAAGCACAATCAAAGGCCGAAGCCGAAAAACAGGCCGAAGCCGAACGCGAACGTCAAGCATTGATTGAAAAAGAAAGATTAGAGGCCGAAGCCGAACTTGAAAAACAAAAACAACAGGAAGTATCCACTCGTGAAACTGTTGAAACTCAGGCACCTGAGGCTCCAAAACCTGCGGAAGAACAGGAAAATAAAAAATATAAAAAGAATAAGGATGTTTACGAAGATGATGAAGAAGACGAAAATACTTCTTCAAATAAAAAGGGTAAACCATCCCCATCCGATAAAACAAAAAAGAAATTTGCAAATCGTGATAACCGAAAAATAAATTTCTCTAATGTCGTTGTTTCAAGCAGTGATCTTGATTATGATGATGGTGATGACGACCAAGAAGAACGTTCTGCATCCCTTACATCCGCAATGGATTTCGTGGGCGCTCGTCAACATCGCCGTTCTTTTGCCTCAATCAAACGTCAAAAGGAAAAAAATTATCGTAAGTTTATGGAACATCAAGAACCAAAGGAAGTTCAAAAAACTTATCACGAAGTTATTCTTCCTGAAACCATTACCGTAAAGGAATTGGCAATCCGTATGGCCGAAAAAAGCAGTGATGTTATCAAAACAATGATGAAGCTTGGTATTATGGCTACAATCAATCAAGTAATTGATGCCGATACTGCCGAACTTATTGTTATGGAATTTGGTCATACCGTAAAACGTGTTTCCGATGCCGATACAGTAACTTCTATTTTGGAAGATAATTCAGTTGAAGAAATCTGGCAACCACGCCCACCTGTTGTAACTGTTATGGGACATGTTGACCATGGTAAAACTTCACTTCTTGATGCGTTCCGTAAAACTGATGTCGTAAGTGGTGAAGCCGGTGGTATTACACAACATATTGGTGCGTATCAAATCACAAACAAATCGGGACGTAAGATTACATTCATTGATACCCCAGGACACGAAGCTTTCTCTGCTATGCGGGCCCGTGGTGTTAATGTTACCGATATTGTCATCCTTGTTGTTGCGGCAAACGATGGTATTATGCCTCAAACAATAGAGGCTATCAACCATGCAAAGGCAGCCAAGGTTCCAATGATTGTTGCGATTAACAAAATTGATTTACCTGAGGCAAACCCTGAAAAGGTTCGTATGGAATTATTGCAACAGGGATTGGTTGTTGAAAAACTTGGTGGTGACATTCTTGATGTTGAAATTTCCGCCAAAAAGAAACTTAATCTTGATAAGTTGGAGGAACTTTTACTTCTCCAAGCCGATATGCTTGAATTAAAGGGTAATATTGCAGGTCATGCAACCGGTGCCGTAATTGAGGCAAAAATGGAACAAGGTCGTGGTTCCACAGCCACAGTTCTCGTACAAAAGGGTATATTGAAAAAAGGAGATATTTTCGTATCCGGTTCATCCGTTGGAAAGGTTCGTGAATTGCTTGATGAATTTGGAAAAAAGGTTCAATCTGCCGTTCCATCCCAACCAGTAGTTGTCCTTGGATTTGAAGGAACTCCTGTTGCCGGCGATGATTTCGTTGTTGTTGAATCTGAGGCAAAGGCTCGTGAAGTTGCCGAATACAGACAACGTAAGGAAAAGGAACGCCAGATGGTTGCGAAAAAATCAAATTGGCAGGAAATTTTCCAAAATATTAAGGAAGGTAAAGCCGAAACCCTACCTGTTATTATTAAGGCGGATACCCAAGGTTCAGCCGAAGCCATATCTGATTCCCTATTAAAAATAAAATCAGATAAGGTTCACGTACAGGTTATGCATTCTGGTGTTGGTGCGATAAACGAGTCCGATGTGACCCTTGCAAAAACTACCGGTGCGGTTGTGTTGGGCTTTAACGTTCGTGCAAACACAAATGCAAAGGAACAGGCAAAACATGATGAAGTTGATCTTCGTTATTATTCTGTTATCTATAATATGATTGACGATGTAAAGGTTTTGATGTCTGGACTTCTTGCCCCTGTAATAAAGGAAACCTTTATTGGTTATGCCGATGTTCTTCAAGTATTTAATGCTGGAAAGGCAAAGGCTGCCGGATGTAAGGTAACCGAAGGTATCGTTAAAAAGGGTTGTGGCGTTCGTATGCTTCGTGATAACGTTGTTATCTTTGAAGGAAAGCTTGCTCAACTTAAACGTATGAAGGAAGATGTAAAGGAAGTTCGTTCCGGAATGGAATGTGGTATTTCATTTGAAAACTTTAATAACATACTTCCAGGCGACAGGCTTGAATGCTATGAAACCGAAGAGGTAAAGGCAACACTTTAAAAGGAAAGGGGGCAAACACCCCCTTTTTAAATTTCCAAATTTTTTATTTATCGTTCAACAGTTCTTGCCGCCTTGCTAAGGCTGTCTACTTGTTCGTGATATTTCAAACTTTCTTTTTTAAGCCAGCAAATAAGCAAGTCTTTATCACTTAAAGCTTTTAAAAGAACATAAATTTCATCCAAAAGACTTTCCGGCTTGTTGGGATTTTTCGTATACTGCTTTATTTTTGAAATTGCATTCAAACAGTCATTGAAAATAACGATTTTTGTATCATCCATTTTGTCCTTGTTAAAATTTAGATATATCAAGGTATGTTTTATCGCCTGTAATTCCATTTCAACCGGAGTTTTTGCGGGGGCCACACCACTTTCCCTTGCATTAACTTTTCCAAGAGATATAAAACCATACCCACCTTCATTTTTGCCCGCCGTAAAACTTCCATCGGAAAAGAAAACTGTGGAATTTTTCATAAAATCTTCACATCTTTTTAATGCTTCTTTTTTCGGATAAAAATTTTTATCAATCACAATCATATTACACTCCTTATTTTGTTTGAAATATAATATATACAAAGAAATATATTTTGTCAATAATTATTATTGAAAAGCCTTGACAAATTTGAATTTTAGGAGTATATATTCTAACATCTTTGGTAGAACAGGCTTTGAATTGGCTGCCTGCCTACTGTTGTTTAACTTATAAATATAGGAGATAAAATGCCAAAATTAAAAACAAGAAGTGCTTTTAAACTTCGTTTCCGCTTGACTGCAAACGGTAAAGTAAAAACAAGTCGCGCTCATCATAATCACTTTATGAGAAGAAAATCTTCACGTTCATTGACCGAAGCTATTCATGGTCAATATCTTGAAGGATGCGATAAAAAAATAGTAGCAAGATCAATGCCTTATGGTATGAAATAAGAGGAGTTTAAAAAATGGCACGTGTAAAAAGAGGTCTTACAAAAAGACAAAGACATGCAAAAGTATTATCAATGGCAAAGGGATACCGTGGTCGTAGCTCTTCTTGCTATCGTATAGCTCATGAACGCGTTGAAAAAGGTTTGCAATATGCATACAGGGACAGAAAAAGAAACAAATCTAATTTCAGATCTTTGTGGATTGCTCGTATCAATGCTGCTGTTCGTGCATACGGAATCACATACTCAGAATTTATCAATGCCTTGACAAAGGCAAACATTGCCCTTGACAGAAAGGTATTGGCTGATATGGCTGTTCGCGATGCTGACAGTTTCAAAGTTGTTGTTGAAAATGCAAAACGATTTATAGGCGAAGCAAAATAAAGCCTCTGCTTAAATCTTTTGTGTATTTTGATAAAAGTGTTATAAGGGGGCTTTCAAACGAAAGCCTCTTTATTTTTTATAAATTGTGGGAATATAAAAGATGGATAAAAATGAAATATTGAAAAGAATAGAAAATTCAAAATCTACATCTGAACTTGAAACTGTAAATGTAGATGTTTTGGGGAAATCTGGTTCTCTTTCTCTTGCCCTTCGTGAATTGGGGAAAATGTCGCCTGATGAACGAAAGGTAAGGGGGGCTGAGCTTAATTTGATTAAGCAGGAAATAATTTCCGCCATTGAAAACAAAAAATCAATTCTTGAACTTTCCGAAATAAATGAAAAGTTAAAAAGTGATAAAATTGATATAACCTTAAACAAGGCGGAAAATATAAAGGGATTCGTCCATCCAATCACAAAGGTTCGTGAAGAACTTCTTCAAATTTTTGCAACCCTTGGTTTCCGTTTGGTATCTGCAAATGATCCGGATATAGAAGATGATTTTCATAATTTTACGGCATTAAACGTTCCTGAATTTCATCCGGCACGTTCTATGCAGGATACCTTTTTTGTTGAAGGAGGAAACCTTCTTCGTACACAAACTTCATCGGTTCAAATTCGTGAAATGGAAAGAAGTGGCGTTCCGGTAAAGGTTATTACTATGGGCCGTGTTTACCGAAGCGATTGGGATGCCACCCACAGCCCTATGTTCCATCAAATTGAGGGATTGTATATTGATAAAAATATAACAATGGCTCATTTAAAGGGGTGCCTTATTGACTTTCTTAAATTATTTTTTGAAGTTGATGATGTTCCGACACAATTCCGCCCAAGCTATTTCCCATTCACCGAACCATCTGCGGAAATGGATATTCGTTGCACATTAAAAGATGGCGAATTAAAAATTGGTGCAAATGGAAACCGCTGGCTTGAAATACTTGGTTGTGGAATGGTTCATCCAAACGTTTTAAAATCAGTTGGTGTAAATCCTGATGAATATCAAGGTTTCGCATTCGGTATGGGTATTGAACGTTTAACTATGCTTAAATATGGAATTTCCGATATCCGCAAATGTTATGAAGCGGATACAAGATGGCTTTCCCATTACGGTTTTGATGCCAACGATATACCAAATATGATTACAGGTCTAAGTAAAAAATAAAGGAGTGTTTCAAAATGTTATTTACATATAATCAATTAAAAAAGTTCTTAAAGACAAACCTTACTCCATCCGAGGTTGAACATTCCCTAACAATGCTTGGTCTTGAAATTGAGGATATGAAGGATATGCGCGTACCACTTGCCGATTTCATTGTTGGTGAAATTATTGAATGTTCCGCTCATCCAGACAGCGACCATCTTCACCTTTTAAAGGTAAATACCGGTTCTGAAATTTTGGATGTTGTTTGTGGTGCTCCGAATGCCAAAAAGGGGTTAAAGGGAATACTTGCCCGTCCGGGAAATATTATTCCACTTGATGGAACAAAGCTTAAAAAAGGAATGGTTCGTGGTTGCACATCAAACGGTATGATGTGTTCCGCCAAAGAGCTTGGCATTGGTGAAGATCACGATGGCATTATTGAACTTCCATCCGATGTAAAGGCTGGCGACAGTGCGATTTCCGCCCTTGAAAAGGTTTACAATCTTGATGTTATTTATGATGGTAATGTTTTGCCAAATCATCCGGATTATTTGGGTGTCCTTGGTATTGCAAGGGACCTTTCTGCCGCTGGATTTGGTGAATTGATTTTGCCAAATGTTAAGGTGGTAAAGGAAACCTTTGAAAATCCAATAAAGGTTGAAAACCGTGCCTTGGATGATGCCATTGAATATAATGTTCGCTATGTAAAGGATGTTAAAAATTCAAATTCTCCATTATGGCTTACCGAATATTTGAAATCGGTTAATATGAATTCTATTTCAACATTGGTTGATATTACAAATTATTGCCTTCACAGCCTTAATCGTCCACTTCACGTTTTTGATGCGGATAAAATTAAGGGTACATTGGTTGTTGATTATGCCCGTGGTGGTGAGGAGTTTAAGGCGCTTGACGGCAACACCTATATTTTGAACGAAGGCGACATAGTGATTCGCGATGATAACGGTGTACAAAGCCTTGCCGGAATTATGGGGGGCGAAGCAACTTCCTGTACTATTGATACAAAAAATGTTCTTATTGAAAGTGCATATTTTAATCCAGTAAAGATTCGTAAAACCGCAAAACAGTTAAAAATTGAATCCGATTCAAAATTCCGTTTTGAACGTGGTGTTGATCCTTGTTCAACGATTTGGGGTTTGGATATTGCAACAAACCTAGTACTTGAACTTTGTGGTGGTTCTGCATCCACAATAACAAAAACTGGAAAATGTGGATTTAGGGAATACAGTATTTCTTTCCCAATGGGCTATTTTGCAAAACGTGTTGGTTTTGATATTCCACGGGAAAAGATGGTTGAAATAATTAAAAACCTTGGTTGTTCTGTTTCCATTGATGGTGAAAACCTTAATATCGTACCACCTTCATATCGTCCAGATTTAGAGGGTAAACAGGATATAACCGAAGAACTTGTTCGTATATATGGCTTTGAAAAATTGCCGGCGGTATCTGTTAAACCGGAAAAACTTGATTTAACGGTGGAACCAAAAACAGCACACAAAACTATATTACCACACATTCTTGCAAATCGTGGATTAACAGAGGTTTACACTTGGTCGTTTATGAGTGATAAAAAGGAGCTTGGTGTTGTAAAAAGCATTAAACTTATTAACCCAATCACAAATGATTTAAATGTAATGCGCCAAAGCATAATTCCAAACTTGCTTGATGGAATAAAGGAAAACCTTTCCCGTTCAATTCAATCATCAAATTTGTTTGAAATAGGTCCAACATTTTATGGGGCAAAACCAACCGAACAAAACCTTACCGTTTCTGGTGTACGTCAGGGTGATAAAAAGGTTCGTGATTGGAGCGACACTCCAAAATCATGGGATTTTTACGATGTAAAAAATGATGTGTTTGAAATATTAAAGGTTTTCGGTGTAAATCCATCAAGTGTAAAGTTTTCAAATGAAAACTTGCCGGATTGGTTAAATCCATACAAAAGTGCATCTGTGATTTTTGCCAACAAGGTTATCGGATACATTGGTGAAATTCATCCACTAACCCTTAAAAAATTCGGCATAAAAAATACATCTGTTGTTGCATTTGAAATCAACCTTGATTTAATGCCAAATACTAAATCAAAGGGTACCACGAAAAAGAAGTTGTATATATCCGAACTTCTTCCAATTACCCGTGATTTTGCGGTGATTATTGATGATTCTGTGTCTGGTGAAACAATTCTTTCGGCGGTAAAAAATGCGAATAAAGAGTACATCAGTGATGCCGTTATCTTTGATATTTACAAGGGGGATAAATTGCCATCCGGTTCAAAATCCGTTGCTATTCATATAACCATTGAACAAAAGGACAAAACCCTTACCGATGAAGAAATAAATGTTATATTTAAATCCTGTATTGAAAAGGTTGTTGCCCTTGGCGGTGAATTACGTGATAAATAAAATATCATTGATAAATACCTTATTTTTTAGTAAAATACCTCATATACAACAATATGAGGCATTTTTATGACAACAGATTTTGATAAGTTAAAAACTGAGGATACAAAGTCATTTCCTGCCGTTATTTCTGGGGACAGGGTGGTTGTGAAACTTCACGATGTATCGGATAAACATTTGCGCGATGTGGTTGAGGTAGAGGAGCGGAACAGCGACTTTGCCAAATATTTTTGCCGACGTTTTTCAAATAAACAGGTTGCCCAAGAATATATTGAAATGACCCACGAACTTTTCAAAACAAACCGTATGGCGGAATACGGTATATTTTTAAAGGACAATACCTATATCGGCGGAATTGCATTTGAATATTTAAAGGCGAACAATATGCTTTCCATTATTTATTTCCTTGATAAAAATTTCCGTAACAAAGGCTATCTGTCTGAGGCACTTCATATCGCGGAAAAGGAAATGTTTCGTCGTGGTTTTATAAATTTATTATTAAAGATTGACCGGAACAATATTCCATCACAACGGGTTGCAAAATTAAACAATTATGTGTTAAAGAATTCCGCTGATGACATATTGAGCTTTATAAAATCATCAAAATCCAACAATTAAAAAAGCCCCAATTAAGGGGCAATTTTTAAAGTATGTTAAGTATTTTTTCTTTACCAATACTTCTTATAAATCCAGCCAACTTTGGACCCAAATCACGGTTAATCAGTATTTGATAAAGTTTTTTGTAAATATCCGGTGTCAAACCAAATTCCGAAACCAAACTTCCAATTTTGCCTTGAAGTTCTTTATCGGTTTGATAACTATCCCAGTTATTTTGAAGTTCAGTCTTCAATGCATCAACAAATTTCCGTTCAACATCGGAAAGTTCAATATCTGTACGTCTTTCCTTGTTTATAATAAACTTGAAATCTTCCGGTGCATGATTTTTAATCCAAAATACGGCACGTTCCGCACGTTCACTAAATCTTCTTTCATCACGTTCGTTTTTGATTTCTGCTTCATAATGCTTTCTTGCCTTTTGAATATCAAAATCATTTATTTGCAATATGTTGCAAAGATGTCTGAAACTTGGTTGGAATGGCATTTCATCCGGAATCTTTCCATCCGGTGAAAGTTGTGAAAGTTCATAAATACGTCTTGCATTTCTTTTTTTATCTTCATTTACATTTTCAAGACCATATACTGTTCTTTCAAGCCTGTCAAAATCTTCATAGTTTTTAAGGACATCCAAATCAAATGCCAAATCAAACGCAGCATTTGGTTTATATGATGCGAAAATCCAACGAACCATTTCCGGTTCATAAACATCCAATATTTCCTTTAATGTGATAACATTTCCCTTTGACGATGAAATTTTTCCATTAAATCCCTTTATTCCGATATTGTCGTATGCCGCATAAACCGGAGGTTCACGATTGAAAATTTTTCTTATGATAATAGATGCGGTATCCCTACTTCCGCCGGCAGACGAATGGTCACGTCCACCAGGTTCAAAATCAACTCCTTCGTATGCCCAACGCATAGGCCAATCAATTCTCCATGGAAGTTTAAGACGTCTTGAAGTTTTCAAATCTTCCTTTCCCTCAAATCCACAAAGTTCACACTTATAACTTACAACCTTTGCCTCCTTGTCATACCCAGTAATGGAAATTCTGTCCCTATTGCAGTTTTGGCAATAGGTAAGAAGTGGCGCCCAATCTTCATCCATCTCACTTGTTCTGAATTGTTGAAGAATTTCACCAATTTCATCTTTGTGATCCATAATATGAATTATGTTCTCATTATAATCACCGGCACGGTATTTTTTATTTTGATAAATAAAATCAACATAGGTTATTCCAACCCTTGGCAAATCCCGTTCAAAAACCTTTTCATTATGTTCGGCATAGGATGAATATTCACCAAATGGATCAAAAACATCAACAATAGGTTGAAAAAGAAGTTCTTTTAATTCTTCCTGCCTTGGCATATTTGCCGGCACCTTTCTGAAAGTATCATAATCATCCCAAGAGTAGATGAAACGAACCTTCTTTCCCTTTTGCATAAGGGCACGTGCCACCAAATCCACAGTTATCACTTCACGAAAATTTCCAAAATGTACCACTCCGGAAGGAGTAATACCACTTGCCACTGTATAGGTATCCTTATCCCCCTTTTCACGAATAACCTTATCTGCGATAATATCAGCCCAATGGAAACTTTGTTTTTGATTTTTTTCTTTATCAACCATTTTAAAACCTCTATATAAAATTATAGGAAAAATAATAAAGCCAAATCCCCATATAGTCAAGAAAGTTTTACTATAATCAAAATGAAAACTGATAATTAAATTTTACTTCTACAACCTATTTGATAAGGTTAAGTTGCATATTGTATAAATCCATATATTCCGCCGCGGACTTATCCCATGAAAAGTTTTGATTCATTGCTTGTTTTACAATATTAGACCAAATCTTCTTTTCATTTTTGAAAGTGTTAAGAATTCTGTTAATAAAATCGTGTACGGAATAGTTATCAAAAAGGAAACCAGTCGCCGTATTATTTACAATGGTATTTTGGAAATTTGCATCAATTATTGAATCGGCAAGCCCACCTGTTTTTCGTGTAAATGGTACGGTACCATAACGCATCGCAAACATTTGTGTAAGTCCACAAGGTTCAAATCTTGCTGGGTTGATAAGGACATCACAACCGGCAACAACCTGATGGGAAAAATCTTCATCAAAATCAACAACAACAAATTGGTCCGGATATTGTTCCGCAATGTGTTTAAGCCGTGGAAGATAGTTCCCCTGATCCGTTCCCATAATTACAACCTGAACATTATTCATCATAATTGCCGGAATTGATTCAATCAAAAGGTCAATTCCCTTTTGTTCGGTAAGACGACTTAAAATCGCAAATAAAGGAAGCTTTCCATTTTTAAGTATGCCAAGCTTTGATTGTAAATATTCCTTATTTATCCTTTTACCCTGCGCGAAATTATTTTTTGAATAATTTTCCTTTATAAACTTATCGTGTTCTGGGTTCCAAAGACTGTAATCAATACCGTTCAATATTCCGGTAAGTCGTTCCCGTTTTTTAACTAAGGTTCCCTGTAATCCACAACCAAATTCATTTGTTTGAATTTCATTGGCATAGGTTGGACTTACCGTTGTTATTTTATCCGCGAACGAAAGTCCCGCCTTTAAAAAAGAAATCTGTCTGTAAAATTCAAGTCCATCTTCATTAAACATATAATTTGGCAAATCCAAATCTTCATACACAGAAAATGGATAAAGTCCCTGGAATGCAAGGTTGTGTATTGTAAACACGGACGATGTCTTTATCTTTGGATTTCGTCTTTTTAATACTTCCAAATAAGCAGGGATAAGTCCGGTCATCCAATCATTTGCATGAATAACATCTGGTGTCCATCCATCAATATTAAGTTCCGCAAACTGTGCGGCAACCCACGAAAGACAGGCATACCTTATGTGATTATCACCCCACGAATTTCCACATACATCAGAATACGGATTTCCTGCACGAAGGAAAAGTTCAGGGGCTTCCACCAAATAAAACTTTATTGGATTACCCTTTATGCTTCCCTTATAAATATTTATCTCCTTTGTCTTAAATTTGTTTTCAAATTTATATACAGGAGTAAGTTCAGTAAAATTTTGTAATATAGAAGGAAACGCCGGCATTAAATACCGTATATCAACACCACCTTTTTTAAGTGCCAATGGCAAAGATGCACAAACATCGCCAAGCCCACCAGTCTTATTATATGGAAATAATTCTGACGTTACAAATAATGTTTTCATTTTCTCTCCTCCTCTAATCTTCTTTTACTTTAACCCTAAAACATAATTATAAATATTCACAATCCGTTGAGGAATAACACTTTTTGAAAAGTTCAACCGAACATTGGTTGAAAGCTTTTGTGAAATTTCGGATCTTTCCTCCTCTGTAATTTTTAATGCCCAAACAATCGCATCAACAAGTTCGTCTATGTTATTCGGATTAAACATTTTGCATGTTTCATTATCCAAAATATATTCCGGTGTGGAACCAATATTTGACGCAATAATCGGACGTCCCAAACTTTCCGCCTCTAAAAGAGTGATAAGCGAAGCCTTTGGTTCAACATTGGTTGCAATATATACATCACTAAGCATAAGAAGAGCCGGAGTATCATTTGCCTCACCGGCAAGATGTACTATATCTTCTACACCAAGTTTCCTCATCAATTTTTCAAGTTCAGATTTATATCTTTTATGTTCCTTAAACGAACCGATAACAACACAACGAACTTTATTCCTTATTTCCAGCGGAAGCTTTGCCACTGCATTTATAAGTAATGCTTGCCCCTTTGATTTTTCAAGCTTGCCAACAGTTGTAATAATAAAGTGATCTTCCGGAATACGAAAATCCGATGCGGTTGAAATTATTCTTTCCGCACTTACATTATGCGCATTGAAAAGGTCGGTATCAATCCATTGCGGAATGATAACAATTTTTTCGCTTGGCACATGATAAGCAATTTGAATATACGAAGCCATATATTCGCTTGGCACAATAACACATGCCCCCTTTGTAAGGTAGTTGATTTTCTTTTTTGTAAACGGCCAAAATGTGCGTGGATAAATTTTCAAAAATGAGGTTATGTATGGAACCTGCATTGTTCTTGAAATCTTAAATCCATAAAATGAAGATTGAGGTGTAAATGTGTGGATAAGAGTAATTTCTTCCTGCCTTACAATTTCCATTATCTTACGAAGGTTGTGTCGTACAACAAAAAAGTCATTTGAATTTACGGGAAGAAGGTAATGATTTATTCCTTCCTTTCTAAGTTCCTTTACCATTTTTCCACCGGCGGAAACAACGGAAACTTCAAATCCATTTTTTTTCAAAACACATGCAATATCAATAACTGATTTATCTATTACTCCACTTTCCAATGATGATGCAATCATAAGAATATTTTTATTTTCTGACATTTACTTTAATCCTTGTTTTTCAATTTCTTATATACTACTTTCTTATTATTAAAAAGTCATCAAAAATTTAAAATTTTTTATTTTTAAGAAGTAAATCACATACATAAAAAATATAAATTGTTTTTTTGTAAACTATCTAATAAAATATGTTTATATTTGGACACAAAATGATAAAAAAAAGCATATACATTGTTGTATTTTTTATTTTGGTTGGAATGTTTAATACCTCCATCGCCGGCAATACAGATTCGCCATACGATAAAATTTTAAATGTTTCGGAATCTTTCCTTGGCACACCATATATACTTAATCCATTGGGCGAGGGGGATACCGGCACCATAAGCAAAAATCCATTGTATCGTTTTGATGCATTTGATTGTCAAACATTTGTTGAAACGGTCCTTGCAAAATCGCTTACTGGTACCGATGCGGATTTCAAAAATATGATGAATAAAATACGATACAGAGACAGTCTAATTTCATTTGAAACCCGCAACCATTTTCAAAATCCGGATTGGGTAGAAAATAATAAATGGATTGTTGAAAATATAAGTGATGTTTTTGTAAAATCTTTGGATGAAATTGGTATGTCAAAAATTACACTTAATCGTCAACAATGGTTTAAACAAAATTATAAATTAAATGTTGATATTCCAATACAAAATGTTTCATTAAAATATATACCACTTGAATATTTATTATCCAACATTGATTGGATTACAAACAAAATTGACCGACCATATATTTTTATGACTGTTGTAAATGGCAAAACAACATTGAATAAAATCGGTACCGAATACGATGTGTCCCATACCGGATTTTTAATAAAAAAGAACAGGGAACTTTATATTCGCCACGCCTCACTGACTTATAAAAAAGTTGTTGATGAAAAGTTTTCCGATTACATAAAAAAGCTTCAAAAAAATCCAAAATATCTTGGTTTTTCAATCTTAGAAATTAAAGCGTAATCCGACATTTCCGGTCCACGACTTCATATTTTCAAGCTTTAAGTTATTGTCTGTCTTTATATCCTTATACAAACGATATTCCAACGACATCAATATACTTAAATCCTCACTTGCCATTATGCTAAATCCAGCCTGTGCCTTTGCATACGGAGTTCCCTTCTTTTCAAATCCGCTTTCAAATGCGGTCTTTTCCGCACCTTCTGTGCCTGCCTCAACTGGAACGCCATCCTTTGCCCAAACATAACCGAAATCGGCAATCTTAAATTGTGAATAACCAAGTCCCATACCCAAAAATGGAACAATCTTATTTTCCCTTGCACTTAAAAGGTTATATGTAAAATTCACACCACCGGAAAGGGTTTTAATTTTTTGATTGTATTCAATAAGTGTTGTTTTGTTTATATCATCGGTTTCAATTTTATCAAAATCAACCTTTTGCGCTTCTAATTCAACATTCCACCGGTCAAACGCCCAACCAATTGCCCCGCCATAGCTCATTTCATTTTTATCGGATTTAAGGTCGGCTTTGTTATTCGGAGCCTCCTCAAAGCTTGCATTGTATTTTTCAAATTTGTTAAGCCCAAGGTTAAGTTGAATATAAAACTTGTCATCATAGTTTTTTGCATTCAAATAGTTATCATCAACTGTTGGAAGGTTAATTCCCTTATTGGTTTGAAGATTTTGTTCCATAATGTCAAATTCAACTGGTCTTGCACGTCTTTTTCCGACATAGTTTTCATACATATATTCAACATAATAGTTGTCATATTCCTGTGCCAAAACCGGAGCAGAAACGGTCCCCAATATACCAATCAAAAATATTTTTTTCCAAATGTTATACATAACTATTTTTATCCCTATAATTTAAAGGCAAGTCCAACATTAAAGCCATAGCTTTTCCATCTTGCAACCTTAACAAATCCACTTTCGGTTGATGAATATCCATCACTTTCAAAAAGTGTACTGTCGGCACCCTTTGTTTCAATGTATTCATATTCCATTCCCATAACAAGTTGGATATTTGAACGAATACTGTACCTGTAATCAAGGGTAAATAACAACCCGTACGCACTTCCACCTTCATCAATAAATGATGGATCATGCGCCAAATCGGTTCTGTTCGGCCAGTTCGCCCAAACCTTATAATGAGGTTTGAAATATTCACCGTAAATTGATAAGTCTTCACGGCTTGAAATCTTTCGTTCAAGGTTTATACCAATATATGGTCCGGCCCAATCAACATAATACATATGTGTTGTTCCTGCCTGTTCTTCAAGCGATGAAACACCACCAAACACACTTACAAGGTTTGCCCCCGCGGTTCCGGATTTAAGACAAGTAAATACCTCTGGATTTTGTCCTTCTTGGTGGAAACAATAATCTTCATCTGGAATTGCATCACCATAGGCAAGGTTCACATACACACTGCCCTCACTTAATGTCACATATCCAGGAATGGTTGTATTTGTAACAGGTCCCATATTTGTAATCTCATTACCATCCGCATCGGCATAATACAAACTTGATGCATCAAGCCCCTGACTTGTAATATTTATACCACCGGTACATACATTGTAATATGTTACACCATTCACAGTAATATCACCAACATCATTACAGAATTTTTCAAGATAGAACGGAGCCGGTGTCACGTGGTTTGCCATTTCAAAATTTTGTTCTTTTTTCTTGTATCCGATATATGGGGTTACATCCCAATTTCCAAGCTTCCATGCATTTCGCATACCAAATCCAACCGACCAGTTTTTCAAATCAACCGTACCATCACCAAGCGTTATAAGGTGAAGCGAGTTGAAAATGTCGTCATCCGATGTCCTTGTCGTTGTACCACTTCCGGTGCCATAGGTTGCCGTAAACACATATTGACGATTTTTTATCATAAAATCGCGCGAAACTTTAAATACTGTTTCCTTTGTATCCACTTCGTCCCATGTCAAAATAGAGTCCGCCGTGGTGTCAAACATAAAGTTTCCATAACCCTTTTTCATCCTTATATCCACATACCAATTCTTTGTGTTATGTTCAACACCTTGACTTTGATATGCGGATGCAACAGGCGAAATATTTTGTGTATACATCGCATTTGTTTGCATTTGCATATATGGGTCATAACCATTGTAATACACAGGCTGAGGAAGAGTTTGTTGAGGTTGAGCCCTTTTTATGGTCTGTTTTTTCTTTTTGGGTTTTGCATCCGGAAATGCCTTATAATACTCCTCATAAAACGAGTCATAATATATCGGCGACCCTTCGGCCTTAACTATTTCAGGTATGAAAATACCGGCGCTAAGACACGCCAACCCCAGGATTTTTCTTAATTTACCCACATTATTCATAATAAAAACTCCTCATCCTCAAAAAGTATTATATCATAAAAATAAACATCTTTCTATATCTTTTTTTATATGTTTGAAAATTGACTTGCTTTTAGACCTAAGTTATAATAATATAAAAGCCATATAAACGATAAACAAAAATGAAAACTATGGAGGTTTATAAATGTCTGGAATTATGGAAGGCAAAAAAGGTATAATTTTCGGTGTGGCAAACGATCACTCAATGGCTTGGGGTATTGCAAAGGCTTTACACGAAGCTGGGGCTGAAGTTGCACTTAACTATATGGGAGATATTATGGAAAAACGTGTTCGCCCACTTGGTGAAAGTATCAATGCTCCTGTTATTATGCCTGCAAATGTTCAAGATGACGCTTCACTTGATGCATTTTTTGCCGAAGTTGAAAAAAAGTTTGGTAAAATAGACTTCTTGTTGCATGCTGTTGCATTCTCAAACAAAGAAGAATTGTCCGGTCTTTTTGTTGAAAAAACAACCCGTGAAAACTTTAAAAACACAATGGATATTTCCGTTTACTCATTCTGTGATTTGTGCCGTCGTGCATCAAAGATTATGAATGAAGGTGGTGCATGTGCAACACTTACATACTTAGGCGGTGAATATTATATCCCTAACTATAACGTTATGGGTGTGGCAAAGGCTGCTCTTGATGCATCCGTAAGATATTTGGCATCCGATTTGGGTAACAAGGGTATCCGTGTTAATGCAATTTCTGCTGGTCCAATTAAGACTCTGGCTGCATCTGGTATTGATGACTTTACATTGATGCAAAAATGGAACTGCTTCAACACATTCCTTGGAAGAAATATGACAATGGATGATGTGTCAAAGACTGGTCTTTACATTCTTTCCCCATTGTCAAGTGGTGTAACAGGTGAAGTTTTACATTGTGATTGTGGTTATCACGCACAGGGTATGATTAACCTTGCCCACGTAAGGGAATCTGGTGAAATGCTTATGGAATATGCCGACAGACTTGAACATAAGGAATCATAATTTCCTTTTGGTTCAATAAAAATTGCTCCCGCCCGAAATGGTGGGAGTTTTTTTTATTGTCATACATTGTTTTTTTGTGTATAATAAACAAATGTATGGAGAAATTAGAATGAAAAATTTTTACAAAGTTATTTTTACATCAATATTGATTTCAACCGAATGTTTTGCTGGTGTTCGTGGAAGTATTGGCTCTGATAAAAGGGTTGCCTCTAACCGTGACGGGGCAAAACGTCGTTCCGCAAGTACAAGCGCCCGTGCATCGGCTGGGCTTCGCTCGTCTATGATTTCTGCTTCTGCAACAACGGCGTCAACTACTTCATCCACAACTTCAACTGTTGAAAAGGATGAAGCCGGCTGTAAACAAATTTTTTACACCTGTATGAATGATAAAACAATGGAAGCCGTTATGCAAAACGAACTTCTTTATGATGATTATAATGATATGGTGTCCGATATTTATTCTGGTATGTCCCAACCACCATTCAGGTGCATTTATTCAAACAAGGTCAAAAATTTATATTCTTCATACAACTATGGCTTTGAAATATCCGCACCATCCGGAAATACCAATGCGGAAAAAATAAAAAAGGGTTCAATCGCTTATTATTCTTTTTTAAAGGATAACGCTTCGGATGTTGCAACGAAAAAGCTTTCCGCAAAGTTATTGCACAGCGAGGCTTTGGCAATGGCAAACCTTACCATATCACCGATTGATTCTGAAACCCCAAAACTTGCTGAGGTGTCATACAAAATCACAACCTTGGATACAAAAAAAATTTTTGATGAAAACGTAAAATATTGTATTGATCCAAAGCAAAATACAGATATTGATGGTTGTGAAAACCTAAGCAAATCCACCGGAAGAAAGTGGGGGGAGGCATGGAAGGAAGAAACACCATCCGTAAATGCCAGTTGCAAGGATTATGAGGTATTTCTTACCGAAAAACGAACAAAGGCAAAGGAGCAGGCACAAGCATATATTTCACAACTTTCAACAAAGCTTTTCTCTGTGATTGAGGAATATAATTTAAAGGTTGAATCGGATAAGGAATTAAAGGCATTGGAAGAACAAGAAAAAAGGAAATTTGGTTTCTTTAAATAATGTCCCTTAATAATTTAAATAAATATCCCATAAAAAAACACCTCTATTTCAGAGGTATTTTTTTTAGGAGAAAAAGCTTTTTAAAATTATCGTTTGTATGTAAGTCGGTATCCCAAATCAAGCATACATTTTTGATAATTGTTTACATTATCATTTGCACCATCACTTGGTACAGAAAATGCAATTCGTTGACCAACTTCACGATAATTTCGTGATTCAAATGTTGCCCACAATCCGTCCCATTGCGGTACGGTGCTTGGTTTCATATTGTTAAATATATTTGACATCTGGGTTTTTGTTTGCACCCCACGAACCCCAAGACACGACTTGTGATCTTCAATAAACTTTGCCATAACAACATAATCATTTTCCCAATGAAATACGTGCGCTTCGTTTATATCACCGTGTGTTGGAAAGGCCATACATCCACAAACACCCAAACCAAACAATAATGTCTTATAATATTTCAACATAACAAACTCTTTTTTAACAGATGGAATTATAACACAATTTTTTATTATTTCCAAGGATAAAAGAAAGGGGCTTTTGAAAAGCCCCTAATTCATAACATAAAACAGTTTATTTTTTTGCATTGAAATCTTTGATTATTTCGCCATTTATATCAATCGCTACATTTTTACCATCGGCAAAATTCATCGCCTTTGCATAACCATTTATATCAAATGAAGAAATATAATCATAATAAAGTGGTTCAATTACAACATTGCCTTGTTTATCAATAGCTCCATATTTTTCATTTTCATCCTGGATAACGGCATAACCATTCACAAAAGGATATGCAAACATATATTTTGGTTTAACAATTATGTTTGAATCAAGGTCAATAAAGCCATACTTTCCATTTTCCGAAACTATTGCACGACCTTCATAAAAATTGTCAACAGTATCATAGTTTACATCTGCGATAAGGTTTCCATCCTTATCTGCAACACCCCATTTACCATTTTTGTAAATTCTTACGATACCATTCGTATTATCATCTTTATTTACATATTCAAATTGTTTTAAATCCACCTTGCGGTTTGTTGTATGCAAAGACACATTTTTTTTATTTTCCTTAACAAAAAATACCCCAAGCATAACAACGGCAAGTGTAATTATAACATATAATATTTTTCTCATGGTATTTTCCTCCTTTATCCTTCAACAATCATATAATACATTTAAAATTACTCTAATTCAAGAGAAAGTTTTTTAAGCTCCTTAATTTCATCACGTATCTCTGTTGCCTTTTCAAATTCAAGGTTGTTTGCAAGTTCCAACATCTCCTTTTCCTTCTTTTTGATGATCTTTTGAATATCATCCGGAGATTTAAATTTGAACTTTTTCCTGTTTGCGGTTGGATTTTCCTGTATATCAACATAATCCATATCTGCAATATTTGACGCAATCTTTTTTGATACGGTTGTTGGTGTTATATTGTGTGCCGTATTATATGCAATTTGTTTTGCCCTACGTCTGTTTGTTTCATCAATTGCATACTTCATTGAACCGGTTATTTTATCGGCATAAAGTATTACCCGACCTTCGGCATTTCGGGCGGCACGTCCAATTGTTTGGATAAGCGAACGTTCCGAACGAAGGAAACCTTCCTTGTCCGCATCAAGTATGGCAACAAGCTTACATTCCGGAATATCCAATCCTTCACGAAGAAGGTTTATTCCAACCAACACATCAAATTTTCCCATACGCAAATCGCGAATAATTTCCACACGTTCTAATGTGTCAATATCTGAATGAAGATAGCGAACCTTTATTCCATATTCGGATAAATAATCGGTAAGCTGTTCCGCCATTTTCTTTGTCAGTGTCGTACAAAGTACCCGTCCGCCGGATGCGGCAACCTTTCGGCATTCATGCATAAGGTCATCCACCTGATTTTCCAATGGACGAACCTCAATTTCTGGATCCAAAAGTCCTGTTGGTCGGATAAGCTGTTCCGTAAATTTTCCACCTGTTTGTTCAAGCTCCCAATCACCCGGCGTTGCGGAAATATATATCGTTTGCCCCCTAAATTCATTCCATTCGGCAAACTTTAATGGTCGGTTGTCAAGACACGATGGAAGACGGAACCCATATTGGGCAAGTGTAGTCTTTCTTGCACGGTCCCCATTATACATACCACCAATTTGAGGAA
Source organism: Alphaproteobacteria bacterium (assembly GCA_016297965.1). Classification (GTDB taxonomy): domain Bacteria; phylum Pseudomonadota; class Alphaproteobacteria; order Rs-D84; family CACZYB01; genus CACZYB01. The sequence goes on along the minus strand of JAEDDP010000003.1, from coordinate 27,633 downwards.
CGGAAACGTGCGATTCATCAATAAACACTAACGCATCATCCGGAAGGTATTCAAACAAAGTTGGTGGTGGCGCGCCGGCCGGTCTTCCGGTCAAATACCTTGAATAATTTTCAATGCTTTTACAATATCCGGTGGTTTCCAACATCTCTATATCAAAATTGGTCTTTTCCCTTAACCTCTGTTCTTCAAGAAGTTGGTGATTTTTTGTAAAATATTCCAACCGTTCGCGAAGTTCTTCCTTTATTCCAACAATTGCATTTGAAAGGGCAGGTCCCGGTGTTACATAATGGCTTGACGGATATATTGTTGTTGACCGAAGTGAAAGCATCCTTTTCCCAGTAAGGGTATCAAATTCGGCAATCGTTTCAATTTCATCCCCAAAAAAAGAATACCGCCACGCCTTATCCTCCAAATGGACTGGAAAAACTTCCAATGTATCCCCGCGAAGTCGGAATGTTCCACGGTCAAGTGCAATATCGTTTCGTTCATATTGCATAGAGGTAAGTGTTTTAAGTACTTCATCAAGTGGTATTGTCTGACCTTCCTCTAATGTCAAACTCATAGAGGAGTATGCCTCCGGTGAACCCAAACCATAAATACACGATACCGAAGCCACAATAATAACATCACGATATTCCAAAAGGGATCTTGTCGCCGAATGACGAAGTCGGTCAATTTGTTCGTTTATTGCACTGTCCTTTTCAATATAGGTGTCGGTTTTTGGAATATATGCTTCCGGTTGATAATAGTCATAGTATGAAACAAAGTATTCAACGTGGTTATTCGGAAACAATTCCAACATTTCCTGATAAAGTTGTGCCGCCAAAATTTTGTTAGGTGCCATTATAAGGGTTGGACGTTGACATTGTTGAATAACATTTGCCATTGTAAATGTTTTACCCGAACCGGTAATACCAAGTAATACCTGATCCTTTTTACCTTCGTTTATTCCCTTTACAAGCTCCTTTATTGCCGATGGCTGGTCGCCACTTGGGGTAAATTGTGATACCATTTGAAACCCAGCCGGAGTTCCCGCCGGAAGCTTGTTATACAACGATGAAAGAATAGGATTTTTACCCATTTTAAAAATCTCTTTAATATATTTTTTTCTTGTCTTAATAAAAGTATAAATATAATATAGAACATAACAGGGGATTGTCAAAGGAAATAAATACCTTACTTTGGCATTTTAAGAGGGGAAAAATGGATTCATTGAAAAAACACTATAAGTTGATATTGTCAGTATTTGCATTCTTTTTTGCATTATATGTTTTACCAAACTTTATAAATTTGAATAATCAAAAATCCTATATTGAAAATAAAATCCAAAGCACATTTGGTTTTCGTGCATCAATTAAAGGGGATATCTCATTTGCTATTCTTCCTCGCCCATCCGTTATTTTACGAAATGTTGAAATAAGTTCTATGGATGAAAAAAGTCCCGGTGCTTTTATTAACGCATCAAAGATATTCATCAATACCGGATTTCTTAATTTTTTCAGTGACAATTTCGTAATTAACAAAATTGCCGTTATGGATGCAACCTTTTATGAAAATGTATACAAAAATTCACAATACGAAAACCTTGATACCTTATTGAATGGAAAGATTTTTAAGGAGGTAACAATAAAAAATGGTCGTGTCGTATTGGCGGACTCGTTTATCACAAACATTAACGTTCGTTTTAAAACCGTTGAAGGTTCAAAGGTAAAGGGTAATGGTTCCTTTTATTTTGAAGATGGGGAAGTTGATAACCTTTCATTCTTATTTTCCTATATTGACAGCGACAATTTTAATGCGGTTACAAACTTTAACTACATTACCGGAAAAAGCAAACTTGATAATGACTTTACCATAATTGTAAAGGAGGGCGAAAAAACAATTTCCGGAAATGTTGGCATAACAACGGACAGCCTTTTGAAATTCACAAAAAAGTTTATAAAATCGGTTGAACTTCCAAATACCCAATTTTTCAATGATTCGGTAAAGTTGAAATTTAATATTCAAAATTCTCCTAACTCAATATTGTTAAACAATGGAAGTATAGAAGGTTCCGAAGTCGTTGGAAAGTTTAAAGGTGTTATTCCATTTGCAATGCAACCTGATGGCAAAAATGGTATTGACCGTTCGGGTGTTAATTTTTCCATTGATTTCTCAACTTTCCCTGTTGCAAAGTTTATTGATATAAAGGCAAATGATGCCTATAATCCGGTAAATGTATTACTTAAATCACAAAAATTATTGTCATTGTTCCAATATGCAAACTTTAACATTACCGCAAAAAATATTGTTGCAACAAAAAGTATGATTACGGATTTCCGCCTAAATACCTCGCCTATATTTTACGGGGACGTATTCAATGGAATAAATATTTCTGATTTGGGCTATTCCATAAATAAAAAGCCAATTAAAATAAGTGGTAAAATCCTAAATGTCCTAAACGATGATTTGACAATTGATGTTCGTGTTGCAAGCAACCTTTCACGGGACATAAAAAATATTTTCACTCCATATTTACAGTTTAACCGACTTAATGCCGACATAACTATGTCAAAAAGCTTTATAAATATTTTGAATATGACGGCCGAGGTTGGGGGCAACCTTATTTCCGGATATTTTACATCCAAAACCGAAAACGGAAAAACGGATTATGTCCTAAATATCAAATCTGATTCTGTTAATTTGGATAAGTTGATAAAGGAAAACATTGATCTTTCATTTATAATTTCAAAACTTTCCCTTATCCGGTCAAGCAGTTTTAGTTTGAATGTTATGATAAAAAAGTTGCGGATGAATAATTCAAACTATGACAATTTCAAACTTAATACTTCATATTTGGACGGAAGCCTTAACCTTAAAAATCTAACCTTTAATCATCAGGGATACCAAAGTGCGATGAAAGGGGAGTTGTTTAATATTTTAAGTTCCGCTGGGGAATTTAAAAACTTTTCCTATAACATTTCATCTTCTACGTTAAAGGGTATATCAATACCATTCATAAAAAATCAATTTATTGAAACAATGATTGCCAATGGTGTAAACCGAATTGACATACTTTTAAACGGAAGTGCGTCAAATCCAATATCTCAGGTTGATGCGAAATTAAACGATATAAAAATAAAGGTTAACGGTAAATTGCTTGACACCGACGCTTCGTACACAATTGAACTATCGCATAATGAATTAAAGGGATTTTTGTTCTCTTGGGGCTTTATAAGTGATAATTTGATAAATTATTTTTACGACAATATCCCATTTTCATTAAAGGCGAGGGTAGAGGGGTATAATATAAAGGATATGGAATTCCGTATCAAAAATAATGTATTTACCGGCGAAATTTTACGAAAAAAGGACCGAAGTGGTTTTGAAACTTCTGTTGCCCTTAACACGCAAAATTTCAATATAAAGGATGTTATAAAAAGGATAAAGGACACCGATGGATATGTTGATTTCCTTCTTAAAATCATTCGTGATATTCCGTACAACATATACCTTAATGCAAAAAATATTTCTGAATATAACGGCAATAATTACAAGGATGTAATATTTGATTTGAAAAATTCCACCAATCCAGGAAGTTTTAAATTTAAACTTAAAAAACACAATTATGAAATTGATTTGAATTCCGAAGTTTTAAATTCAAATATGTTTGATGGAACAGTTAAAATCTCAAATTATCAAATTCCAAATGATATAATGAATAACGAACTTTTGAACCTTGTATCCGGCACATTGAATGCGGATATAAAGTTTAAAACAAACGGAATGAATGCATACCAGCTTTTATCAAATTTGTCAGGTAATTATTCCATTGATATATTAAATGGAAAAATTTCCGGTATAAGTGATTATTCAACAATACTTGCGAATATATTAAAGCTTGCCAATATAACGACAAACAACGTTATATATACACTTGAAAATTCCCTTAAAAGTGGAAGTATGGAATTTCCAAAACTTTCTGTGGACGGTGAAATTTCATCTGCGGATGTAAAGGATTCCGCATTCAATCTTTCCCTTCCAAATATGAATATAAGTGGTATGTTGTCGGGAAACCTTATTCAAAAAAGTCTTAATATAGAAAGTATTTTTGATATATCAAACCTTGCACCGGATAACTTAGTGTTCAGTTATGATTTAAAGGGTTTTGTGAATAACTTGACGGGAAAGGTTGATACAACATCCATCACATCAAAAATAAATCCTGTTTATTTGTTAAGGAAGAAAAAGGAAATTTTACAATAATCCCTTAACCTTTTTTAAAACGAATACACGAATATTACTTGAAAGGTTTTCATTCAAATCCGGTGCATCAATTTCGGAAATAATTTTGCCGACGGATTTATTTTCCCTTGTGGCAATATTTTTTAACTCCTGCCAAAATTCCGGCTCTAAGGTAATACTTGTATGATGTCCCATAATTGTAATTGAATGTTTTTCAAGCATTTTTTATTCCTTACATACTTTCAATTATATAATCCAATAAGTTTGAAAACGATGAAAAACTTTTAATAATTTCAAAATTTATCCTGTTTACAATCTTATAATTATTGTCAAATTTATCATATATGATTGTGTCAAAAAATACATTGCCAATAACAACCCTGTTTTCAATCAATGGGTTTTTATTTTGCACAAATGTTTTGTTTATTTCCATAATACTTGGGTATTTATAATTATAATCTTTTCGGTCAATAACTTCACTTCCATAAAATTCATACGGAGGAATAATCATTCCATTTGTTATTTTCAAAAATTCAATGTATTCTGGCGGAAGTGTCGCATTTTTTGAATTTGTAAGCACCGCATTGGTAAAGTCCAATTTTGCCGGTTTTGCTCCATCAAAAACTACCGAATTTTTCACCAAAGATTTTAATTTTTTTACTTTTTCATACAACATAATTAAAACCTTCCATCATTTTTTAAAAACATAGTACTGCCAATTTCGGACATTTTATCGGTGGTTGTATTTCCACCGGCACCGGCAAATCCCTTTAACGCCGGAAGAAAGATTAACCCCTCCGGATTGGGAATATAAAGTTCGGTTGGTAAAATAAAGCCATTGTTCCGGTCATATCCGGGATGTTCGCGGTTAAATGTTAAAATTTGTTCATCCATAAAGGTATCAAGTATGTTTTTAAATGGTCGTGTCCTAATCAAAAACATATTTGAAAATTCCAACTTTCCCCCATATTCAATTGGCTTTTTTATATATATAGAAATATTTTCGGGAATAATTCCATTGTGAAGTTCATCAATGGTTTCAATTGGTATTCCTGCCTCTATAAGTTGTCCGATATTGTTGTATGAAACAAATTGCATAAGCTTTTTTGAAATTTTTAAAAAATCATCCCGAAATGTTTGTGGGTTAAGAAGATTTTTCCCCTTATAAATCACCTTTGATATAGGCATTTCCGGAAGCCCAAGTTTAGCGATTAAGTCCTTGTAATATTCCTCACTAAACAACATTTAATCTACCTCCTATCCGGCCTTTTTCATTGGATACTTTCTATTCTTTTGTGAAAAATATTTAATCAGTGTTTTTACAAAAGTTTTATAACTTTCCAATACCTCGGTTCCCTTTTTATCTGGCAACACATCAATAAGGTTTGGAAGCTCAGAATGATTTAAAAATCGTGTAACGGAAACCCCAATCTCATTCCATTTCGCCTCCATATCCAATTGGTTGGCAACATTCGCATTTGGTATTACAACAACAGGTTTCACCACGATTCCATTGTCCGGAGGAAGTACCTCATTTATCATTTTATTAACAGCCTTTTGAACGGTCTTTATCTCCCAAACTGGCGATGGATATTTCCGTTCATTCGTAAACCATGATGGAACTTCACCATCCGAACTTGGCGTTTCATTTGCAATGATATCACCGTATTCAGTATTTATTATTCCGACAACCAAAGTATCACTTTCCGCCACGGCGATAAAATCAACATCAATGTTATTTATAACACACGCACCCATCCCCGCATATCCGTTATTTTCCAAAATATTATTGATTTGATTTTGGTAAACTTCCATTGCCGACACTGGTTCTGTCATATTGATTATATTACTTTTCTCCACCTTTGTCCCTGCCTGTGGTGGTTCAACCTCTACCTCAACCCGTTCAACAACTTTTTGCTGTTCCCTACTATTTTGTGAAGGTGTAGGAGTAGGAATAGCATCATTTCTTTCTGTTGCGGTAGGTGATGTGGCATTTACAACCCTGTTTGGACCATAAAGGTTGTCCCACTTTGTAATGTTGTCATTTGTATTTTTATTTACGACAACATTTTTTTCATTCACCACATCTTTTTTTTGTTTTGGTGCTGGATTTGAAAAAATAATTTTATAGATTGCAAACAAGTACAACACTGAATTTATTGATGTGGCAATACTTAAAAATCTGTCCTGTGAATAAATGTATTTGAACCTTGCAAACGATGGAAAATGACTGAAATCAACCCCCCACCATGTGATAAGCCAATATCCAATTGGTGCAATCAGAAATCCGGTTATAAGAAGCAAATACAATATTTTTTTCATAAATTACTTACCTCCATTTAACTGTCCTAATGCCTCAGCCAAGTTTTTAAGGTAGTCATCATCCTTTGCCTTTTTATCCCTTGCATCAATCATACCAACAACATCCACATCTTCAATTTTTTGATCTGTGTATGATGTCCGTCCCTTTGCTTCCTGCATAATATAGCCAACATCACATGTAAAATCGGATGGAATTTTGTCCTTGTCTTCCTTATTAAAAAGGTCAACCATAATACTGAATCCTTTAAGGAGTTTTGCCCCGCCTTCGCTAATCTTTCCATCTTCGCCACGACAATTATTTTTAATAAGGTTCAAAAGGATGTCATCAATTGTCTTTCTTGCGGGTAAGGGTTCACGGGTATAATCAAACAATTTCTTTCGTGGACCTTTTTCTGCCAATTCCTCACTATCAACAAACTTGTCATTCATAATGTCGGTTGCATACGCATTGAAATATCCCGCAATCTCATCTTCCTTTTTATTTATATCGCCGAAATATTTAAACTTTTTATCCTTTGGAATTGCCCCAAGTTTTTCAAGTGTCCCCCAGGCGGTTTTAAGGTTGTTTATTTTTGATTGCCAGTTTTCAAATTTTTCAAATGCATAATTTTTTGCATCCACGGTTCCATAAATAAGCTTCCATGGTTGAATAATCACCTGATTTATTGCGGGTTGTATTATCGCCAAAAAATTATCAAGGTCTGGTATACCCGATTTAATCTTTCCTTCAACTTTATAGGTATAAATCTTTTTAATCTTATCAACCTTTGGTCGGGAAAGCTTAAACGGTTCATCGGACAAGGTTTGTTTTTCATCAATAAAGGCCTCGTTTTCATCCTCTATTGCCTCGTTTACGGTTGCCTCCACCTCATCCCTATTTGCATCCGGATTTTCATTCATAATTTCATCAACAATTTCTTGTTTTGTCTGTTTTTTTATTCCTTCCTCAATAATACTATCCGAAAGGTTGTCAATCATATCCAAAGTATCATCTTCAATTTTTTGTAATTTTGAATTGAAACCATCGCGACCATTTTCCGGAATTTTTCCATTCAAAAAATCATCGGCAAGGTCAAAAGCACCCGTAAAATATCGTGCCTTATCCGTATCACGAAGTTTTTGAATTTCTTCAACTGCTTTTTCTTTTGTTAAATTTTTTATGGCATAACGAACCTTATCAATTATTGCCAAAGAAGCAAGTTTTTGTGCCTCTTTTGACTCAAAGGGATTTTTTTTGTCATAAGTATCAGATTTTATATTATTTTCCACTATAAAAAACCTTATTTTATTTGATTATTTTTAATCTATTGGTTATTATATACTAAAAAGGAAAGAGAGGCAAGAAATGTTTTCTGGAAATTTAAAGTTGTTATTGTCAATGATTGGCATTTTATTTGGAATTGTCCTTATTGCAAAACTTAAATATTTAATACTTTTCATATCCTGGTCTGTGATTATTTTTTGCCTTGGAATTTTGTATATAAAGGCGAACAGCCAGAACCGGGAACTTCAAGATAAAATTGATTATTATTTTCGTAAATTTATGTCGTCAAAATTTGCAAAATATTTGATTGAATTACATCAAAAACTTACGGAAAAAAGGAAGTAAATAATTGGCATCTAATCAATCAAGCGGATTTGATTTATTTTCATCCATTGGCAAGGTCGCCTCTTGGATAAAATGGATATTTACCATTTTAGTAACCATTGCCTTATTCGTTTTGACAACAAAGATGTATCCGTTATTAAAGGATTGTTGGACCTGTTCTGTTTTTGAAAGTATGTATGATGTATTCTCAATAATATCGTTTCAAACATTTGAATATTTTCAATCTGAAATATTTAAGGTTTTATCTGTCTGTCTTGCCCTATGGGTTGTATATAAAACATATTTGGCATTTCAACCAACACTTGATACAATGCTTTACCCTGATGCACCAAAATTTAATGCTGATTACATAAAGGATATTTATAAAAAGATTTTTTTGACCGTTGCTGTTGTTGGACTTTTTATTGTTAATAATCCACGAAACATTTTTGCAAACACATTTGAAATTACACTTGATTTTGGAAGTGGCGTTGGTCGTGAATTTATCCGTAAAAAAATAATTCAAAAGGATAAAATACCATCGTCGTGTCAAAATATGCCAACCACTCTTATTTATAAGGAAGGGCACGTCCTTTCTGAAAATACAAAAAATAATATGGTTTGCCTAATGCGGGAGGTTAATGTCCTTCGTTATGATTATATGGATTTGGGAATATCAATGTTTGAATATGGGCTTAAACCAATGATTGCAACTGCCATTGAATATATTGTTATTCGTGGTGCATTTTTTATTGGTGGTTCATTTGCAAAAAATTTTGGTTCCAAAAAGTGGTTTAAAAAAATGGGTAAAAAGCGGGACAAGTTAAATGATATGCTTTCAAATTCCACCTCAAAGGAGCAGGAAAAAAAGATTCGTAAACGGTTAAGGGATGTTGAAGATCGGATGGCTGATGAATTAAGTGATATTAAATCCGGTGGAAAAAAGACACGTCGTATAAATAAGGCTGGTGAGGTTTTACAGGATAACAACAGTATTCCCGCAACGATGGCCGTTATTGCCAATATTTTCGCAAGCGAGGATGTACGTATGGGACTTGCCGGTGTATGTTTGGTTATTGGTTTGTTTTTCATAAATATGTTTTTCTCATTTATCATTGTTGAATATATGTTGTTCCTTGGTGTGGCGATTATTTTAATGCCGGTGCTTGCCGTTTGTTATATTTTTGAAACGACACGACGATATGCGACAGTATCCATTTCAAACACATTTTCATTTGCCCTTCGTCTTATCTTTACCTGTATTGCGATGGTTATGTGTGCCGAAGTCAATGATTGGATTTTGGGCGGTATGTTTTCCGCATCCGGAACAAACATAACAACACCACAAACCTTAATTGGTTTATTAAAGGCCGGCAATATTGAGGAATTTAACCGACTTGTCGGAACAACATGGTATTTTGTATATGTGATTATTGCGATTGGTCTTGACGGTGCAATAATGATGCAATCCGGTAAATTTGCCGGATGGTTTGGGGCAAGTGTTTCCGAATCCTCACTCGTTCAACCATTAAAAAGTATGGGACTTTCAACACTATCCCTTACAAAATCCGTTATTCGTGAGGTTAAGGATTATCGGAAAAGTGGTGAAACTAAATTACAGGACCGCGGGTCAAAATTGGACTATCTTTTAAAAAGACTTTCTGGAAAAAACAAAAATAACACTGGGGATGAAAATACATAAATGAGAAAATTTATACATACATTGTTATTTTTTATTCCTATGTTTTACCTTTCTGTGGGGGCATATTCCGCGCCGTCAAATTGCACCTATGATAATGCAAAATTTTATTTTCCATCGGCATCTGTTGTATTATCCGAATATTCACCGTCATATTATTGCAGTGATATTTCATACCTTATTTCATCAAAACGTGGCAACATTTCGCTTTCCGAATATGAAAAGCTTTATCCAAGTGAAGTTCAAAAAAACATTTCATATTTACGAAAAATTGGACTAACACCGGACCTTGTTAATGAATATATTGATGAGGATGATTATTCCCGCCTTGCCACTCCAAATTCAACCGATGATTTTATAAAATCCCTGGTGGCGGAGGCAAGGGGAAATGCCCCATACATAATTGCAACATACAAAAATTTTGAAGCCAACAATGCAATATTTGATGGAAACAAAATTGGTGATATTTTGAATAAGGATAAGGGGTACCGTTCCTGCTCTATAATTCAAAATGATGCAACATATTCTGTTGATAACAGTCTTTATGAAACTGATGCTCCAACATACCGAAAACTTATCTCTGCATTACCACCGGTCCTTTCTCCGGTTGTGTTAAATGGAAACAAGTTGGAAAATATTTTTGGTGAAACCGTTGCAACAATTCTCGACAATCGGGCGCTTGGCAAACAAACACGTGAGGTTTATTTTTCATCACTATCCAATCAAACAACAAACATAAAATGGAACAATAGTGTATGTAAACCAAAAACAATTCAGGAAATGGTAAACCGAAACAGCCATTGTTATCTTTGCCCTCACATTGTAATGATATTTAATGAAATATCATATTTGTTTGATTATATGTATTCCCATTTTTCCGGAATTATTGTAACTTTCCTTTTTGTGTTTGGATGTCTTTTTATGGTATTTGAGTTTTTTAAGGGATTTAAGGGGCTTCCATTTGAAAGTGATTTTTCTTACTATCCAAAAAGCATTGCAAAACAATTACAAAAAATTTTGGTCGTTTGCACACTTATTTTGGTGCCACCAAAAATATTGTTTTCTTGGACTATGGAACCTGTACTTAACCTAACTATGGCAATTTCAGATTCTGTGATGCAGGTTGGGACTACCTCTGGGACAAGGTACAGTTGTGATGGAGCATCTGTTGTTGATAAAATAAATGCCGAACATCGTACAGAACAAAATGAAACGGCGGTTCCTCCGATTATAAAGGTTGAACAAGCAAAAAGCCTTGAACGATTACAAAATTCATCCATTATTTCAAAGGATACAATGGGAAATATAGTTTGCTTTTTAACAAACACACTTGAAGCAAACGGACGGCAAATGACAATGGGCGAAGTCCTTGTCCGCGACCTGTTTAATTTTTCATCAAAATCGGAACACAAATTTTTGGGCTTTGTTTTTGGTGTGGTTATCTTTGGATTATATTTTTCAATCGGACTTATGATTTCATTTTATGTCCTTGATGGTTTGCTTGACTTTTTAAAACTCGCCATCATTTGGCCGTTCGCGGTGTTTGGTTACGCCTTTAATATTGTTGGGATTAGTACCAGTATAAAAAGTATTATTGAAATGTCACGAAAATTTGGACTTACCATGATAAATCTTGCCGTATTTGCGCTTTTTAATTCTGCATTACTTAATTCATTTTATTTTGTGAATACAAAGGAAAACATTTTGCAAATATTAAATCGGGCCATTGAACAAAATGATACATCAATAATTACGAATAATATTCCGGTTGATTTATTATCTGTTTCAAAATTCCTATTTATAGTGTATTGTATATATTATGTATATAACAAACTTGGTGAATTTGCATCATCTTATGGTATATCATCTGGTGGTATAAGCCTTGGTAAAAACATTAAAAATATAGTTTTGGCACCTATCAGTTTGGCAAAGTCGGTAACCGTTGGTGAACCAAAGTTTAAAAAGAATGGGGAAAAGAAGGATAAGTCAAAATCCACATCAAATGGCACCGATGACAAACAGGATGAAGAAACTGGTGATGATGTAAATAATATAAGTATTACAGAGCAGGTTGAGGAAACAGACAGTGTTTAAAAAATTTGTACTTTTGGGTATGATTATGTTTTCATCACTTTTTGTGATGAATAGTCGTTTGCTTGCCCAAACCACGACACAAAATTGTCAAAATCCAACCGCCTATAACTTATCATATGACGAAGTTAATATTTCAAATTCTGATTTTTACTGTTGGGAAATTCGGTATTTGCGGGATTACCAAAACCTTTTATCAATGAATATAAACTCATACTATGCTTTATATCCAAAAAATTTATCAATTAAAAACATTGATATTTTACGGAAAAATGGAATTACTCCGGAAAAGGCAGACTACCTCTTTAAATACTTCATTGAAACACCAATTGATGATGATAAAAATTTTGAAAAAGTTTTATCCGGTGCCATTGCAAAGGCAAAATCCGATCTTTCAAATAAATTGCAATATTCATACGGAAGACCCGTTTGGTTCATCCAAAATATTTTATCAATCCAGCCATTATCCGTATTGTCAAATATCAAAACATCAAGCATCTATTATCCAATGTTACAGGTTTTTGGAATTGATTGTTTAAACCTTACCGCATCCGGAAAATCGGCATTTAATGTATATCCAAACGGACTAAAACCGGCGGGTGTGGTTGGTCGTTATATCGTGAACCCATTTGCCGAAATCATTGGAGAAATAAGGAAGGTAAGTACATCCGCATCAAAAACTGTGAACAAAGTTTATCGCCTTGGTGATAAAAATGCTCTTGGTACATGGAATGAAAAATCGTGTAATATCCACGATATTGGCGACGAAATAAAGCGAACATTTTCGTGTACGGCATGTACTATGTTTGAAATTGCCTTTAACACAGTTTCGCGAATAGGCTTTGTTTTGTATGATAAACTTTCACGATATGCAATTGATTTAATGGTTGCACTTTTTGCCATTTGGTCTCTTTCAATGTTTTTTGAAAATGCAATTAAAAAACAGGATGGTTTTGCATACATCAAAACTTTTTTCACCCGTGTTGTTTGGGTCTTTATTATAAGTGCTTTTTTATCCGTATCCATCACCGATGAAAATAATATTGTAAATTATTCCGTCAAACCAATAACCGAGTTTATGGTCGGATATAATCGGGTTTTGACTTCGGCTATTGATAAGGATGGAAAGCCGTGGACCTGTAAATATGCAACAAAGGATATTGCGGATAACAAGGTTCTATTTTCCGCGTCGGTAAAAAAGGATATTGTATGTACCATTGAACGAATTGGCGATTTCAACAACCTTAATATTATGATTGGAAAGTATCAGGTCATCCAAGGTTGGAGACAGTTTGTAAATTTTGAAATCGGAACTGGACTTATAAAAATTATTTTGGGAATAACAATTATGGGTATGTTTTTTATATATAATTTAACCGTCCCATTTTTCTTTATTGAATCCCTTTATAAAATTGCATTGGTTGTATTTTTATTTCCATTATTTTTAATGGCCTATGCCCTTGATAAAAAAAGTTTTGTTCGTAGCGGTCTTGATACATTTCTTTCCGCGGTATTTCAAATTATATCCCTTTCCATTATGTGTTCCGTTGTGGCACTTTTGATGAATTACATTTCAACACTTGATTTTTACGGCTTGCAATCGGCAATTGAAAATAATGATGCTCAGGAAATGACATCACAAATAATCCTTGCCCTTTCATTTAACACTAACCGACTTCTTGAAATTCTTTATACCGGAATTATTTGTTGGTATTTGATGGGACAATCATTAACCATTGCAAATAAGTTTTCTGGTTATGCATCAACCGAAAGTCTTCCAAAAAAGTTTGTTGATTGGACCAAAAATTTGGTTGTTGTGGTATCAAGTTTCGGTCGTGAAAAATTGAACCTTAAAGTGGATACCGACAAATTGTCGGACAAGCTTAGCAAACAAATAATGGAAAACATTCGTGATAAAAAAGAAATTATAAACAATTATTCAAAAAAATCTTCTGCTGATAAACCTAAGGCGGATGAAAAAGGGAAAAACGAAAAAAATGATGGACAGTAATATTAAAAATAAGTTAAGCAATATTTTGCATTTTTTCCTTTCAAGCTTTACTGTGATGTTTATATCTGTAATCGTAAGCGTTGGTGCGTTTATTGCCATTGCCGTTGCCGGAAATTTAACCAGTGGCGATTGGACCATTGGTACATCATTTTATGATTGGTGGGCTTCAATGACAAAATCTCCAATCATTGACGGTAAATTTTCTGCCGTTGATTTTAATACCTGTTGGAGTTGTGCCTTTTTTTCAAAGCTTTTTGATTTAATGAGTATTATGGGGTTAAAGCTTTATGTGTATATTGCCGATATTGCATGGACTCTTATCACAATGGGATTTGCCGTATGGGTTGTTGTTTATATGTACGACAACCTTATTTTGAAACAGGGTTCCGATGTTGCCGGAATGTTAAAGGATATGGCGAAAAAGATTATTATAATAAGTGTTATTGGAGCCGGCCTTTTTTACACAACAAATTCCAAATCCAACGAAAAGTATTTGGGACAAATGGCAAACACAATTTTTTCAAATACCGCGGTCCCAGTATTAAAAATGGGTATCGGATTAAGCAGTCGCGTCCTTCAAACCGATGTATGTAATAAACTTTATTATCCAAAGGAAAGTGAAAGCGATGGTATTATTACAAATGAATTAAAAAATGATATGCTTTGTTTGATGAATACGGTGAATACAGTATACCTAAGCGCAATGACCGCCGGTTCAAATATGGTTTCAATGTCGTGGAAAACATTCCTTAAAAATCCCGCACAAAATGCGAAATATTTGCCCGATATTATCGCTGGAATGGCAATAATTGCAATATTCTTTTTGATGTATATTTCAATTCCGTTCACCCTTATTGATATTGTTTTTACCATGGGTATTTTGATTGCCTTTATCCCATTGATGATTGGAGGATATGCCTATGATTATACAAAGGGATTTTCCAAACGGGCAATAAGTTCCCTTTGGGGTATGGCATTTTATATCTTTATGTATTCGGTGTTCCTTGGCATTTTGTATTCATCATTTGTTTATATTGCAGATATGTATTATCCGGGACCACTTGACAATTTTACATACCTGTTCCCTGACTTTGTTTATTCGTCAATGGTAAATTCTCAAACCTCAAATATTGAATTAAGTTCGGCATTCCAATCTTGTTATAATTCCGCAAATGGAGATATTGGAAAGGTGCAAAGTTGCCTTTTAAATATTGGAATTGACCTTAATATGCCAAGCTTTGACAATCCGGGTGGAAGTTTCCTTCCTATGTTTACATTTGGGCTTTTATCCCTTATGATTATGTATGGAAGCATTAACACCTATACAAAGATTATAAAGGGCGATATGTTTGAAATTGGCAAGTATGCAAAATCCCTGCTTTCAAGTTCATTCTCCCTTATCAAAAGTGTGTCAAGAAGTGTTGCCGGATATGTCGGTAAAAAACAGGTTGAAAAGCTTAGTGATGCCGAATTTAAAAAACAGGAAAAGGAACTTTTGGACAATGCCGAAAAGGCCGAGGAAGCAAACGAATGAAAAAATTATTTTTGACATTTTTATTTAATATTTTCTTTGCCTTGCCATCTTTTGCACAAACAATTGCAACCCAAGGTGTTGATAATAATTTGCTTCGTGTTCGTGATGGAAGCGAGTGTTGGGAATGTAAGTTGGTGGAGGGTGTTTATACATACGCATTTAATTTTGTGTTTAAAATATATCGTGTTTTGCAACCTGTTATTTATGATATAGTTCTTGTCTTTTTTGCATTTTGGTTTTTGTGGATTATTTATACCGAGGTTATTAAAAAACAGGGCGGAAATTCATTTGACCTACTAAAAAAGATTTTTATCAAAATTTTTACCATTTTATTTGTTTGGGCTATGCTTATAAAGGTTCCCGCGAACGAGGTTTTCAAATATACCATTGACCCAATAATGAGCCTTGGCACCGGATTTGGTAAATGGATTTTGGTTGAAACAAGGAATGATAACCTTATCCTTCAAAATTCAAAATTACCAAAATTTAATTGTGATGATATAAAACTTTCACAAACAACGATTGATATGTTGCGGGTGAACGGCGTTGATGCAAATGATACAATGAATACCGATACAATCAAAAACCTTATTTGTGTGACACGTGAATATTCAAATACATATAATGTTGGATTGAATTTAGGATTCAAAATCGCATCCCGTGGATTTGTTGGTATTGCGGCAAATTGGGGAACACAAAAAATAAATGACAACTTAAAAACCTTTGCCTCATACATTCCACATAAGGTCGTATCCATTGTCGTAAGCATAGTTTTATTTTTGTTTCAGGCATTACTTATCTTTGGTTGGATGATGAACTTTATTATTATTGTCCTTGGACTTGGTATTGCGATTGCATTTATTTATGTCGCCTTTACCTTTATTTCCATTGTTTTGGATATTGTTATAAAACTGGCTCTTGTCGGTGTAATGATGCCAATTGTCATTGGTGCATGGGGCTTTACAAAGGGCGACATTACGAACCTTCGCTCTCAATTATCTGGAAAGCTTTTTTGGGGTGTCCTTCGCTGTGCATTTCGCCTAATTTTTCTTGCCATAACATTAAGCATAACCACATTTTTGTTAACCGAGCTTATGACAACAAAATTTGATATGGCATCACCAGAAACAATTCAAACATTATATGAGTCATTAACAAAATCACAAAGCCTTGGGCAAAATATGTTGCAAGTTATCGGTCTTAACGATAACACATTGAACCTTGTGCGTATTTTATTAAGCCCAGGAATGTTTGTTGCAATACTTTTAACCACAATGATTTGTTGGATGTTGTTGTGTGAAAGTATTTCCCTTGCGGATTCATTTTCCGACTCCATTTATAAAGGAGTAAGTGATGACAGCGTTTTAAAGGGTTTAAAAAGCATTGTAACCACCACATACCAAACAGTAAAAAATGGTGTGAAAAGGGAAGTTTCATCATATAAAAAAATCAACACCCTTCGTGATGGTGTGGCAGATAGGGTTGAAGGTGAGGTATCAAAGGAACGCGCATCCAAATTGGAACAACTTGAACGGGATGTTTTTGAAAATGGAGAGGTGGAAAAAATTTATGATTTACCGGCGGAAAATCTTATCAACCATTATGAAAATATTCGTGAAGGAAACAATACAAATGAATTTATCGGTCCTCTTTCAAAGGAAGATAGTAATAAACTAAGCCAAACAAAAATAACCTCGCCCGCACCATATAATTTGCAAATGGATAACAATGAAATTCAAAATATTGAACGGGCGGAACGTCAATATATTGATGATAAATTATCAACCTATGACGACTATAAAACGTTGCCGGAGGATAAAAAGGAAAACCTTGTTGAAATGTTGTATACACCCGATAAGGATACAGATGCCATTGACCGGCTTAATTCTGATACGGATATTTCCCATCTTGTAAATACAATTCAAAATGATGTTGAAACGTTGTTCCCAATGACAACATCCGATACAAATACAACCTATGATTCCGTACTTCAACAAATGAAGGATGAATATACACGGGACAAGGTTTTAAATCTTGTTATGGATGAAGCGGATAATGGTGTTTTGAATAATGAAACCGACAGACAGAATTTGAAAAACTTTATAACCAAAAATGCGGATTCCAAAAACAAAAAATTACAAAATTTATATGATACATTTAGGGACCGTGTGAAATCCGACCTTTTGATGAAAAAGAAGAAATTGGATGAAGTATACGAACAAAGACGACTTCATACACTTGATAATCGTTTGAAATCGGTACTTGATGTACGAACCGTAATTCAGGCAATAAAGAAAGAAGAACTTGATGAAATACAAACTGAAATTGATAATTTAAGTTTTTCCGATACCCCCGCAAAAAGGTTTATGCTTCGTCGTCAACTTAAAAAACTTCAAAAAGAAATTGATGACATTGCGGAAAAGGATAACCTTGAACTTGAAGACGAATACGATGATATCGTTTCTGCATATCGGTCCGGAAAACGAAAACGTAAATCAAAAATCAATCCAAACAAAAAGCTTTAATGATATAAAAAATCCCCGACATTTTATCGGGGACTTTTCTTTTTATATGCTTGTTTTAAGCAACGGATCTTATTTCTTTTCCTTCTGAAAAATCCATAACACTTTTCATACTTGAATCAAGAATTCTGTGAATTGCTTCAATAGAATTAAATCCAATATGTGGAGTGATTACAACATTTTCAAGTTGAAGGATTTTTTGGTTTACAAGTGAGTAAAGAACAAATTCCTTATCCTTTTCATCGGCAACTTCAACATTGTTTTTAATGATAATATCTT
Organism: Alphaproteobacteria bacterium; assembly: GCA_016297965.1. Classification (GTDB taxonomy): domain Bacteria; phylum Pseudomonadota; class Alphaproteobacteria; order Rs-D84; family CACZYB01; genus CACZYB01. The sequence continues at coordinate 9,363 of JAEDDP010000003.1, read as the reverse complement.
CATATTCCAATGCATCCAATGCGGCACCGGCAACTTTTCCCGACTTTACAGCATTATAAAGAGCCAATGTATCAATCAAATCACCACGTGCAGTATTAACAATAAATACTCCATCTTTCATTTTGGAAAGAGCACTTGCATTTATCATATGGCGATTTTCCTTTGTTGCTGGACAATGAAGACTGATAAAATCTGATTCCTTAAATATTCTGTCAAGGTCGGTATATTCAACAACACCTTCATCTGCCAATGCTTGATTTGGATATAGGTCATAGGCAAGTACACGGCAACCAAAAGCCTTTACCAATCTTGCGAAATGGCGACCAATCGCACCGGTACCGATTACACCAACCGTTTTTCCGAAAAGGTCAACCCCCATATCGTCATCAACATCAACACATCCACGTTCAAGCTTTTTATGTGAATATTCAATCTTTCTTGTAAGGTTCAAAAGAGAGCCAACTGCAAATTCGGCAACGGTGATTTCACCATAACCAACAACATTTGCAACCTTTATTCCATTTGCACGGCAATAATCAAGGTCAACATTGTTATATCCAGTAGAACGAGTTGAAATCATTTTAAGCTTTTTAAACTTGCTTAACAAATCGCCGGTCAATCTTGAATAAACGAATGTTGAAATAACATCCACAGTATCGTAATACTTGCCAAGTTCTTCATCATTCATATCATTAAGACTTTTTTCAAAGATTACATATTCAACACCTTGTGGAGCAGGGTGAGCTTTAAGATAATCTTTTGTTATGTCATCAACATCGCAAAAAAGTATTTGCATTTTTTACTCCTTTATAATTTACTTGTTTTATAACTTTCAATATTATATTATTTTTTTAGATTTTAAACAATAGGAAAATAATATGAAAAAAATATTTTTTACATCCTTTGTTTTCTTTTTTGTGGCATTTTTTACCATTTGGGGATATTTACCATCAAATGCCAACGATAAAATTACGGATGAAATAGAGCTTGATTTTTTTGAGGTCCATTTCCCCCTAAAAAAAATTACGGGACCATATTTTATAAATAAGATGACCTATACCCGCGATGATAACTTCCTTCACCACAAATTTTATCAAAAATTTGATGTTAACGATTGCTATGTTCACAGGGATATTTATCCGAATATTAAAAGGTTAGAAAATCTTTTACGGGAAAATAATTTGCGTGCGGTAATGTACGATTGTTTCCGTCCACACGAAGCCCAAGTTTATATGTGGAATTTGAATCCAAATCCGCTTTACCTTTCAAACCCAAATAAATTTGGTTCACTTCATTCACGGGGAATTGCCGTTGATATAAGTCTTGCCAATATGGACGGCGTTGAATATGAATTCCCAACCCCAGTTGACAGCTTTGATACAAAGTCGTGGCATAATTATAAGTGCAGTGATGAAGAAAAGGTCCTTTGCCAAAATCGTGATGCCCTAAAATCATTGATGGAGCAGGCCGGATTTCATCCAATAAAGCGGGAATGGTGGCACTACCAAAAGTCGGGTAACGTGTCCGCATATCCACTTATAAAAATATGTGATGTAAAGGGAGCAACCTGTAAAACACAAAAATAAAAAATCCCCCATCCGTGGGGGAAAATTTTTACTATCTTCCACTTGTCTTTTTCTTTATCATATCAAATGAAAGTATTGGCTTTTTATCATATCGTTCAACACTATCAAGACTGTATTTATAACCATCCCTGTATGTATAATAATAATTGTAACTCACCCTTTGATGAATATCATCATATTCCGGACACCATCCGGCATCCTTTAATTCCTTATCCTTAACTTTTCTTTCTGCTTCAACAAAAATATTCCTTTTTTTATTTTCATAATACGCCTTTTCCTGACGCATATAAAGGTCCTTATGCTTTGATGCAGTAAGTGCATACATTTTTGAATTATGAAGTGCCGACCGCATAGACATTAACATCTCGCGAAGTTCCGCACTTTCCTTTGTATGGGTATTATATCCTTCTGCCTTTTCCGTGTCATCTTCCCAATTATAGTTGTCATATTCATCAAGTATAAAATCAATCGTGTCTTGAAGATTGTTTATATCTTCAATTGGATTTGACATTGAAAGGTCCAACTTTCCCGGAAAACAAATTTTCGTATCAAATTTAACTTGATCGCAAATATACTTTATGTCCTGAATTATCTTCACAATATCATTCTTTTTTATTGTGGTAAGGTTTTTTGTTTCCTTTTCATTAAGCTTTATTTTTGCAACCATATTGAATGTCCTCTATATTTTTATTGAAGCCCCATCTTTTTAATAAAATCCTGACGAAGGTCATCAATCATTTTTCCATTCTTTTTATCAACATACCAAAACTTCCAACCATTACACGATGGAAAGTTTTGAAGCTTTGCCGCAACCTGATGTATAGAGCCGTGAAGATTGTCCGATTTTATACTTCCATCGGCAAGAACCTGTGCCTTAAATCGTCCCTTTTCATCGGTAAGTGTGTCCCCAGGATTAAGTATCCCGTATTCAATAAGGTTTCCAAATGGAACACGAACAAATTTTTTCTTTTCGGTTGTTTCAATGATGGCATCCTTTTTAACCGCATCAATACGTTTTTTTGCACCATCAACATACTTTTTATCCTGTTCAATACCAATAAAGTTTCGTCCCAACTTTTTCGCAACGGCACCGGTTGTACCACTTCCAAAAAATGGATCAAGTATTACGTCACCTTCATGTGTTGATGAAAGTATCACACGATGGAGTATGGCTTCCGGTTTTTGGGTTGAATGAAGCTTTTCCCCATTTTCATCCTTTACACGTTCACTTCCCGTACATATTGGTAAATTCCAATCGGAACGCATTTGAAGGTCGTCATTAAGTGCCTTCATCGCCTCATAATTAAAGGTATATTTCGCATTTGCGGACTTTGACGCCCAAATAAGTGTTTCATGCGCATTTGTGAATCTTGTTCCCTTAAAATTCGGCATTGGATTATTTTTAACCCAAACAATGTCATTTAAAATCCAAAACCCAAGGTTTTGAAGAACCGAACCAACACGGAAAATATTGTGATAAGAACCAATAACCCAAACGGTGGCATTGTCCTTCATAACACGACGTACTTCACTAAGCCATTGAAAACAAAAATCATCGTATGCACTCATACTTTCAAATTTGTCCCAGTAATCATCCACCGCATCAACGGTTGTATTATCTGGCCTTACAAGTCGGTTATTAAGTTGAAGGTTATAGGGAGGGTCCGCAAAAACCATATCAACAGATTTTGACGGTAATTTTTTTAATTCTTGGATGCAATTTCCCAAAATAACAGTATTAAGCTCTAATTTATTAGTCATTCCCTTCCTCGTTCTCTCTTGCGTGAAAGTATATCATAAATTTGGGATTAAAAAAAGCTGAAAAATAAGAATTTTTGGAAAATTTTTTCTTGATTTTTAAAAAATAGACTCTTTTCAATAGGTTAGAGTTTTCCTCTTGATTTGTTTTGACTTTTTTACTATATATAATAATGTTTAACGCAAAGGAGACATTATTATGAATACAAGAGATTTTGAATTTTCAAAAAACACTTCCGGTGAAAAGGTTGTTGGGAACGAAGGGTTAAAGGTCTATACACGTAAGGTGTTTAATTATATGATGATAAGTTTGGGTATAACTGCGGTTATATCATATTTGATTTTACGAACAAATTTAATAAATCTATTTTTGACCGTTGGTGCAAATGGTTCCGTTGGATATTCCGGACTTGGACTACTTACCGTCCTTTCTCCTCTATTCATAACTATGTATATGAGTTTCAGCCGTAATATTACATCAAAGGGTTCAAAAATCGGTTTGTTTACCATTGCCGGACTTGAAGGTGCATCTATTTCCCTTTTGGTTCTTTACGCTGGCGTACATAATGCATTTCAGGCATTCTTGCTTGCCGGAATACTTTTTGGAAGTATGTCATTGTACGGATACACAACAAACCGTGATTTACTAGGTATGGGAAGTTTCCTTATTATGGCATTGTGGGGACTTGTACTTGTTTCATTGTTTAGCCTTTTCTTTGGTGGTGTTGGAATTTGGTTCTCATATCTTTCCGTACTTGTATTTACCGGACTTGTTGCATACGAAACACAACAAATTAAATACATCTATTCACAGGTTGGTGGATATGGTGAAAATGCGGACAAGATTGCTGTATTTTGTGCTTTAAACCTATATTTGGACTTCCTAAATCTTTTCACTTCATTGTTAAGAATTATGGGAAACAGTCGTGATTAGTAAAAAAATACTTGCAAAATTGTCACAATTTTGACATACTTGTAGGAATAAAAGCTTAAAAACAATAAAAGGAGTTTTAAAAATGGCTTATCAAATAAATAAAGATGTTTGTATTTCATGCGGTCAATGTGAAGCAATTTGCCCTCAATCTGCTGTTGCTTTCAAAGATGGTGGTTATGAAATTGATCCTGCAAAATGTGTTGATTGTGGTACTTGTGCTGAAAATTGCCCAGTAGAAGCAATTTCACAACAAAACTAAGCTTTTAATATAAAAGTTTTCTCCCTCTTGGGGTTCCGAGGGGGAATTTTTTTATTGTAAAATACGGGGGATAAGGATAATATAGGAACAATCAAGTAATAAGGGTAAATAAATGAGAATTTTGTTTTTGGGTGATGTAGTCGGAAGAGCCGGAAGAAAAAAGGTCTTTTCTCTTATTGATAACCTTGTATCAAAGCTTAAAATTGATTTTACAATAGTAAATGCCGAAAATTCCGCACATGGTTTTGGTATAAATCCATCCGTTGCCGAAAAGTTTTTCAATCATCAAATTGATGTAATAACCACCGGCGATCATATATGGGATCAAATGACAATAAAGGCATATTTACAGCAGGAAAACCGAATTATTCGTCCGGCAAATTATAAAAAGTTTAATGATGGTGAGGGATGCCACCTTTATATGTCCCGAAATGGAAAGCGGGTTTTGGTTGTAAACCTTTTGGGAAATCTTTTCATTGACCGTGAGGAACTTTACAGCCCATTTACAACCGCCGATGAAATTTTGAAAAGTTATAAACTCGGGCTTAATGTTGATGCAATCTTTATTGATATGCATGCCGAAGCCACAAGCGAGAAAATGTCTCTGGCAAACTATCTTGACGGACGGGTAAGTGCCGTTATTGGTACCCACACCCATATACCAACTGCTGATGCACACATACTTCCAAACGGAACTGCATTCCAATCCGATGCGGGAATGTGCGGTGATTATGATTCATCCATTGGTATGAAAAAGGAACTTTCCATTGAACGCTTTTTAAATTCGGATGCCAAAAATCATCTTGCCCCAGCCGAAGGCGAAGCAACAATTTGCGGAACCATCGTTGAAATTGATGGCAACGGATTGGCTGTATCCATAGAACCATTACGAATTGGCGGAAAATTAAAACAAACACATAACCTTTAATATGAATAATTCATACAGTATCACACGTCTTATATTGAATAACTATCGCTCCTATGAAAAATTAAGGATTGATACATCTGACGTAAAAACTGTAATCATTACGGGACAAAATGGTGCTGGAAAAACTAATATATTAGAGGCCATCTCTATGTTGTCGCAATCCGGACCATTCCGAAAGGCAAAACTTTCCCAACTTGGCAAAATTGATGGTTCATCACCGGTATTTACAATTTCATCCCAAATAAAAACGGATGAAGATACTGTAAGCCTTGGACTTTCATATAACTATGCCGGTAAACAGACAACATTTGATGATGACGATACTGATATTACGGAAAAACGACAAATAGTTGCCGGTGAAAATAATATTTCTGTCGGTAATTTACAGGAATATATCCGCCTTATCTGGATAACACCATTTATGGATCGCCTTTTTTCTGAGGCAACGGCGGAACGAAGAAAGTTCCTTGATAACCTTATTTCAAACTTTTATCCATTTTATGGTGTTGCCCTAAACCAATACTCAAACCTTTTGAAACAACGGGCAAAGGTGTTAAAGGGACACCGTATTGATGAAAAATGGCTTGATGCCATAGAGCAAGAAATTGTGGAAAAGGGTGTATCCATTGCCGCCCTTCGTATTGAATTTGAAGAAAAGCTTAATAATATCCTTGCCTCATCAAATAATACATTCCCCAAAATACAAATAAAAATAACCGGAAGTATAGAGGATAAGTTGAAAACGGAAAAATCCGTGGCGGTGGAGGAGTATTTTAAACAATCCCTTCTTTTAAACCGTGAACTTTTCAAATATACTTTTTCTCCGGCGGTGGAAGGTATCCATCGTTCGGATTTTTCGGCAATAAATATTGATAAGAACATATCTGCGGACCAAACATCAACCGGCGAACAAAAATGTACGGTTATTTCAATAATCCTTGCCTATGCCAATATGTTGTATTTGTACTTTAATAAATACCCACTTATCTTGATTGATGAAGCGCCCGCCCACCTTGATGATATAAAAACACGGGAACTTTTTACAGAACTTGAAAAACTTCCAACCCAGGTGTGGTTGACCGGAATTTTGCACGATGATTTTTCATTTTTTAATGATAAAAGCAGTCTGTTTTTGGAAATTGAAAATTCAACAATTAAATAACTCTTTCAAAATTTTGTATCTTTACCTAAAAGAAAAAGTATGTTATAATCAATCCCATAAAGGTAGGATATTATGGTCTTTTTAAAAAATGTTTTTGAAGATAAGTACGAAGGCGAGCATCAAAAGGCCGCCCGATGGCTTATGATGGCATATATTTTAAGTGCTCTTTCGCTATGGGTTATTTTGATTATGACCTTTCCTGTATCCTATTGGGTAAGCAGTGGTTTTAAATTTAGTGCATTTCATTCTCCTGCGGTTCAGGTTTATTTCAAAAATATTGTTAATACCGCTGGGTTCTATGTTATATGGGAATATTACAAATGGATAATGGCATACGTGAACGGATACACAACAAACATAATTCCGGTGCTTCCACTTATGAGTATTCCAATCGGACTTATAATAATTGAAAATGCAAATCCGTATGATGTTACATCTAACCCAAGTGCCTTTTCTAAAAAGGCGGATGAAAAGTTAATGAAAAAGATGAAGGTTTGGGACGGCTTTATCGTCGTTCTTGGACGATTTAAAAAGCATTTCTTAAAATTAAGTGAAACCTTGTCCGTTCTTGTTTGCGCTCCTCCTGGAACCGGTAAAACTGTTGGTATAGTTGTGCCAACAATTTTTGAATGTGATACGGTAAGTATGATTGTAAACGATCCAAAACCTGAACTTTGTTATATCACAAGTGGTTATCGTGCAACGGTTGGTCCTGTTTTTATTATGAATTGGGGAAAGGAAGACGAACCGGAAAAGGGTATTTATTACCCAAGTTGGAACCCATTGTCCCCTGGTGTTATTCCTGCCCAAGGTCCTGACCGTGATATGTATATTGACAGTATGGTTAATGTCTTTGTACAGGATCCCGCTGGTTCTTCGGCTGACCCTCACTGGTCCAAAACCGGACGAAATGCCTTGTCTGGATTTATGCATTACATTGTTTCAAAATGTGAAAGGGCGACCGCCAGCGATTATTTCTATACCCGCCTTTCAAACGGAACTTTTAACGGTTCCGATGCGGCAAGCCTTGAACAATACTACCTCGGTATGAACGACAGCTATGCTATGGGTGCCTTAACTTTGCTTCGTGAGGGAAAGATAAATAAGGACAACTATGTCCCTGTTGGTACATGGAGCGATATTCCAAAGGAATGGATAGGACATGAGGCAAACATCCCTATGCTTCTTGATTGGATGAGTGAGGCGCAGGTTAATATATCTGAGGATATTCGCCAACGAAAGGAGCAGGGGGACCAAATGGCCGCTCTTGCCGATCCTATGAAGGAAATGCTTGAAAATGCGGTTATGGAGGCACGCCGTTACGGTTATTCTCACCGTGCGGTCCTTGAAATGACACAACTTGCCAATACTCCGGATAAGGAACGCGGATCCATTCTTTCCACCGCCCTAACTGGAATTGGTATATTTAAAAATCAGGCGGTAAGGCAAAGAACATCGCACAGTGATTTTACGTTTAAGGATTTACGTGGAATGCTTGACCCTCGTGATGGTAAGGTAAAGCCAGTTACTGTTTACCTTTCCGTAAATCAAACCGATGCCCGCGCATTGAATATCATCACCGGTGTATTTGTTGAATTGATGTCAAATTACCTTATTTCCACCCCACCGGGAAAGGTTTTGAATACCTCCGGTGAAAAGGCCGGACCATGCCCTGTGCTTTTTGTGCTTGATGAGTTCCCTCAAATGCCAAAACTTAATGCCGTTATTGATGGACCGGCGGTTGGTCGTGGTCAAAAGGTTTCATACTTGTTGATTGCTCAGGATTTAGGACAAATTGAGGCCGGCTATGGTCATGAACATGTTGAAACATTGATGTCTACAACTGCGGCGAAAATCTTACTTACTCAAAATAATGAAAAGACTGCGGAACGTTTCTCCGGCATTATGGGAAAAATGAACTATGTAAAGAAAACATATAAGGACGGCACCGGAACCAATGCTTTTAATCGTAAGACAAGCGAAGACATTGCTGAAAAAACACTTTATTCAACAAGTAGTATTATGATGCTTCCACCGGAAAAACAAATTGTTATTATGCAGGGTTTCGTCCGTTATCCGATAGAGGCGGAAAGCCCACGTTATTACAAGGATCCAAAACTTCTTGCAAAATCGCAAATTCCATCGGCTTCACCTGTGCCGGATTGGTTAAGGAAAAAATAGTCATCAAAAATCACTCCCCCAATTGGGGGAATTTTTTTTATAAAATTGTTGATTTATTTTCAAATAACATATATCATAACGACAGATACAGTTCAAACTGTATTTAGTGCCAGAGATGGTGCGGGGCCTCGTAAGCTCTTTTAATCAGACGGTGTAAATGGCACCGAAAGTTGTTGACGCTATTATTATAATGGCGCGGCGATACCAATCCTCAACCTTTGCGGTTGGGGAGCTGTGGTTATATAATAGGAGTATTTTCTTTTTTACTCTAAAAGCCACGGGATCATTTCTGATTATGATTTACGAACTCCCCGGCTAAATTTTGCACGAAAATTTGAAGGTAAGAAAAACTACCACACGGTTAAAATTTTATAACCGGAGAAGGGATTTTTTTCTTGCCTAAAAATGTTGCTGGGAGGTTGGAATGAATTTTTCGTTTTTATTTCCCAAGAAAAAAATATGGGGGAGTTTTGTGTGGTAGCTTCTCCCCCACTCCAAGTATGGAGTAAAAATTTTTGTGGTCGCAACCAAAAAAAATTGGTCCGTGGTCCACAA
>JAEDDP010000002.1 GCA_016297965.1 Alphaproteobacteria bacterium | reverse complement strand
TCCTTTGATCCATCATCCAAACAAATAACTTCTATATTGGTATAGGTCTGGCAAAGAACACTATCCAAACACTTTGAAATAAAACTTTCAGCATTATATACAGGTATCAACACTGATATTAAAGGTTCTTTCATCTTCACACCTTTCATTTTACAAATATAGAGGAATGGGCGATTCCTCTATTATTTACTTTTTTATAAACTTTTTTAATTTAACAATATCCAAAACTGAAAGCTTACCCAAATCATTATGAATATGGAAATAGTTTGGATACGACATATAATCCCTGTAAAGGAAGGTCAAATATGTATCCATATCCGCCGGACATCTGAACTTCTTTCCTTCAAATTCAATTGTGGAAAGTGGGAAAATTGTTTCCCAATCAAATGCCAACATGTGGAAAAGATTGCTGTCCCATTCTGGGGTATAAATTATCGTTGGCTTTGATGATGCATCAATCAACGACCTGTCGCAAACAACCGGTTCCCTTTTTGAATACTTTTTATCTGAAATCTTTTTGATTAACTTTGTAAGTTCAACCTTTTCCAAATCGTTGGTCTTTTTCGTGTAATAATCAAACATAAAGATATCAACCCACAAAGGTAATTCCTTATGAATAATCTTTATAATTCGTCCTGCCTTACATATATGATAATATGCCATAAGGTCGGTATCGGTGTTTACATTATTAAACTTTTCAACAAATTCTTCAAAATCATCCCTTAACATTCCGATATCAATATCGTCATCCCAAGGAATAAAACCACCATGCCTTACCGCACCCAACGCAGTACCGCTGTCAAGCCAGTAATCCACCCCAAGCTTCGCACAAACTTCATCAACTGTTGATAAGATTTTAAGGTTCGCAAGCTGTATATCACGAAGGACACCAACCGCCTTATGTGCTTCCGATGGAGCGGGAAGCAAACACGATGTCTTCATTACACGAACAAGCGACAATTCAATCTTGTCCGCCAATAACATATTTCTTAACTTATGTCTTGGCTTTTTAAATGGAACAAACATACAAATAATATTTACAAAAAATTTTTTCATTTTTACACCTTCCAAAAATCATTAAGCCATAGGGTTGGTTTCACGTGCCTGAACCCAAATTTTGATGTAAATCCCTTAAATGCTTCCTCTGGATTTGGATGACCGTGGAAAATCAAAATCTTTGCATTTTTTGGTAGTTCCGGCGCCTTAAAATAGTTAATCGGGAATTTTTTCAAACAATGACGTTTAAAACTTACACACCATTTTTTATCCCAATATTTAAGGATTCCCTTTTTCATCATAGCATAGGATAAATAGGCCTGTTCATTTCTGAATTGCTTTCTTATTTGGAAACGATTCTCCTCAAAATATTTCAAAACATCGGCGTGTTTTCCAATATCAAACCTGAAAACCGAAGAATTTCCGACATAGTTTTTGAAATCCCAATCTTTGATGATAAGGAATTCACCATCCACCTTAAAAAAGTCATCAATATTTCGCAAAATCAAAATATCCAAATCCAAAAACAATGCCTGACCTTTTAAATCGCCAAGCGATGACGAAAGTATTCCCAATTTTCGCCAGCCACGCTCTGGTCCGTCCTCAAAAATAACCTGTGGCAAAGGCATAATTTCAACCCCCGCATCAATGCCGGTTGCATCATCGGTAAAGCAAATAAAACGGTGTTTCAAGGTAAGATTTTTTTCAACCATTTTATAAAGTCTGTTAACATATTGTGGACCAAACTTTGTTCCCCACTTCATACATACAATATTTATATCTTTGTTTTGCATTTATTTTTCTCTTTACGGTTTTATAAAAACGATATGATTATATTCATATCATTGTATAAAAACAAGTGATTTTTTTAATAAAAACAAAGCATTCAACGGTCAATATATTTTTGAATAAAATCACGGCAAAGCCTTATTCTTTTATCAAGCGGAAGTGATGCATCAACCCATAAAACCGGAACAAAATTTTCCAACCATTTCATTTTTTCTTCAGATCCTTTAAGGCTGAAATTCGCATCCTTATATGTTGGAGCCGACCTTTTTCCCATTTCATACCTTTTTCTGTCCCTCTCAAAAATCCTTTCCGGCGTATCATAAAGGTAAATAATTATTGTATTTTCATAAAACTTTTTAAACAAATCCGGTCTGTCCTTATAAAATCCCTTTAAAAGATTTGACGGAAAGGCGGAAAAAGCTTCATCAATATAAAAATTTCTGTTATTACATCTTGCCTTTACCGACCAATCCAAAATCTTTTTGTAATGATTACATAAATCCTTATCCGAAAAATAATCAATTACTTCCCGCATTTCCGGAGTATAACTCATTTTCAAAACACGAAAAAATTTCAAACAATTGTTTATTCCAAAAATATGTCGGGAAAATTTTGACCTTAACTTCTTATTCAAAAATGATTTTCCAACACCACAGTATCCACAAAATTCCACAACAAACGGATTCTCCTGACGTCTTTCTGGAAATATAATTTTTGCCAATAAATTCAATACGTTCATAATATTCTCCTATTCTGTTTTGTAATGTTTAGGAATTATATCTTGCTATCAATTTGAGTTCAAGAAAAATATTACAGTATAATTTCGGACGATATGAAAACAAGTCCAAAGTCAATACACAATCCAAAATATCAACAACTTATATCAAAGTTGGTTGATGTTCGTAAATCCAAAAATATAACACAACGGGATTTGGCAAAAATCCTTAACACATCACATTGCTATGTTGGACGACTTGAAACATTTGAACGCCGACTTGACATCCTTGAAATCATTGATTTATGCAAGGCATTGGGACTTTCCAAACAGGAAATCCTTAATTTAATAAAAGACTTGATATAACAAAAAATTTAATTCCTTGATTTTATAAAAATACGAAAATATACTTTTTTTTAGATAAAAGAGGAAAAGGATATCATTATGTACGAAGCTCTTGAAACAATCCGGCAAAAATGTGAAAATTGCAAAAAATGCCCATTGTATCAAACAAAAACAAACACCGTATTTTCCGGCGGTACACCAAATTCAAAAATAATGCTTATTGGTGAAGCTCCTGGGGAACAGGAGGATTTACAAGGTTCCCCATTTGTTGGGCGTTCCGGTCAACTTCTTGATAAAATATTAGAATGTGCTGGATTAAACAGGAATGAAAATATTTATATTTGCAACACAATTAAATGCCGTCCACCACACAACCGCAACCCACTGCCCGAAGAAAAATCCGCCTGTCGTGAGTACTTGGATGCACAACTTGAAATCCTTAAACCAAAAATAATTTTGCTTTGCGGTGCGGTATCGGTTGCATCAATGATTCCAAACAACACCTTGGGAATAACCAAAATCCACGGCAAATGGTTTGACGGTCCAAATGGGGCAAAAATGATGCCAATATACCATCCAGCATACCTTCTTCGCAATCCATCCAACGAACACGGCAAACCAAAATGGCAAATGTGGCAGGATATAAAAGAGGTAAAACGAGTTTACGACGAAATACAATAAACAAAATCCCCAACGGTTCACCCATCGGGGATTTTTCCCAAAAAAAGAAGAAAAAATTTTTATTATTTTTTTGATGTTTTAGAGCTACTTTCAACTGATTTTTTTGAAATATCCTTCACATCAACCTTTGTTTCACTCCACCAGTTTTTATCAACTTCGCCGGAAACCTGAACGAAATCATCCGGATAAACAACCAATCCCCGAAACTTATCGTCATCAATTTCAAGCTTTATTGTTCCGGTAGTATCACGAAACAAATACTTTTCTCCGCCAAGTGATTTATCAATATATCCCTGTAATACAACAAATGTATCATCCTTTGAATTTTTTGCCTGTTCCACAGTTATTATATCAAAGGTTTCCACTTGACTATCACGACTTTCCCTAAAACCACCACTATGTTTTTTTGAAAATGCGACATCACCCAAACACAATGCAAACACCGATGTTAAAAGGATAAGTCCAGTTTTAAATTTTGGCATTATTCTCCCTCCCATTACTAAGTTAATATAAATAAAAACAAAACACAGTTAAATTATACAAAAATAATAACACTAATCAAGGAGATGATATTCTTAAAAAAGCAATAAAAAAACAGAACAAAAAAATACCCCTTTAAAATAAAAGGGGCAAACATACAAGAAGGAATTAAAAGAACTACTTCAATGCACCTTCACAACTTTTTGCTGTACTGATATCTTTATCAATAGAAACGATTGAAACGGCACTTGTAGTAGTTGTCGCAACACCAGCACCAGTTGCCACACCGGCAAGAACATTTGTTGCAACATTCAATTTATGAGATTCTTTTGTATCTCTTACTTTGGATTCTGATTTAATGGAAGTTACTGTACCACCAACACTTGCGGCACCACCAATAACAGATGTTATTGTTGAAGATGTCATCAAGCCCTTCACCTTATCCATATTTGAAATATCAAATCTGTCGCATGCACTGGCAATTTGAACACCCTTTGCAACAACGGCATCATCGGCTGGAACTTCCAATGCCTCCAATTGTGATTTGATAAGTTTCAATTCACCAACCTTTGAATTACAACTTTTCATTTTTGAAATAAGGCTGTCTACTTTGTTAATTGAAATAAGTGAGGTAGTCATAGAACCAACATTAGAAGCCGCCGAACCAACCAACAAACCAGTTGTCAAATTTGCCAACTGTTTTGCCTTCTTTTCATCAGCCTTTGGTGTTTTAAGTTCAACTGAACGTGAAGCAACAGCAACCTGTCCTTTAACAGCGACATCATATCTCTTTAAATCTGGATCATTAACAACATTAAATCTAACCATATACTGTTCTTTATCGGAACCAAGATCGTCTGCCGTTGAAACAAATTTAAGTTTAATATCTGTACCAGAAACAGGATATTCCTCGCCATTTTCTATTTGAGTAGCAGTAGCCCCTGAAAGATCATAAGTTTTTCCATCATCTCCCAATACAGTCTTTTTACCATCAAATTTTTCCCAAGCTTCACTAAATGAAAGTTTCTTTTTACTTTCATCACCTGAACCTCGTTCAACATAACTTTCTGTTTTTTTCATCTTTACAACGTTTGATGCCAACGCACCACCAGCAGTAAGTGTTCCTGTCACACCCAAAACATTTGTACCAATAATCCATCCCTTTACTTCCTTTAAGTCATCGGCGATTCCGACACATGCTGCGGTTGCTTCTTGAAGTTTCAATGCAAACTTATTTTTCGCATCACTTATATCAACAATGGTTGTTGCATCCTTACAACTGCCATCACTTTGTTTTGAAAATCCATCATCACAATCCTACGCACAATCGGATGTTGTATTTGCAACTGTTGTTGAATATGTCGCATTATCAGGAAGATTTGAACATGTTGATGGACTTGTTGCACCACTTTCACACCAATTTCCGGCAGTACACATTATACAATTTGTACCACTTTTATAAAAACCGGCACCACAAGTTACGGTCTTTGTGCCACCACCATTAAAAATTAACCCCTTTGAATTTGATGCCGCCGGTATATTTGTTGTAATCGCAGTTTTATTTACAACCGACGATGCAGAATGTCTTCCACCACTTCTTGTTCCTCTTGGTGCAGCCTGCACATCAAAAGCCATAACATTACTCATCACCAATGCGGATAATGTTATAACACTAATTTTCTTATTCATAATACATTCCTTTCCTTGTATGGATTATTGTAAATCTATACAAAATAATACCATAAAAAAGAAGGTAATGCAAATATTTTATAAAAAATTATACAAAAAAGTTATTTTGATGTAGGAACCACAGGTTTCTTTTTGACTGCCTCTTGCTTTACGGCTTCCTTTAAAAGTTCCCTTTTAACATTTTCTTCTGGAATTTTTTTAACAGAAGTTGATTTAACCTCTCTGGCAACCGAAGATTTTTCCTTTTCCATCATTGTAGAAATAAATGATTTTGACTTTTCCCTTCTTGAAACCAAAGCGGCAAGCAAAATACAAATGATAAAAAACAATGCACCCAATATATATGTGATCTTTGTAATAAGATTTCCGGCACTTCTTGTTGTAAGCAAGCCATTTTTGGAACCTGAACCACCCATTCCCAAAACACCACCTTCGGATTTTTGAAGAAGAATTATTCCAATAAGGAGTACAACAACTATAATATTAAGAACAAGAAGTATATTTATCATTTTATTTTATCCTTTACTTTTTAAATCACGAATAAATATAAACTAATAAAAAACCAGAATCAAGAAAATAAAAAAAATACCTTCAAAAAGAAGGTATCCAATAGAACTTTTAAATTATTTTGATGCATCCTTTGCCTTATCCGCAACAACCTTTGCAACTTCGGCATTTTTATCATCAACAATCTTTTTATCCAAATCGGCAATAGCCTTATTAAAATCAATATCTTCCTTACCCAAAAAGTCAAGCTTTACAACGGCATTATCAAACATTTCTTTTTTATCAGACATCACAAACCTCTTCTTTTAATTTCTATGCTTATAAAATACCATAAAAAAACAATATTGTCTAGCACATTTTTATAAAGAATTAACAATTTATCCAAAACATTATATAAAAAAGTTTTGTTTGTCAAGTTTTTTTTATAAAAATTTCCTTTAATTTGTAAAAATCTGTGCTATAAAGAAGGTATGAAAAGTAGTTTAAAAAGAAAAAAATTTTATCTCTCCTTACTTCCTATACTTTTTTTACTTATGGGATGTAAACCAGATGCTTTTGATAAGTCATCAATAAGTCAAACCGTACAAAATATCGTAAATTACAGTTATTCTGACCTTTGGTATAATATAAAAACCTCATTCAAAATTGCCACACACAGCAAATTTTACGAAACGCAAAAAATAAAAATTGAAACTCCACGGGACACACAAATTTCCGCATTTCAAAGCATTATTACCGAATGTCAAACATATCGTTGTGATATAAAGGACCGAATTCTTGAAAAAAACCGAATTTTCCCAGAAAACATTACGGGAAGAATAAAGCTTGATATATCATCCGAATTTGCAAACGGCTTCATAAATGCAATATCAAAATATGGAAATGTTGTAATAAATTCTTATGAAAAAAATGATAATATTGAAAAAGATATTGATTATTTCACATCCGAACTTACACCATTAAAACTTTCACTTGAAAAAACAAATGAATTATTGGGAAAACCCGATGTTTTCAACTATAAACAAACAAAGGAAATGCAGGAATATTCCACATCTCTTAATGAAAAAATCTTTGTTTTGGAAAATGATATAAAGTATTTGGATTCGGTAAAAAACATCCGCCACATTGAAATAGTAATAAAACGTGGCTATAACTCAACCCAAAATTTGGTAAAGGCCAATATTCAGGATGCCTTTCTTTTCATTGCAAAATACATTCATATTTTTGCAATAATCATTTTTATTTTGATAATAAAATACCTTCTTCGTTTTATTTGCAATTCACTTTTTATATTAAAGGTTTTCATTTTAAAAAAGATAAATCAGCAAAAGACAAGGGAAAAATCCGAACCACAACTGAATTTTAAAATTCCACCAAAATTTCAATAAAACCAAACAAAAGGAAAGAGGAGAAAATGGTAAAAATAATTAAACCATCATACGAAATTTTAACACCAATCAATGGCGATGAAATTTTAAAACTAATAGAGCTTGCCGGAAGAACCTGTTATAAATCAAATGACCTTATCACCCCCGATTCCGCACGTGGTTTTGTTGAAAAAATTGCAAAACGAGGACACGAATCTGTACTTGAACATTACAACATAACGGTACGTTTCATTTGCAACCGTGGTTTCACCCACGAACTTGTACGGCACAGACTTGCTGCCTATTCCCAAGAATCAACAAGGTATTGCAATTATACAAAGGACAAATTTGGTTCCGAAATAACTGTCATAAAACCATACGAATTAAACGAAGGGACAAAGGAATACGACATCTGGAAACACGCAATGGAAAATGCCGAAGCATCATATATGGAAATGATGGCAAACGCTTCAAAACCGGAAAACGCTCGCGGTGTACTTCCAATTGATATAAAAACAGAAATTGTAATAACAACAAACCTTCGTGAATGGAGGCATATTTTTAAATTAAGGACAAGTCCCGCCGCACATCCAAGTATGCGCGAACTTATGATTCCACTTGCCCGAGAATTTATGCAAAAAATTCCGGTTGTTTTTGATTCTGTTTTGGATGGTGAAGTTTCTTAACTTTTCTGTTGATTCTGTAAAAAGAAAAAGTATATAATACAAACAGGAGAGAGAGTTTATTATGCAACTAAAAAAAATAAAGACTTCATTATTGATGCTATCATCCGCGTTATTTATTGCGGGATACTCTGCTCCTGTTTTTGCAATTGACTTACCTCCACAAAACTATATTGACACATTACGCCAAACCGATTTTTATTCAAACAGGACAAAGGATACATTTACAAACACACTTGCAAATGAATATAAATCCTATGCTTTATACAAGGCGCAATACACAAATGATTTTGATAATGCAAACCGTTTCGCGATGAAGGCTTTGACTTCATATCATGGCGAACGTGTTCGCCCTGAAAATGTTTATCAAAAACGCCTTCCATCAACATCAATTATAAACATAAGTAATTATTACGATGACCTTTTGTATTTATTGGATACCGATTTAATAAATAAATATCCACAACTTATGGCGGAAGCACAGGCGAAATTTGATTGTTGGATTGACAGTGAGGCAAATGGTGCAAGTATGAAACAATCCGCAACTTGTTTTAACCGTTTTAAAAAGGCCCGTGATTACCTTTATGCTAAATTAGAAGAAGGTTGTAATACAAAATGCAAGGTTAAAAAACAGGAAGAAAAAAGAACCATCAAAAAATATGATGGAAAGATTCTTCCTATTCCAAAATGGCCAAATCTTCCAATCATTGCCAACAACCCACCTATTCCAGTTATTCGTGAAACTGTTGTTCGTGAAAACAACACTCAAACAATAAAAACAAATGACACGACACGGGTTGACAATACCGAAATTCAAAAATCACTTGCAACAATTACCGGTATGATTGGCGATATAAATAAGCGGATTGCTCGTCTTAAACCTGCCGGTCGGGAAAATGGAACAAACAATATCATCGTTGCAAGCGACGATTCGGCAACAACCGATGATATAAACGCCCTTAAATCCGAAATTGCAAAATTGGAACAAAAACTCCACTCCATTGAAAATAATGGAAATGAAAACTTCAATGAATTGAAAAATCAATTGTCTTCATTGGAAGATGCCGTTTCAAACATTGATTGTTGTTCTGTTAATGAAGTTGAAGATGATGAGGAAGAAATAGAGGAAGAACCTATATTTAAAAAGGTTAATGAAGACGAGGTGGTTGAAATTGAAATCACCGACAAACCATCCGACCTTCTCCCATTTGAACTTTTCTTTGATTGGAATAAGGCGGACGTTGATTATAAATTCATTCCACAAATAAAGGACATCGCAGAAAAGGCCTTAAAGTCAAAGGAAATAATCGTAATCCAAGGTCATACTGATACAAGCGGTACACCGGAATACAATAAGGTTTTATCACAAAAACGCGCCGAAAATGTTGGAAAAATTGTAATGAATTATGGTATTCCACGGGAAAAAATTGTTCTTCAAGGTGTTGGTGCAACCGACCCAAAAATTCCAACAAAAGACGGTGTAAAAAAACCGGAAAATCGCCGTGTTGTAATAAAATAAAATCCTATTGTAAGAAAATATTTTTTAATATAAAATAACCTTTATAAAAAAAACTAAAAAGAAAGGAAATGAAATGTCATTAAAAACAATCAATGATATAGAAAACATCAAAGGGAAAAAAGTTGTTGTTCGTGCCGATTTAAACGTTCCAACCGAAGATGGAAAAATCACCGACAACAGCCGTATTGAAAGATTCGCTCCAACCGCAAAACTTTTGTCGGATAAGGGAGCAAAGGTTATAATCATAACTCATTTTGGTCGTCCAAAGGGGAAAAAGCTTCCTGAATTTTCCGTTGCATTTATGAAAGACAGTCTTTCAAAAGCAATTGGAAAACCAGTGGAATTTGTTGACGACACAATCGGCGAAAAGGTTGAAGACACAATTTCAAGAATGAATGACGGCGACATCATCCTTCTTGAAAATGTAAGATTTTATGCCGAAGAAGAAGCAAACGATGCAGAATTTTCAAAAAAGCTTGCCTCACTTGGCGAAATTTTTGTAAACGATGCCTTTTCAACATCACACCGCGCACACGCTTCAACCGAAGGAATTACAAAATACCTTCCTTCCTATGCTGGACTTTTGATGGAAGAAGAAATCAATGCATTAACAAAGGCACTTGAAAACCCTGCACACCCTGCAATCGCAATTGTTGGTGGTTCAAAGGTTTCAACAAAACTTGCTGTTCTTGAAAACATCACAAAAAAAGTTGATGCTCTTGTAATCGGCGGTGCAATGGCAAACACATTCTTACTTGCCCAAGGATACAACATCGGTGCATCAATGGCTGAACCTGAAATGACCGACACTGCACTTAAAATCATTGACGAAGCAAAGAAAAACGGTTGTGAAATAATCCTTCCTGTTGATGTTTGTGTTGCAAAGGAATTTAAGGCAAATGCAGAAAACAAATTCGTTGGCATAAATGATGTTGATGGCGATTGGAAAATATTTGATGTTGGTCCCGAAACTTCAAAAATGCTTGATAAAAAATTTGAAGAAGCAAAAACAGTTCTTTGGAACGGACCACTTGGAGTATTTGAACTTACCCCATTTGACAGAGGTACAAACGAACTCGCACGCACAGTTGCAAAACTAACACGTGAAGGAAAACTTACATCCGTTGCCGGTGGTGGAGATACAGTTTCCGCACTAAATAATGCCGGTGTAGAAGATGACTTCTCATATATATCAACTGCGGGTGGTGCATTCCTTGAATGGTTGGAAGGTAAAATTTTACCTGCAATTCCACCACTCCAAAAATAGGAAAATAAAAATTAAATCCAGTAATTAAAACCTACTGGATTTTTTTTGTTTTATTTAATTGACTTTTTTATAAAAAACATATCTAATAAAAAGTGAAGCAGGAGATTCAAATGAAACAGATTTTAACAACAAACTTTCAACCAAACAGAACTTCACTTGCATTAAATTATTCAATTAAAAATTCAACTCTTTGTAAAAACAAAGAGTTTTTTTATGCGAAAAATTTACAACACAAGTCGGAAATATTAACCCTTATAACTGAGGAAGAATTTAAAGACGCCCAAATGTGTCTTTCCAACCTTGAAACCATATACAATAATATGAATAGAAATGAAAAAACACTTTATAATAAATATAAAAACATCATAAAAAATTATTTATTATACTGCAAATAAATTATGGAAAAAAGTTCCAATTTATGATAAAATATTGTTGTAATAAAAGGGAGGGAACAACAATGAAATTCAAATTGGTATATGTTGGTGAAGTTAAAATCAATCCAAAGAAACGAAGTCAACATCTTCAAGATATCCGGAACGTTTTATCCCCACAATTAAAACGGCTTTCCGAAATTTCCCCATACAATGTAATAAAGGAAAAACTTCAAAAAAAGGGAAAGGCAATAAAAACAGTTGGTGGTGTAAAATTTTTTCCACTTATCACACCGGATTTAGATTTGCTTGCCGAACTTGATATTCAAATACTTCATCCAGAACTTCTTGAAACCCCAAAGGCGGATATTGATAATCGCATGAAAACATTGTTGGATGCACTTAAACGACCACAAAGTCAGCACGAAATTTCTGAAAACATTGATAAGGATGAGGTTGTATACACACTTCTTGACGACGACCATTTGGTAACCAAAATGACTATTAACACAAGCCATTTACTTTATAAGGAGGAAATGCCAAAGAAAAACCGCGACTATGAACTTTTAATAATCATAACTGTAAATATTAAGGCATCAAAGGGAACCCCCGACAATTTAGCCGTTATAGTATAAAAAATTAAAAGCCCCAATTTGGGGCCTTTTTCTTATATAAGTGGTGAAATTCTTATTTCAATACGATGGTTAAGAAGACGCCCTTCCCTTGTTGAATTATCGGCAATCCAATGACTTTCACCCATACCAGTCATAAAAATTCTTTCCGGAATAATATTCCTATCCATAAAATATTTTGCAACACTTATTGCCATATTTTTTGATTTTATAAGGTTATCATAACTTGGCCCCACACTTGACGTATGTCCAACAATTTCAATGAAGTTTCGGTTGTTTATCGCCAACAATTTTATTATGTTATCAAGCTGGGGTTTAATTGAAGGAATAATATTCATATTTTCATCAAGCAATATGTGCGATTGAATGGTAAGCAAAATATCATTCCCCGCCATTTGATATGTTATATTCGTTTTTTCCAAATCAGGGATAAGGGCATTAAAAAGGTTATACATATACCCCCTTGCTTCCACCAAAGTAAGAGGTTGTATTCCCAATTTTATAAGTGTTGGTTTTTGCACAATCCGACTTTTACCGGTTAACGCTCCCATATTCGCACTGGCGTAATTTACACTTGAAAAAGGTTCAACCTTTTGTGAAGTTGAAGAACAAGACACAAGCAAAGCAAAAACAAATAACCAACAAGCATTTTTCATTTTTAACTTTCTCCTTTTCAAACATAAAAAAAACTTCTATAATGAAAAGCATATTAAAAAATACAAAAAAATGCAAATAAAAAAATGATAACATTAGGTATAGAAAGTAGCTGTGATGAAACAGCCATTGCGATAATAAACGACAAACACGAAATATTGGCACACCAACTTATTACACAATATAAGGAACACAGTATTTATGGCGGGGTTGTACCTGAAATTGCATCACGCGCACACCTTGAATATATGGATGTTTTACTTAAACAAGTATTGGTTGATGCAAAAATTTCCGCATCCGATATTGATGTTTTTTGTGCCGGTGTTGGACCTGGACTTATTGGTGGACTTATCGTTGGAGCAAATATGGCAAAATCACTTGCCTTTGCATTAAATAAACCATTCATCCCCGTAAACCATCTTGAAGCCCACTCCCTTATGCCAATGTTTTTTAATCCGGAATTAAAATTCCCATATCTTTTATTATTGGCAAGTGGCGGACACACACAAATCCTTATCGTACATGATGTTGGAAATTATGAACTTTTGGGAACAACTATTGATGATGCCTGCGGTGAATGTTTTGATAAGGTTGCAAAAATGCTTGGTTGGGACTATATGGGAGGAAAGGATATTGAGACATTCGCAAAAAACGGAAATCCAACCGCATTTGATTTTCCACGCCCCCTTTTACATTCAAAGGACCTTAACTTTTCATTTTCGGGACTTAAAACTGCCGTTCGCCAAACAATTGAAAAAATTGGCGATAATATGACCAACGAAACAAAGGCCGATATATGCGCAAGCTTTCAATCCGCCGTATGTGAAATTATTGAAAAAAAGATAAAGTCCGCAATCAAACAAATAAAAAATTTGAATATAAAGCACCTTGTTGTAAGTGGCGGTGTCGCACGAAATTTTGCAATCCGCACGGTCCTTAACAACATTGCAAATAAAAATGGAATGAAACTTTTTGTTGCCGAACCGAAATATTGCTCGGATAACGGAGTAATGATTGCCTTTGCCGGCGAACAAAACTTCCTTCACGGGAAAAAATCGGATTTCACAATAACACCTCGCCCTCGTTGGCCATTGGAGGAGTTAAAAAATGACTAATCTTTTTGATGACATTTTGACTGAGGTTCAACCATCAGAACACACCATGGATAAAAGCAACACACCGACCTCCACCGATACCCAACAACAACCCGAAGAAAAAATTTTCTCCGTATCGGAATTCTCAATCCTTCTTAAAACCGTACTTGAAGGAACATTCAAAAAGATAAAAATAAAGGGTGAAATTCAGGGATTAAAAAGACATTCTTCCGGCACATATTATTTTGATTTAAAGGAAAATTTCGGTGGAAAGGATTACATTTTAAACTGTGTCCTTTGGAAATGGACAAAGATTGATGTGAAATTAGAGGAAGGTTTGGAGGTTATAATCGGCGGAAAAATCACCGCATACACCGGACGTTCATCATACCAAATCACCGTTGAAACCGTTGACGTTGCGGGTATTGGTGCTCTTTTGAAAATAATTGAAGAACGCAAACAAAGGCTTAGTGCCGAAGGACTTTTCAACCCTGAACATAAAAAGCCAATACCTCTTTTACCAAAAACTATTGGTGTAATAACATCACCGACCGGTGCCGTAATTCAAGATATTATTCACCGCATAACCGACCGTTTTCCAAGTCGTATAATTGTGTATCCAGTTGCCGTTCAAGGTGAAGGAGCCGACGAACAAATAACAACTGCTATAAACAATTTTAATAAAATCAAAGGTGCAAATCGTCCTGATGTTATAATCGTTGCTCGTGGTGGAGGAAGTGTCCAAGACCTTATGCCATTCAACGAAGAAAACGTTGTCCGTGCTGTTTTTGCCTCCACCATTCCGATTATATCCGCCGTGGGACACGAAACCGATACAACACTTATTGATTACGTATCCGACCTTCGTGCACCTACACCAACCGGTGCAGCGGAAAAGACCGTACCGGTAAGGTCCGAACTTCTTGCAAACATAAATGAAAAATCCGCATTTTTAAACAATACGATTTTACGATTGTTTGACAATTTCAACCTTAAAATAAAAAGTTTTGCTAATGCCATAAAAAGCCCAATGCAATTTATAACTGATGCAATGCAACGGCTTGACGATAAAACTTCACGACTTGATTATTTAACAAATACGAAATTAAATACCATTCGCGACCGGTTAAACTTTTCAGAAAAAATGCTTGAAAGTTATTCTTTCAAAAACGTCCTTAAACGTGGATATGCAATTGTTTGGAACGGAAATAAAATCATAACCGACACAACAAGCCTTAAAAACACACAATCCGCAACGATTGAATTTGCAAATGGAAAGGTTGATGTTTACACGGAAAAACAAACGGTATCTTCAAAACCAAAATCCCAACATAAAAGGGAAACAACCGAAAACCAAAATCCAATTCAGGGCGATTTATTTTAGTTTATTAAACGCCCAAAAATTGCAAAACAATTCCGGAAAATACGGCAATAAAATATAATCCCAAAAGTATGAATATATTTTCCCGTAAACTTTTATTCATCTTAAACAAGACAATCAAACCCAATCCCGCACCAACAAGCAATCCACAAACAAGAGATGAAAAATTTATCACCCCACCGATATAAAGTTTTGAAAGTATAACCGACGATGCACAGTTCGGAATAAGTCCAATTCCCGCCGTCAAAAAATTTGTAAGGTATACATTATTTGAAAAAATTGAAACAATATGTTCCTCACCAATAAATTCCATAATGCAACTTAAAACAAAGGTAAAAACAAAAATCCATCCCGAAATTTTCACCGTATGATTCAATGCTGGATAAAGGACACCTTCCCCACAATGACAATGCGAACAAGTACAAAATTCCCTTATTTTTATTTCTCGATGAAGTGATGTTTTGAAAATAAAATCAATAAGGAAACCAAACACCATCGCCAACAAAAATTTTATAAAAAGTATTTTCAAAATCACACCTGCACCAACACCTTCGGATAAAAAAATCGGCAACATTTCATCGGAAGTTGAAAGAAAAACCGCAAACAAAGTCCCAAGTGTTATAATCCTTGTTGAATAAAAACTTGATGCAATGGCACTAAACCCACAATGCGGAAATAACCCAAGCACACCACCAATAAACGGTCCAAACCGCTTTGATTTTTGAATGACGCCTAACATTTTTTCTTCGGATTTGTGTTCTATGTATTCAAGGACAATATAGGCGATAAATAAAAATGGAACAAGGTTCAATGTATCAAAAAAACTGTCTATTAAAATATCAAAATAATCCATAACATCCTCCGAATAAAAACAATACCGCCAGTATACACCATAAAAAAGTAAAGACAATTAAAAAGTCATATCCAATAATTTTCTTGACTTATCTATTTGATAATGCTAAGATACAGACAATTTCCGTTATTATGAATATGGGAATTGAGACTGCGGTAAATGATGAGTTTTCATCCTTTATCGTTTTTTTGCTATATATTAAATAAATGAAAGGAAAAAATATGTCAGTAAAAATAAGATTATCAAGAAAAGGTACAAAAAAGCGTCCATTTCATCATATAGTTGTTGCAAACAGCCGTAATGCACGTGATGGAAGCTTCATTGAAAAGGTTGGAACATACAATCCAATGCTTCCACGTGAAGATGAAAAACGCGTAACATTAGTTGTTGACAGAATCAAATACTGGTTATCACAAGGCGCTCAACCATCAGACAGAGTAGCAAGATTTTTAAGTGAAGCTGGTATTACAGACAAATATGTTGTTAATACAAAACAAACAAAGAAACCAATGCCAAAGGCAAAAGCACAAGAAAGAGCAAAGGCTTTGGCTGAAAAGCAAGCTGCTGCCGAAGAAGCTAAAAGACAAGCAGAAGAAGCTGCAAAAGCAGAATTTGAAGCAAAAGAAGAACCTGCTCCTGCAACCGAAGAAACTCCTGCTGCTTAATAATTGTAAACAAAGGGTCATAAATGACATCGGACAAAGTTTTAATTGGTAAAGTAGTCAATGCCCACGGAATAAGGGGGGATGTAAAAATAAAATCTTTTACAACCATACCTTCCGATTTGTGCAACTACACCCCATTATTAAAAGCTGATGGCACGAAAATAAAGGTAAAACTGAAAAGTCCGGCAAAGTCTGATGTAATAATTGCAAATATTGAAGGGATAAAAGACAGAAACGAAGCCGAAGCAATAAAGGGAATGGAAATTTACACATTAAAATCATCAATTATCGATGATGAAGATGATATTTTATTTTCCGAACTTATTGGATTTTCCGTAAAAAACGAAAATGATGAAATCATCGGAAATGTAAAAGATATTCTTAATTTTGGTGCCGGCGACATCCTTGAAATAAATCTTAACAACAGGGAAAAAACTGCACTTTTATCATACAACAAATATTCAATAATTGACCAAAACAAAGAACAAGGATTTATTAAAATTGACTCAGAACACTTGTTGGCAGACTAATATTTTAACCTTATTCCCTGAGGCTTTTACAGCATTATCTCATTCAATCTGTAAACGCGCGATGGAACGTGAAATATTAAGGCTTAACATTGTAAACATACGGGATTTTGCAACTGATAATTACAAAACAGTTGACGATGCCCCTTATGGTGGTGGTGCGGGTCAGGTAATAAAACCTGATGTCCTTGGTCGTGCAATTGACAGTGTTTATTCAAAGGAAGCTCCAAAGGGTTCCATAATATACCTTTCTCCACGTGGAAAAACTTTCAACCAACACATTGCTGAAAAGCTTGCCAGTGAAGTTGAAACAATATTCATTTGTGGACATTACGAAGGTATTGATGAACGTGTAATTGAATATTATAACATACAGGAAATAAGTCTTGGTGATTTTGTCCTTTCCGGTGGGGAATATGCCCTACTTCCTATAATTGACAGTGTTACAAGATTACTTCCGAATGTTTTGGGATCAAATACCTCACTTGAAGAAGAAAGCTTTTCTTCCTCACTTAATGGTTTACTTGAATACCCACAATACACAAGACCAGAAATCTGGAATGGTTTAGAAGTTCCCGCGGTTTTACGGTCCGGACACCATAAAAATATTATGGATTGGAGAAAAGAAAAATCTTTGGAAATAACAAAGAAAAACAGACCTGATTTACTAACAAAAGCTATTGAATTTTAAAAAACAATAAAGTACAATAACGACATATTAACGAAAGGTATAAAAATGAATTTATTAAAACTTATTGAAAAGAAAAATATTGAAAAGTTATCAACACACAAAATTCCTAACTTTACTGCTGGTGATACTGTAAAGGTTCACACAAAAGTTAAGGAAGAAAAGAACGAAAGAATTCAGATTTTTGAAGGTGTTTGTATCGCAAGAAAAAATGACGGTATCAATTCTTCATTTACTGTTCGTAAAATTTCATTTGGTGAAGGTGTTGAAAAGGTATTCCCACTTTACTCTCCAAATGTTGCAAAAATAGAAGTTGTAAAATATGGTAAGGTAAGACGTGCAAAACTTTACTACTTACGTTCATTGTTCGGTAAGAAGGCAAGAATTGCAGAAGATCTTAGCTATACTCAAAAAGTTGCTAACGAAAAAGAAACAGAAGCAAAATAATAATATATAAAAGCAAAAGACATATTTTGACTTTTGATATATAGAAAAAATGTAGGGGTTATAAAATGGAAAAAAAGAATTTTAATATAAAAAAATTTAACAAAAATTTTTCAAAATCCTTTTTTGATTTTTTTATAACCCTTACTAAAAACAAAAATCCACTTGAAACAATCGCCGGATTTGCAATATTGTTTATTGCCCTATACTTCCTTATTTGGGGTGTTTTAACGGCAAAAACAAACAATATTTCCGGATACAATTTGTTTACAAATTTCTCATCCATCGGCGGACTTACTCGTGGTTCTGAT
Organism: Alphaproteobacteria bacterium; assembly: GCA_016297965.1. Classification (GTDB taxonomy): domain Bacteria; phylum Pseudomonadota; class Alphaproteobacteria; order Rs-D84; family CACZYB01; genus CACZYB01. Next base: position 122,232 of record JAEDDP010000002.1, on the reverse strand, counting down.
GTTTCTGTAAATGGTGTAAAGGTTGGTTCCGTAATTGAAACAAACCTTAATCCAAACGATTTTACCGTTGATGTGATGATGTCTATTGATTCAAGTTATAAGTTTCCTGTTGATACAAAGGCAAAAATTTCAACCTATGGTTTGATTGGAAACAAATACATAAAGCTTGAAATTGGAAGTTCATCTGAACTTTTAAAACCAAACGAAAAACTTAAATCAGAGCCATTCAAACCAATAGAAGAAATTATCGGCGATTTGATTTTTAAGGAAAATTCAAACAACTAAGTTTTGGGGCATAAAATGAAAAATATTTTTATTTCAACTTTGGCTGTGCTACTTGTTGCATCAAATGCGACGTTTGCATTTACAAACCTACCTCAAAACAAGGCTGTAATTCGCGCCCTTAACAAACAAACCGGAAAGACAAAAGATATTGAAATCCCCGTTGGGCAAAGCCAACTTTTTGAAAACATTTTAATTCAGGTTGATGCCTGCTATACCCGACCAGAAGATGAAACACCGGAAAATTCCGTTTTTGTAAAGGTCAACGAAACAAATACTTCATTCAAAGAAGAACTTAATTCTGTAAAGCAGGGAAAAACAATTTTTTCCGGATGGATGTTTTCTTCATCCCCAAGTTTAAGTGCGATGGAACATCCAAATTATGATATATGGATTTTGGAATGCAAAAACGATCCAAACCTTCCAAAAATTGAACTTCCAACTGAAACTTTATTGGAAAACGATAGTGAAAATATAGTTGAGGAAACAAAGGAATAAAATGCTTTTTGAAACAAAAAAAAAAGTAAATCAAACTAATTCAAATGACATTTTACCTCAATCAAAAAGTGCCACCTGTACTTCATATAAACAAATAATTGAAAAACTTCTTCAAATAAATGCAAGCCACCATTCAATCGCCCTTGGTTGTGCAATTGGATTCGGTATAGCAATCACACCATTGTTCGGACTTCAAATAATTCTAACCGTTTTGCTTTGCCTTTTATTTCGGGCAAATATTCCGGCAAGCCTTATTTCAAGTATGATTGGAAATCCACTGACTTTTCCATTTATTTGGACCGCAAATTACAAACTTGGTGAATTATTTTTCACAAACAACACATTCAACAACACCTCATTTTTACAAAAACTTGAAGGTATCGTTCACGCCTTTGAAAACCTTGATTGGAACATAATATACAATAATTCAGTATCAATAATTCTTCCAATGCTAATTGGCGGAACAATTATGGCAATATTTTTTGGAATTATTATTTATTTTTTAACATTAAACCTTTTAAAAAAGTACAAGAATAATTAAATGATAGTAGGTATAGGAACAGATATAATTCAAATTCAAAGGATTGAAAAAATCCTATCCCTTCATCCTACACTTTTTTTAAACAAATATTTTTCCCCCTATGAACTTCAACGGTACGAAAATCAACGGGAAAATAAAAAAATCTATGCCTCCAAAATTGCCAAACTTTTTGCAGGGAAAGAGGCATTTGTAAAGGCTCTTGGCACTGGGTTCAGGTTCGGCATAAACCTACACGATATTGAAATTTTATCAAACGAACTTGGAAAACCATATATAAATATAACTGGAGAAACACAAAAATATATTGAAAAAACATTTCAAAATTACAAAAACTTACGGTATTATATAAGCCTTTCTGATGATTATCCAACCGGAACTGCTTTTGTAATAATTGAAGATGAAAGGGATAAAAATGAATAAAAGAAGCAAACGCATAAAACACGAATTTAACGACACGATAAAGGCTATTCTTTGGGCCGGATTTTTTGCAATAATCATTCGTACTTTTATGATTGAACCTTTTCATATTCCATCTGATTCTATGATTCCAAATCTTTTTGTTGGCGACCATCTTTTCGTATCAAAATTTTCGTATGGATATTCCCGCCAATCATTTCCGTTTTCCCTCCCCCTTGTAAAAAACCGTATCTTTGAAACGGAACCAGAAATCGGCGATGTCATCGTTTTCAAAAAAATAAAGGGGCATGCCGACAATTATATAAAGCGTCTTATCGGCAAACCTGGTGATAAAATTCAAATGAAAAACGGAATTTTACACATAAACGGCACACCATTAAAACGTGAATTTGTTGAAAAATTTTACATAATAAATTTGCCATACAAACTCCGCACCTCCAACAGCCTTACTATAAACACAATAAATAATCAGGTGCTAACCGTAATTGATACAAAAAAATTATACCTTAATGGACGCCTTTTAAAGGATGACCAATACACCATCGCATACAAAAAAGGCAAAAATTTTGAAGGCGAAGCCATTGAGTTAAACAAATACAAACAAACCCTACCAAACGGAAAGGAAATTGAAATCCTTGAAATAAGCGATTCCGAACCTGCCGATAATACACAAGAATACATCGTTCCCGAAGACCACTTCTTTATGATGGGCGACAATCGTGATATGTCCGAAGACAGCCGTTTTTTAAACGAAGTTGGATATATTCATAAGCGAGATTTAATCGGAAAAGCAAAAATTATATTCTTTTCCCACAACAATTCTGTAAACCTTTTGGAATTTTGGAAATACCTAAAACCAATAAGATACGAACGACTTTTGAAAAAAATAAAATAAAAAATAAGGAATAAAATTATGCCAAAAATGGAAATTAAATACGAAGAATTTTGTGAAATACTCGGGTACAAATTTACACGTGTGGTACTTTTTAAAAAGGCCCTTACACATTCAAGCTTCACAAAAACAAAACTTGACAATAACGAACGGCTTGAATTTTTGGGCGACCGAGTATTGGGACTTTCCGTTGCAAAAATGTTATACCAAACATACCCACTTGACGAAGAAGGAGCCCTTGCCGTAAGACACGCAAACCTTGTATCGGCACGAACCCTTGCAAGCATCGCCGAAGCAATGTATATTCCATATATGATTGAACTTTCGGACCAAGAAATCAAAAGAAAGGGATACAAAAACAGAAACATCCTTGCCGATTGTGTGGAAGCAGTCCTTGGCGCCATCTATCTTGACAGCGACTTTGAAACCGCATACAAGGTAATTGAACGTTTTTGGAAAAAAAGAATTGAATCATCCAAAAAACCAATTAAGGATTTTAAAACAACATTACAGGAATACACCCAAAAACAATTTGGCGAACATCCAGAATATGTTTTAATTGCAAAAACCGGTCCTGCACATCAACCAACATTCACGGTAAAAACAACCGTAAATGACATAACGGTTGAAGCAAGCGGTCAATCCAAAAAGGAGGCCGAACAAAACGTTGCCGCCGAACTTGTAAAAAAACTTGGATTGATTGAGGAAGATTAAAAAAACTCCCATAATTTGTGAATGTATGAAAACGGGGCTTTTAAAAAGCCCCATATTTTTTAAAGAGATTTAAGATAAACCGCAGATTCAATAATTTCTGAAACCCTTTTATACTTTTTGTTTTTAAGGGCTTCTGCCTTTTTATCCAATGTTTCCTGATACTTATACAAATCTTTTACTGAAACATTGTCAATAACATTATCAACCTTCTTTCTTAACTTTGCATCCGGCAAAAGGCAGGCATAACAATCAATTGTTGAACCACAATATCCATCACATTCGGCACAATTATTTTCCTTTTTCAAACCATTCGCATCCAAAAAAGAAAACACCAAAGTTTTATGCATTTCAGAATTTATTTTTTCAAAAATTACTTTTTTATTAACTTTATTCATTTAATTTCTCCATTTATTTTAAAACATAAATAAATATATCTAATTTATTTTTTTGACAAGGAGAACAAAAACCTATCGTTCACCCAGCAATTTTTAATTGAAAAAATGATAACACCACAAATTTTATAGCCAAGTATTTTAAACAAAATAATTTTACCATCAATTTTCGCATGGCTGAATTGGAATGTACAAAAAACGAATGCCCAAAGGTAAAATTTATTGGAAAACAAGACATCCCAATGAAGGAAAAATTGCACTTTTCAAAAATCCACAACTTTGTGTTGAACTTTGCCCTAATAAGGATGCATCGGAAAAACTTTTCTTAATTGAACAAATGAATGAAATCAACGAAATTATATTTCAAAAAATAAATAATAAAGAAAAATAATCTAAACTTTTCTTCGGAAATTCAATGCCATAGAAATATCCGATGGCAAAACTTTATCCCTGAAATCCATATCGGCAACCGTCCTTGCCACACGCATAGTTTTATAATATGACCTTGCCGACAATTTCAACTTTTCCGCCGACTTTGTAAGCAAAGTTTTCGCCTCCTCCGTCAACATCGCCGAATTTTCAATTTCCGTACCCGAAAGCAAAGCATTAACCTTTTCCATATCGCAACCATAAATCTTTTTCAATCGGTCATTTTGAAACTTTCGTGCCTTAATCACCCTTTCCTTTACAACCGCTGAACTTTCGCTTGGCTTCAATGAAGACAATTCCCACGGATTTATACTTTCAACCCCAACCGTCAAATCAATTCTGTCATAAAGCGGACCACTGATTCTATTCTGATACTTTTGTGCGCATAACGGAGCCAAGGAACATTCACAATCCGGCTCACCGAAATGTCCACACTTACATGGATTCATCGCAGCAACAAGCTGAAATTTTGCAGGATACGTAATATGTCCATTCGCACGTGCAACACTTACCACTCCGGTTTCAAGTGGTTGACGCAAACTGTCCAATGCCTGAGATGAAAATTCAGGAAGTTCATCCAAAAACAATATACCATTGTGTGCCAGGGAAACTTCCCCTGGTTTTGCATGCAAACCACCACCGGTAAGGGCAACCTGTGATGCGGTATGATGTGGTGAACGGAACGGACGAATAATTGAAAGTCCGTTTTCACCCAACTCTCCGGCAACAGATTTTATGGTTGAAATCTCCAATGCCTCCTTTGCCGTCATCGGAGGAAGTATCGTCGGAAGTCGCGACGCCAACATTGACTTTCCCACACCCGGCGGACCAATCATCAATAAATGATGTCCACCAACAGCCGCAATTTCCAAAGCCTTTCTTGCCATCTCCTGTCCCTTTATATCGGACATATCAACAGTATAATGTTCCTCAAACTTTGGTGGAGTTGACACATTATCAATAATCTGATTTCCCTTAAAATGATTGATAAGCGATATAAGGTTTTCCGGTCCCAAAACCATTTTATTCCCCGCCCATAGGGCTTCACTTACCTGACTTTCCGGACAAATCACCCCAAGCCCAAGTGCATTCGCCGCCACCGCCGTTGGCAAAATTCCATTAACCGATTTTATCGTTCCGTCAAGCCCAAGTTCCCCCAAAATCATATAGTTTTGTACTTCATTTGCATCAATCACATTAAGTGCCGTCAAAATCGCCACGGCAATAGGCAAATCAAAATGAGAACCTTCCTTCACCACATCCGCCGGTGCCAAATTGACAATAATTCTTTTTGCCGGCAAAGAAAACCCCATCGCGGAAAATGCGGACTGTATGCGCTCCTTCGCCTCACTTATCGCCTTATCTGGAAGTCCAACAATCGCAAACTTTGGAAGACCCGAAGAAATCATCACCTCCACCGAAACCTTTATAACATCAATACCACTGAATGCTGGGGTTAAAATTTTTGCTAACATTTCCATCCTTCCACGAAATAAAACACAAGAACAAATATAAAACATTTCATATTATTCGTCAAGGAATTTTTACCCAAAAACACAAATAAAATATTGACAAAACTTTTCATATTGATAAAATACCCGCAAAGAAAGTAAGATAGATGAATGAAATAGATTTAGACACACTTTTAAAATCAAAAATATACTACTATTTGCACTCTATCGGCTATCTTCCAAGAAGAAGCCCATTGTTTGAAAGATTAAAGAAAAATTTGTTAATTGATTCCATTCCAACAAATATTTCCGAAGATTTTTTCAAAACCAATTCCAAAAGCTTGGATATAAATTTTTTGGCATATTGTTATATTTGTTTAAGGGAAGAACTTATTTCCGGAACCAAACAAATACAAAATTTGATTTTAAACAGTATGAAAATGTTGGCAAAAATGGGAAACACAGATGCCTGCTATATCATTTCACAATTTTATCACAACATCACACTCAACATTTTTTATAATGTTGATGAAATCACCCCATACAAGAATTTACAAAAGCTTTTAACACAAAAAAATCCCGGATATTATTCAAAACAAATAAGTATAAGCAATTACTACCTTCGTAATGGAATTGATAAACAGGATTTATCAAAAAGCAACCCAAATTTAATTTGGTACGTACGCCAAAATAAGACATTAAAGGATCCACAAGCTTTGGAAATCGCCGCCGGATTTGATAATATAAAAAATGACATTTTATATACTGGCAACCCAAACGCCGAATATTGCCTTGCCCAAACAATCAAGGATAAGGAGTTAAAAGACAGACTTATTGTATCCGCATCACGGGCAAATTTTTTATTTGAAAATCCGGAATTTAATATAGGAATAGAAAATGCCCAATGGATCCTTTACAATAAATTAAAGGCAAAGAAAAGCTTTGATAAATATGGGTTAAAGGCAAACGAACGAAACCTTGACACACTTCTTTGGACCGCCGCCCGTATTGATCAAATTGTAAACTTTGATGTACATGGTATATATACCGGCAACAAAAAGGCACTACAAGAATACTACACAAAAATAAACAAAAGTTCGTGTAATAAAAAATACAAAAAAGAAAAAAAGTATATCCAAAGATTTATTGAAAAACAAAACTTCAAAATACGATAAAATTATCGTTGATTTTGAATTGAATTTTCGGTAATTTGTTTTGTCATTTGTTGCTTAATCTTTGGTGCAACAACCACACCACCGGCAACTAATCCTCCAAGAATAAAAGACAAAATATAGTTACGAACAATCCGACGATTAAATTTTCTAACTAATTTATCCTTTTTATTATCCGAAAAACTTACACCTAAAACAGATTGATAAGTCATTTTCGAAAGCAATTCTTGATCAAGCATTCCAAATTGTGTCATCTTGTATTTTGGAAAAAATTTACGAATTTCTCTTGCCCTTTTAAAAGCATTCTTTTCTGCTTCAGTCAAAAAATCATTACCAAAAAGTTCCAAATCTTCAAGTAGCGATTGTGAAAAATTTGATAAAATAGAATCAACTTCTTTCTTTGAAAGGGTTAGTTCTTTATCAGTTTTTTTAAAAGATTCTTTTTGTTTTTCTTTAATCATTTCTTTTCCTTTCATTTAAAATAATTCATCTTTTTTAGCAGGACTAAAATCTGTATCTAACGAACATTTATCATAAGATTTTGTTAAAACTTCATCAGATTCTTTTTCATCTAAAACTTCTTTTTTTATTTTTTCAATAAACTTTGAAAAATCATCTTTAGTATCAAAATTATAATACACCGATGCAAATCTTATATACGCGACAATATCAAGTGATGAAAGTATTTCCATTGCTAAACTGCCAATTTCACGCGATGAAACTTCACCCTCTCCTGTTGTTTCAAGTTGTCGTTGTATAGATGATACAATTTTATCAATTCGTTCATCAGTAATCGGTCTTTTTTTACATGCAATCTTTATTGATTGAAGAAGCTTTTCCCGTTCAAATGGAACAATCACTCCATTTGATTTTTTCACCATAATTTCTTTAAGTTGCACACGTTCAAACGTTGTAAAACGTGAACCACATTCGGTACAAAAACGACGTCTTTTAATATACGAACCATCCTCCGCTACACGGGAATCTTTTACCTGAGTATCCGGCGAAGCACAAAAAGGACAACGCATATTTTCCCCCTAACCTTCCTGTTCCTGACAAATTTCTATATCCGCACCCAACGCACGTAAGTTTTCAGCAAAGCTTTCATAACCGCGGTAAATGTGATACACACGATGCAAAACAGTTTCACCTTCGGCAACAAGTCCAGCAATAGTCAACGCCGCACCACTTCGTAAATCCGAAGCCATCACATCCGCCGCATTAAGGAATTTCACACCAATAAATTTTGCGGTACTGTCGCCAAGAATTTCAATATTCGCACCCATACGTTGAAGTTCAGGAACATACATCAACCTGTTTTCAAAAAGACTTTCTTTTAAAACTGAAACACCTTCGGATATTGTCATCATTGCCATAAATTGCGATTGCATATCGGTTGGAAAGCCCGGATATTGTTCAACATTAACATCAACAGATTTAAGGACACAACCACGACCATCCGCAATAAATCCAGTTTCTGTTTTTTCAATTTTTCCACCAACAGCCCTGAATTTTTCAATAACATCGGTCATCGTTGACATATCGGCATCCTGAATATCAATCACACCATGTGTCATAAACGCCGCAATGGCATAGGTTCCCGCTTCAAGCCTGTCTGACATAACAGAATATTCACAACCATGAAGCTTTTCAACACCAACAATCTTTATAATGTTCACATCGCCATCCTTTTCGCGGGTAATCTTTGCTCCCATAGAGTTTAACATATTGATAAGGTCATCAACTTCGGGTTCCACAGATGCATAACGAATGGTTGTTTCCCCATCGGCAAGAACCGCCGACTCAATCGCATTAACTGTACCACCATGTGTTGTAATATGCACACCGTTTTGAATGCGAACAAGTCCATTTACGACTCCACCAACAAGTCTTTTTCTACCATTCTTTTCTGGGGCATTTCCAATAATATAACCGTGATGAAGTTCAATATTCGCACCCAATGCTTCCAATGCCTCCAAATGAATATTCACCGGACGTTGCCCAATAACACATCCACCAGGAGCAGAAACCTTCGCCTCACCACATCTTCCCATAAGAGCGCCAAGCACATAAATAGAGGCACGCATTTTTTTCACAATTTCATACGGAGCCTTAATACTTGTAATAACCGGTGTTGAAATAACAAGTGTGTGTGTTTCCTTATTCCATTCCACCTTTGACCCAAAATTTTCCAACAACTCCTTTAATGTTTCAATATCGGAAAGACAAGGAACATTATGCAAAATCACAGGTTCATCAGTCAACAATGCCGCAGGCATCAACTCCAATACGGAATTTTTTGCACCACGAATTTTTACACTTCCATTTAACGGCTTTCCACCTCTTATTTTAAAAAAGTCCATAATAACTCCTAAATCCTATCTTTAATAAATACCATCAAAATTTGCTTCTGTATCAACCTCAACTTCCGTATTCACAGAAGATGGATTTTCATCAAATGTTTTTTCATTTGTACCTTCAAATTTGAATGGTTCTGTACCTTCCTTAAATGCCTCCAATACGACATTAAAGTTTGCATCATTTACTGTTGCTGGCTTTCCTGTTTCACGATTAACACGAACAAGACTTACCCCCTTTGGTACACGGAAAGCAACATCCTTTTTGTTCTTCAAAACTTGTTCCATAAAGTCCTTAAATATAGGGGCCGCCAACGAACCACCCGCAGCATAACTTCCCAAACTTTTTGGTTGGTCATAACCAAGGAACACACCAGCCACCAAATCCGGAGTACCACCCACAAACCAAACATCCTTTTGGTCATTTGATGTACCGGTCTTTCCACAAATTGTTTTTCCCGGAATTCGTGCCATCCAACCACTTCCTCTTTCAACAACACCTTGTAAAATATTTACAATTTGGTAAAGAGATACTGGATCGGAAAGTTGTTCCCGTTCATCCTTAACTTCCGGAGGAAGAGAATTTTGAACCCAATCAATATTTGAACAATTTTCACATTCACGTTCATCACTTTTATAAACCGTTTTTCCGTTTCTATCTTGAACTCGGTCAACAAGGAACGGTTTCATATTCTTTCCGCCATTTATAATTTTTGCAAACGCAGATGTTAAATCAAGCAATGTAGTATCACCACTACCTAATGCCATAGAAAGATTTGGTTCATCAACCTTTTTGTATACCCCAAATTTAAGGGCATTTTTAAGGAAAGTACGAACACCAATATCCTTTGCAATACGGATTGTTGGATTATTTTTTGATTTTTCCAATGCACGACGCAAAGTAATTTCACCGGCAAACGCATTATCATAATTTTCCGGACGCCACAATTCACCATCACTTTTTTCCAACACAACCGGCGCATCAAGTATAACCGACGATGGAGTATATCCCTTTTCAATCGCGGTTAAATAAACGAATGGTTTTATTGTTGACCCAGGTTGACGATAGGCCTGTGTTGCACGGTTAAACTTACTTCTATTATATGAAAAACCACCAACAAGAGCATAAATTCGTCCGGTATGTGGATCAAGTACAACCATTGCACCGTTAAGTTCTGGGACCTGTTGCAATGAATATTGAAGTGTTTTTCCATCAACCAACTTCACAAATACGATATCGCCCTTTTTCAAAACTTCATTCATTGACTTTATCGGTGCAGTTTCATCACTGACATCACTAAACTTTCTTCTTGACCAACCAAGACTATCAAGTGTAATCACACCTCTGTCGCCCTTTGACAAACCAATACTTGCAGTTTTATCATCAACATTCAAAACAATCGCCCTTCTCCAACCATCATCTTCAACACCGGATGAAATTTCATTCCTTGCCAAAAGGATTTGCCACAACTCCTTATTCGTTGTTTCCAATTGCTTTACAATTGTTGCATCTTGAAGCCATTCTTCGGCGTCAATATCAATATGTTTTTCGGCACCACGCCATCCTTTTTTCTTGTCAAAGTTAAGCAAAGCCTTACGAACCGCCCTTGTCGCAATTCGTTGATATTCTGGATCAACGGTTGTTCTTACAGCCAAACCGCCACTGTAAAGCTGTTCTTCACCATAAATACCGGATAAAAACTTTCTTACTTCCTCCGAAAAATAAAGGGAATAACGTTGATTTTTTGATATAAAGCTTTCACTTACCTCAATATCATCCTGCTTTGCAACTTCGGCTTCTTCCTGCGAGATATAGCCATCTTCCGCCATTCTATCAAGCACCCAATTACGACGAGTAATTGCCCTGTCCTTATTGGTTATCGGGTTATAATTATTCGGTGCCTTTGGAAGCGATGCCAAAAATGCACATTCCGAAAGTGTCAATTCATCCAACGATTTATTGAAGTAATTAAGTGCCGCCGCCGCAACACCATACGAACGGAACCCAAGGAATATTTGATTGAAATACAATGTCAAAATATGACGCTTTGAAAAAGCCCTTTCCATCTTCAATGCCAAAATAATTTCCTTAATCTTTCGTGTCATTGATTGTTCGGATGAAAGGAAAAAGTTTTTTGCCACCTGTTGAGTAATAGTTGATGCACCAACCATACGACGACCACCACCCAAAAGTTTGTTTTTAACATTTACAATAGTGGCCCTTACGATACCAACCAAATCAATACCAGAATGGGTCCAAAAATTTTTATCTTCCGCCGAAATAAAGGCATTTATCAAATTCGGTGGAATATCTTTAAGTGGGACAAAAATTCTTTGCTCTGTCGCATATTCGGTAAGCAAACTTCCATCACCGGCATAAAACCTACTTGTAACCGGAGGTTTGTATTCCGCCAATTGATTATAATCAGGAAGGTTCACACCATAACGCATAAAAACAAAAATAAATGTAAATAAGCAAAGAAGGGAAAAGAAAAACAACGAAATAAAAAATATTTCAAGCTTGCTTTTTTTCTTTTTATTTTTTTCCATACTTGGCTTTAAATTCACAATCGGAGTTTCCGAATTTTTAATAGCATCAGACTTTATAACTTGCATTTGATTATTTTCTTCCATAACAAAGTTTCCCCAAAATAATAAAACAACCACATTCTAGACTTAAAACTTTTATGTTTCAAGATAAAAAATCAATCAATAGAATATAAATAGATTCCATTTTTCAAAAGCCATTTTTGCGCTTCATCCACATCACTATCACAAATTTCTTTAACCAACTTCCAAAACTTAATTGAGTGATTCATTTCCGATAAATGGGCAACCTCATGCGCAACAATATAATCAATCACAAACAAAGGAGCAAACCCCAACCGCCAAGAAAAAGCGATACTGCCATTGCTTGCACAACTACCCCATCTGGACGTAGTATCCTTTACAGTAATTTTTGAAAATTTTTTGCCGGTTTTATTTGCATAATACCTTGCCTTTGATGAAAGATATTTTCTAACCTCAACCTTAAAAAAATCCTTAACCCGCCTGTTTAAAAATTCCGGTTCTCCGGACACAAAGATATATGAATCTTCAATCCAAACACCACGCCGAGCATTCGGAATATTTTCAATTTTATATTCCGTCCCCAAAAAGGTAATCTTTGCCCCATCACAAATCTTTGTCGTTTTCGGCACCTTTTCAAGCTGTTTTGCAACCCAATCCTTTTTGCTTTCCAAAAATGCCACCGCACGGGAATGAAGTACATAAACAGGATACGAAACTTTTATCACCTTTTTGGCAAGTTGAGGTGTTATCTTTATTGACTTTGACCGCAACGACCGTTCAAATTCCACGGGAATAACATCAACATTTCCATCACTGTGTTTTATAACAAAAGAATACTCAAATGCCTTCATCTAATCTAACTCTGCAATCCCTTGTCTTGCAAGTTCATCCACACGTTCATTTTCCGGATGACCATTATGTCCCTTTATCCAATGCCAGGTAATATTTTTTTTGGCACAAAGACGGTCAAGTGTAATCCACAAATCTTTATTTTTCACTGGTTCCCTTTGCGAATTTATCCAACGGTGTTTTTTCCATGTATTTATCCACACGGTCATACCATTTTTTACATATTGACTGTCCGTCCAAATGGAAATTTGCTTGTCCGTATGCCCCACACGTTGCAAAGCATTTATAACAGCAGTAAGTTCCATTTTATTGTTTGTTGTGGACGCATCACCACCATAAAATTCCTGACAATTTCCATCATTAAGGATAAGGGCACCCCAACCACCTTTTCCTGGATTACCACTGCATGCACCATCTGTATAAATTATAATTTTATCATTCATTTTCTTGCTTTTTCCCCAAAAGATTGTTATATAAAAATATTAAAGTAAAGGAGATAAAAATGCAACAAAAAGAAATTGAAAAAATAAATAAAATGGCAAACGCCGTTCGTTTTCTATCACTTGATATGATAACAAAGGCAAAATCCGGACATCCTGGACTTCCTATGGGTACGGCCGAACTTGCCACAACACTATTTGCAAAACATCTTAAATTTTCACCACTATATCCGAAATGGGAAAATCGCGACAGCTTTATTTTGTCCGCCGGACATGGTTCCGCCCTACTTTATTCCCTTTTGTACTTCAATGGATACAGCGACATCACACTTGATGATATAAAGAACTTCCGCACACTTGGGTCCAAAACTGCGGGCCACCCAGAATACGGCAACCTTTTGGGAATTGAAACAACAACCGGCCCATTGGGTCAAGGCATCGCAACATCCGTTGGAATTGCCATTGCGGAAAAGGTAAAACAGGCAAAACTTTCACCACAAATTATTGATAATAAGGTATACGTACTTGCCGGTGATGGTTGCCTTATGGAAGGTATTTCAGAGGAAGCAATCTCGCTTGCCGGTACATTAAAATTAAACAACCTTATCGTTATTTGGGACGATAACAACATCACCATTGACGGCAACGCAACAATTGCAAATACCGTTGATATGAAGACAAGGTTCAAGGCAAACAATTGGAACATTTTTGAAATAAAAAATGCATACGATATTAATGAAATTGATTCTGTTTTAACACTTGCAAAATCTTCGGACAAACCGGCATTTATTGATGCCCATACCGTAATTGGAAAGGGATACGCTCCGGTTGAAAATTCCGCATCCGTACACGGTACCCCATTAACCGAAGACCAAGTGATTGAGGCAAAAAAGCTTGCCAATTATCCAACAACTCCATTTGAAATTCCATCAGATGTATTGGGATTTTGGTCCGAATTTGCAACCCGCAACAACGAAACCGCAAAAACTTGGTTTGATAATATTGAAAAGTTGGATGACGATAAAAAGGATTTCATTAAAACAATTTCCGGTTCAAAGGAAACAAACATTGATAAAGTTTTTGAGGAGTTAAAGGAAAAGTTTGCATCCGAAAAATATGAAAAGGCAACCCGAAACGCCAACGGTGCAATCCTTGAATACATGACTCCATACATCAAAAACCTTATCGGTGGAACGGCGGATTTGTGCGGTCCAACCTGTGTAAAAACAACACATACAAAGGAAATCACCGCCCAAAACTTTGATGGAAATTTTATACACTTTGGTATTCGCGAACACGAAATGTCGGCGGCAATGAATGGACTTTGCCTTTCCGGATTTAAGGCTTTCGGGTCAACATTTTTCACATTCCTTGACTACCTTAAACCGGCACTTCGCCTTTCTGCACTTATGCACCTTGCCCCAGTTTATGTTTTCACACACGACAGCTTTTTAATTGGCGAGGACGGACCAACACATCAACCTATTGAACATTTGGCAAGCCTTCGTTCAATGCCAAACATAAATGTGATTCGCCCTGCCGATGCCATAGAGTCGGTTGAAGCATGGCAAATCGCCATCGCCGAAAAAACAAAGCCAACCGCAATTATGTTTTCCCGTCAATCCGCTCCAATGGTAAGGAATGAAAATTTGTCCGAAAATATGGTTGCAAAGGGTGCGTATGTAATAAGTGATTTTGCCCCAACCGGCGAACATTTAATGACAATAATCGCAACGGGAACCGAAGTTTATACGGCAATTAAGGTTCAAAAAATCATCCGCGAAAAACACGGCATAAATTCACGTGTTGTTTCAATGCCATCAATGAACCTTTTTGACATTCAATCGGATGAATATAAGGAAAGCGTTATTGCACCGGAAACAATCACCGTTTCAATTGAGGCAGGCTCAACATTCGGTTGGTCCAAATACGCCGAAATAAACATCGGAATTGATACATTCGGTGCATCCGCTCCCGCTGAGGATTTAAGGAAGCATTTCGGTTTCACACCCGAACAAATCGCCGAAAAAATTATGTCCGAAATATCAAAATAAATGTGATGTAATTTTTATATTGGGAGGTGGTTTTTACACCTCCTTTTTTTATTTAAATAAACAGGTATATTTTTATCAAAACAAAAACAATCAACAAAGTTTTTACACACGGATATATAGGGGAAATTTTTTTCACAATAACAGGATGAAAAGGTTGCAACAAATACAAAACAAAGACAGCCCCCAAAGAAATAAAAAATCCCCCAAACGGGGGAAGTTTTAATTAAACAATTTCCAATCAATCTTTTTTGATGTTCCTTCGGTAAGGAAAAGGTTTCCATTCGCCGGATCACCAAGATAACAATTTCCGGTCATCGTTCCCCTCTTTGAATCGGAATTCATCTTTGTTGTAATAAGCGTATTCGCCGTATTCATCAAAGTTTGTGTGGATGTTGACGCAATACTTGAAATTGAGCCACTTTGCGCATCCTTCAATTCCTGCAATTCCTTTTTCTTTGTATTCAAGGAATTTTGATTGTTTGTATATGCATTCTTAACCGTATTGTAATTCTTTACAACCTTTTCACTTTCTTCATCTCTAAAATTTATCTTTGAAATTTCTTTTAATTTATTCACACCTTGCGTAATATAACCATTATCACCAGAAGGTTTTTTCGTTTCAGTTTTAGTTCTTCCAACGCAACCATAAGTATTATCATTCAACTTATCACACGAAACGACTTTATCCAAGCCAACACAATCAGCGGCGGCACTTGCATTTCCTATATAAGTACCTCCATATTGACAATCATTATCTGACCCACCATCTTTTCTCCATTTCCATTTCGTATTACCATAACTATCGTCTTTCAAGTTCATAACATAATAATCATAAGCTGTTCCAGTTGAACTTCCACCAAGCATAGTATTGATTGCATCTGCATAAGCCACCTGCTTAGCACCAACAGTCACTGAATTCAAAATATTTATACTATTTTGTGCACTCGCAGCATCCTGCGCCATACTATCCAAATCCATCTTTGTTCTGATAAGTTCACTAAGTTTTTCGGAAATTGAAATATCGGTTGCCTTACTAATCTTCACCCAACATTTTTTAGCACTCTCAGGACCATCAGAAAGTTTTAGATTTTCAACAGTAGAACATTCGTTTATTGAGCCATTACCTCCATCTTTAATATAATTGTTGTAATCACTACTTGATTTACAAGACTTAGTTAAATTCATTTCATTATTCACACAATACCATGCACCATTTGAATCGGTTGTCATTGTTGATTCATCACATACGCCATCTGCAACCAACTGTTTAATTTCGGCCTTCTTTCCATAACCACTTGGACCATAATTAAACTCTTTTTCATAACAAATATTGGTAAGTTCCTTTCCATTAAACATAAAGTAGCCATCACCGTGCATTTGTTCCTTTCGTTTAATATCCTTTGAATTTTTCATTGCGGACCAAACCTGTAATCCGGTATTCAATCCACCACTTACAAGATCCATCGTAGTTTTAAAATACGCAACCTTATCTTCGGCTGTTGTACCAAGTTTGTATTCCAAATCTTGGGCGCTAAGACCAAATGAGGCATAGGTACATGTAAATGTTTGACCGATTGAAACCGACTTTGCCGAAGATTTTTTGGAATGACTTCCGTCTGCGGAACGTGCATAATAATAAATATCAAACTTACATGTTGAACCGCTAACCTTTCCGCCGGCATTCGTACATGCTTCCTGCAAATACCCCTTTACCTTTGACACAACGGCCGCCTTTGCCTGTGTTCGTACGGTATCCGAAGATGCAGCATTCAAATACTTTTGACAATCGGAATTACCCGCCATATACATATCAATATTGCTTGTTTTAAAACATTTATCAAAATCAATTGTATCGGAACATTGTGCACTTATACACGAAAGAAGACTTGATGTAAGGTTGATAATTTCGGTTCCTTCATCCATCGTGGATGATGTTGATGAAGACACCGAAGTACCACGGGATGTTGCACGGGTTGACGCCCTTTCATCATCAACGGTAAGTTTATTTTTCTTTTTGGAAGACTTTGAGGATTTTGACCTTGAAGACTTTGCCCTCACCTTTTTCACCGCGGAATAACCATCCACTGGTGCAACAAGAAGCGTGGCAAACAACAAACAAAATGCCGTTAAAATTTTATTCTTTGTCTTCATCATATCCTCCATACAATCCTATACAGCCAAGTATAACTCTTTTTTATATGATTGTAAACTTTTTTTTACAATAAAAACAAAAGAATATACAAAACACCCTACTTTGAATTTTCACCCAACAATACTTTCATCATTTCCGGTGTTATTTCCGGTGGTAATTCTGGCAACTCGTCCAAATAATCCGAATTTAACTTTGCCGTACCCGCATCAAATTGCTTATTTTTCGCATCATTGGATTTTTTATTTTCACCCGATTTGTCGGCAAACGAAGCCCCAAAGATTACCTTATCAAAGTCATCCAAATTTTTGGCATTGGTAAAGCTTTCCTTTGAAACACTTACACCATTAAACTTAAATTCGGAAACTCCGGAAAAATCAAACGAAGTTTTTTTGCCATCCTTACCTTCAAAAAATTCGCTATTCATAAGGTCAAACAAAGCCGAACTTACCTTTTGTGCAAAATCTTCGGTTTTCAAGTTAAGGTTCAAAACAAATGGTTCCTGTTTAGATTTTTTCATATATTCCGCGGTTGAAATAATACTTGTTATAACCGAGGCAAGCTCAACATCCCTGTTTGTTTTATGTGCCACGGTTAATGAATTTAATTCTTTTTTCGCCGTAATTTTATCCTCACGGTATTGAACAACCGACTTATCTCCAATACTATATTCGGTATCACCAACCTTCACCCTATCAATAATTTTTGACTTTTCATCGGATGTAATTTTAACATCATTCAAAATATTTCCATCCGTATCCGATGCAACAAAATTTTCAACAACATAGGTAAGTGGGTGCAAAAATGCCACCTTATCTTCCCCATCATCCGACTTGGCATCATCAAGTTCATCAGACACCATTTTTTCTTTTGAAGTATCAGGAGCATTTTCCGGTTCAACCTTTTCCTTTACCTGTGGAGTATCAACCTTTGCCGGCTCAACATCATTCTTTTTCTTTGTTTTCTTTTCCGGCTCAATAATCTCAGTAATGGTTGCAACATTTTTCATATCAATTTTTTCATCAATGGTTGCAGTTTTCTCTTCCTTTTGGGACGAACCTTTTTCACCCCCCAAAAAGTCAAATTTCATACTGTCAAGAATGGCAACCTCACCGGACATCCCAACATCCATTCGTTGAACAAATGGAGCAAAGTCGTTTCGCATATCGGAAAACAAAGCCATATATCTTTTATAAACATTATCAATATTTTGAATACTTAAATCTGCCTTCAAATCGGAAATAATTTCGGACGACTTTGTCCGCCAAAAATTTTCAATATCCGCACCGGTTGATGAACCGTACATATTTTTAGAAATTTCCAATCCACGCCACATTTCATCGGTCATATGGTCGCACAAAAAACTTAAATACGACATTTTGACAAGTTTATTTGAAACCGAAGGTTCCACCGAACACAAATTTGCAAGGGAAGAAAAAGCATTCGCCTCACGTCCACCAAAATGAGCTGTTAAATTTGCCAATGATGCATTAACTAAACTGTTATCCATACGAAAACCCCTTTTTATTCTTCTTATATAATATCATAAAAAAGAGTTGCCGTCAATTCATCAAAAAGAAAAGTTATTCCCTATTCAACTGGGTTCTAAAAAAAGTTCTTTGCCGTTTGGCATACTGACGGGTCAAAAGGATGATTTCCCTTTTCATTTCATCCATTGAAATAAGTCCATCAATGTACTTTTTTATCGTTTCAACACCAATAACTTTAAATATCGCGGACCGTTCCGGATAATCAAGGCTATAAAGTTTTTTAACCTCATCCACAACACCAGCATTTATCATTGCATCACAACGAAGTGCAATCCGTTTTTCAAGGACCGGCATTTCAAAATCAATAACCTTTAAATCAAACTCCACATCCGGCATAGGCTTAATTTTTTTATTTCTTTGCCATGCAGACAAAGGTACACCCGTCGCACGAAAAACTTCAATTCCACGCAAAATACGTTGCCTGTCAGATGGAGAAATTCTTTCGCATAAATCCTTATCATACTTTTTCAAAATTTCAAAAAGTTCAACATTTTTTGCCCTTATTCCCTCTTTTCTTACCTGATCCCGAATATTATATGGAATTGATGGAATAACGGAAAGCCCTTCGGTCAATGCCTTTATATAAAATCCGGTACCACCAACAACAAACGGAATCTTGCCCCGCTCTTGTGCTTCACGAATTTCCTTTACCGCATATTCCACCCAAAGACTTGCATCCATACGACGGAAACCATCATAAAATTGATAAAGTTTGTGTTCCACACGACCATAATCATCACTTGAAGGACAAGCCGTCAAAATCGGCAATTCCCGATAAACTTGTTGACTGTCGGCATTTATGATTACCCCGTTATTATTCATCGCCAAATCCAAAGCAACCGAACTTTTACCACTTGCGGTCGGACCACATATAATATAAACTTTATTTCCAGCCATAGTTTTTTCCTTGAAAAAATTTAATCTTTGGCAATAATAAAATAAAATAAAAATATAATCAAAGGATTTTTTATGTTTTCAAAATTTGCATCAAAAATTTCATCATTATTCAGCGGAAAAAGGCTTGATAATGAAACACTTGAAAATTTGGAAGAACTTCTTATCACTTCGGATATATCGTACGATATTGTATCCGACCTTATTGAAAAAATAAAGGAGCAAAAGTTCAATACCGAAACCACCGCGAATGAGGTAAAGGAAATTTTAAAAACGGAGCTTTTAAATATCTTATCGCCATGTGTTTCAACATTTGATACAACCACATACAAACCTTTTTCTATTGTTATGATTGGTGTAAACGGAAGTGGAAAAACAAGCACAATTGGAAAGCTTGCCAATAAATTTTCAAATGAAAATAAATCAGTTGCGGTTGTCGCATGCGACACATTCCGAATTTCCGCCACCGAACAGTTAAGGGAGCTTACATCAAAAACCGGTGCAACATTCATTTCCCGTGAAAATGCCGAACCATCCGGTCTTGCCTATGACGGATATAATCAGGCAAAATCTTTGAATAAGGACATAGTAATGATTGATACTGCCGGACGTCTTTCAAACAATTCTGGACTTATGGCGGAACTTCAAAAAATAATCAAAACGATAAAAAAAATTGATGAAAACGCACCATCAAAAACTATCCTTGTCCTTGATGGAAACGGCGGTCAAAACAGCCTTATCCAAATGGAAAAATTCAGCCAAGATATAAAAATTGATGGTGTAATAATCACCAAAACCGAAGGTTCATCAAAATTCGGCTTTATAATCTCAATCGCAAAAAAATATAAAATGCCAATATGTTTTATTACAAACGGCGAAAAATTAACCGATATTCACGAATTTAACCCAACCGATTTTGTAAATAGACTACTTGAAATATAAAAATCTTTTTAATTAAGGAAATCCACCAAATAAATTTCGGAGGATTTTTTTTCATAAAAAAGCCCCTTTTTAAAGGGGCAATTTGTTAAACACAAACAATTTATTTAGTATTGGTTTTCATCGGATTTTGAAAACTTTCTGTGCCACCATTCCTTGAAATGTTTTCTCATTCTTACTCCAACAAGCAACATACAAGGTGTCACAATCAATGTTAAAATTGTTGCAAATCCCAAACCGAATATCACGGACTTTGAAAATGCCGACCACATATCCATTGACGGAGCGCCAATAGTAATATCCGCATTAACAAAATCAATATTAAGTTTCAATGCCATAGGAACAAGTCCCAATATTGTCGTCACTGTTGTAAGGTACACTGGACGAAGTCTTTGAAGACCAGTTCTTAACACTGCATCCACCGGATCACTTACTTTTTCTTTAAGTTCATCAAACGCATCAATAAGCACAATATTGTTATTAACCACAATACCAGCCAACGACACGACCGCCAATCCAGTCATAACAATAGAGAACGGATCCCGCATAATGATAAGTCCCAACACAACACCAATTGTGGAAAGAAGAATAGAGAACAATATCATAAACGTAGAATAGAAACTGTTAAACTGTAAAAGCAAAACAAATCCCATAAAGAACACCGCCGCAATAAATGCATCAATAATAAACGATGAACTTTCTTTACTATCTTCATCTTCACCCTTAAAGGTAAGTCTTACACCATCTGGCAATGGTTTCTGTTTAACATATTTTTTAAGTGCCAAAATCTTTTCTGCGGCATAACTCCCAGCCTCTACTTCGGATAACACCTTCAAAATACGTCTTCCATCAACACGTTGAATCATATTAACCTTTGGCGCTGGAACTATACTTACGAATGTAGATATAGGAACTGACGCGCCACTTGATGTCACAACATAAAGGTTGTCAATCATATCCAAAGACCTAAACTTCTTTGGGAAACGAACAACAATATCCAACTCGTCATCACTGTCTGCTGGACGATAGGTTGAAACTGTCGCACCCCTTGTCATCATCTGAACGATACTTCCAACGGATGAAATATCAACCCCAAACTTTGCCGCCTGTGCCTTATTGATTTTCATCTGCCACTGAATTCCAGGAAGGTCAGAAGTATCTTCCATATCAACAAATCCACCAATGTCATTCATTGCTTTAAGGACATACTTGTATCCCTTATCAATGACACTTGCATCATCACTATTTGCGGAAATTTCAATTTCAATTGGCTTTCCGGAAACCGGACCTTTCTCTTCCTTTGTCACTTCCAAAATAACACCAGATACATCTTTAAGTTTATCCTTCATTTCGGCAATAATGACATCAGCTCTTGGTCTGTCCTGCCAATCTTTAAGTTCGACCTGAATATATCCAATAACATCTTCGGCTGCACTGTATGGCTTTGCTCCGGCTCTTGAATATACATCCTTAAAGTAAGGCAAATCAAAGATTCTTCCCTCAACATCGTTCACAAACTTTGCCTTTTCTTCAATGGAAAGATTTCCACGACCATGAACATTTATATTAACAAAATCCGGTTCCGAGTCAGGGAAAAATTCAACCCCCACACCGAAAAGTCCATAAAGGAAGAATGTCACAAATAACAACGAAACAACACCAATAATAACCTTCCATGGACGTTTCAATGCCCAAGAAAGAATATTATAATATGACTTCATATAACCTTTAAGCTTTTCATAATGACCATTTTCAACGGCAATTGTGGCTTCCTTATCTTCCTCACTTGTTGAACCTGCCTTTCCAAACAAAGCACCCAACACAGGAACAAAAACAAGGGCAACCAACAAAGAAGCACTCAAAATACAAATAACCGTCAATGGCAAATATTTCATAAATTCACCCATAACACCAGGCCAGAAAAGAAGTGGCGAAAAGGCAATCAAAGTTGTAATTGTTGATGCAATAACGGACACCGCCATTCTGCTTGACGCTTCGGCATAGGCATCCTGTCTACTTGCACCTTCGGTCATTTTTTTATCGGCATATTCAGTGATAACAATCGCACCATCAACCAACATACCAACCGCAAGGATAAGTCCGAACAAAACAACCATATTTATTCCAACCCCAAGGGCACCAAGGAACAAGATACCAATCAAAAATGATGCCGGTATGGAAAGTCCAACAAGAAGTCCAGTCCTTATACCAAGCATCAACACAACACAAATAAGAACAAGGATGATTGATGAAATAACATTGTTTTGTAAATCAACCAAGTTATCTTTAATTGTTTCCGCAGAATTGTTTGTCAACTTAACAACAACATTTTTTGGCAAAACTTCCCGTGCTTCTTCAAGAACTTTTTCAACTGCTGCAACGGTATTTATAGTATTACCACCTGAACGTTTTTTTATTTCCAATGACAAAGCAGGTTGCCTATTCATACGAACATATTCCTTTGCATTGGCAAAATTACGACGAACTTCCGCAATATCATAAAGCTTTATAACAGCATCACCATCAACCTTTATTGGAAGGTTCAAAACATCTTCAACATTTTCTATAAGTCCAGGAACCTTTATAGGAAAAGCCCCCTTTTCAGTTTCAATATTTCCAGCTGGAATAAGGGTGTTTGAACCAGAAAAAAATGAACCAACAGAAGCAATAGAAATTTTATAGGAGTTAAGCTTTGCCGGATCAATAATAATTTCGGCTTGTTCATCTCTTTCACCACCCAAATCTGCTTCCAAAACACCAGGTATAGTCTCAATAGTATCTTGAAGCTCCTTTGCAATATTCATCAAAGTTTTTTCTGGGGCACTTCCGTAAATATTAACAATCGCAATCGCAAATTCCGAAGTATTGATTTCCTTTACAATTGGTTCATCAATATCTTTTGGCATATTTGCCTTTGCATCATCAACGGCATCCTTTGTTTCACGAAGTCCTTTTTCAACATCATACCCAGCATTAAATTCAAGAACAACCTGACAATAACCCTCATAACATTTGCTGGTCATTTCCTTCAAACCGGAAATGGTTTTAAATTCCTTTTCCATTGGTTTTGCAAGAAGTCGTTCACCATCTTCCGGAGAAATTCCAGTATAATTAACCGTCACAACCATCCTTGGGATGTTAACATCCGGAAACGATTCTTTTGGCATATTTATATATGTTGAAAGTCCAAGAATTATAAACAAGAACAAGGAAAAAAGGAAAATCCTTGTACGACCCATAGCAACCTTAATAAATGACATAATCCACTCCTTAAATTAAATTTTCTTTCGTACTCGTTATTTGTTTTTTTAGTCTTTTATTTCTTCTTTTTCGTTAACAAAATGAGGTTCAACCTTTTCTCCAACTCTCACATACTCACCACCTGCAATAATAACATTTGCATTTTCAGGAAGTCCCGAAACCCAAATTCCGTCCTCTTCTTCCTTAACCAATTCAATTGGATAGAAGTGAACTATATTTTCGGAATCAATTGTTTTCACACCAACTGAACCATCCTCACCAAATGTTAAACAAGATGATACTTTAAGCTTCATTGCCGGTACAGTATTAAGTGGCAATCTAAGCTCAGCTGTTAAACCTTCAACCAACTTTTTATCCTTATTGTTTGCTTCAAGTTCAACAGCAAAAGTTCTTGTTGCCAAATTTGCAATCGCACCAACATAGGTAAGCAAAGCATCAACCTTTGTTCCATCGGACAACATCGCATTTGCAACAACACCTTTTCTTACACGACTGATATATTTTTCTGGAATTTGTGCGGTAATTTTTATTGTATTAAGGTTCAAAAATTCACCCACAGTTGATTCCTTTGCAACAAAAGAACCTTCTTCTATATCCAAGGTATTAACGATACCATCAAATGGAGCACAAAGTTCGGTAAATTCAATATCACGGATTGTATCATCCAATGTTGCCTTTGCACTTTTGTATGCAGCTTCATTTGCAACAAATTCAACACGTGAAATTAAATCTTGGGCAAGAAGACTTTTTGCTGTATTAAATTCAATTTCTGCCTTTTCCTTTGCTGCCTTTGCGGCATTAAGCTTTGCAAGTCTGTCTTCCATCTTTATGGTTAAAATCACATCACCTTTTTTAACTTGTTGACCTTTTCTTTTATAAATTTTGTCAACAATACCGGCTGTTCTAACCTTCAAATCAACCTTTTCACTTGCCTTTGTTTGACCATAAACAAGTATATCAGAAAGTACATTTTTCTGTGTTGTTTTTTCAACATCAACACGAACAATAGACGGAACCAAAACTTCCTCTGGTTTTTCCGTCTTAAAAATCATTCCGTATGCAAACCACGCAACCAAGGCAAAAAACACAAAATACACAAACTGAGTTGAGTTTTTCTTTTGCCCAAACTTTGAGTTAACATAACGATACTTTAATTGTCTTATCATTTTTATCCTCTTTTTTTTATAAAAACTTGTTGCCAATACGAAATCGGGAGTATATGCTTTTAAAAAGAATTTGTAAACAGAAAAAATAGTGATTTTTTCAATTCATTCGTATATCTGTCAACATTTACGAAAAGAGGAAATAATATGACAAAAAAGTATGATTTTAAAAATATTGAGAAAAAATGGCAAACTCGGTGGGAAGAAAGGGGACTCTTCCATGCAAAGATTGATAAAACAAAGAAAAAGTTCTTTGGTTTAGTTGAATTTCCTTATCCATCTGGTGCCGGACTTCATGTCGGTCATCCACGAAGCTTTACCGCAATGGATATTATTTCCCGTAAACGCCGTATGCAAGGATACAATGTGCTTTTTCCAATCGGATTTGATGCATTCGGTCTTCCAACTGAACGATATGCAATAAAGGCAGGTATTCACCCAGCCATTGCAACAAAACAAAACATTGAAAATTTTACACACCAATTAAAATCACTCGGCTTTTCATTTGATTGGACCGGAACCGTAAACACAACCGACCCAAAATATTACAAATGGACCCAGTGGATGTTTATCCAAATGGTAAAGGCCGGACTTGCATACAAAGGTGAAGAAACCATTTCATGGTGTCCGGAATGCAAGATTGGTATTTCAAATGAAGAGCTTGAAAACGGACATTGTGAACGTTGTGGAAGTGAAGTTGTAAAGAAAAAAAAATCCGCATGGATTTTAAAAATGCAATCATATTCCGATAAGCTTATAGAAGGTCTTGACCATGTTGATTTTCCGGAAAGTGTGAAAAAAATGCAACGTGATTGGATTGGAAAATCCACCGGCGCGGAAATTGATTTTGCGATACAGGGAACCGATGAAAAATTAAAGGTTTTCACAACCCGCCCAGATACAATTTTTGGTGCAACATATATGGTTATATCTCCGGAACATCCAATACTTGAAAAGCTTTCATTAAAAATTTCAAATATTGATGCAATTAAGGATTATCAAAAGCAGGCATCCCAAAAATCCGATTTTGAACGTTCCCAACTTCAAAAGGATAAAACTGGTGTAAAAGTAGAAGGCATCACCGCCATAAATCCATTTAATTCAAAACCAATACCTGTATATGTATCGGATTATGTTTTGATGGGATATGGAACCGGTGCAATTATGGCCGTACCTGCACACGATGAACGCGATTATGATTTCGCAAAAAAATTCAACCTTCCTATAATTGAAGTTATAAAGGGTGGCGATGTTTCAGTTGAGGCATATACTGAGGATGGCATACATATAAATTCTGACTTCCTTGACGGTCTAAATAAACAAGACGCAATCAATACAATGATTAAAAAAATTGAGGAAATGGGTATTGGAAAGGCATCCACAAAATATCGTATGAAAGATTGGGTTTTCACCCGCCAAAGATATTGGGGCGAACCAATCCCAATGGTACATTGTGAAAAATGTGGTTGGGTTCCATTGGATGAAAAGGATTTACCTTTAACTCTTCCGGATGTAAAGGACTACATGCCAACAGACGAAGGTCTTTCCCCTCTTGCAAAGGCAACCGAATGGCTTCATACAACTTGCCCTCATTGTGGTGGTCCCGCAACCCGTGAAACAGATACTATGCCAACATGGGCTGGTTCTTCATGGTATTATTTAAGGTATATGGACCCACACAACGATAATGAATTTGCATCAAAAGAAGCACTTGATTATTGGGGACAGGTTGATTGGTACGAAGGCGGTGCAGAACACGTAACCCGCCACTTGCTATACTCCCGCTTTTGGCACAAAGCTCTATACGACATTGGCTTGGTTCCATTCAATGAACCTTATGCAAAACGTACACTTCACGGTATGATTTTGGCGGAAAATGGCGAAAAAATGAGTAAGTCAAAGGGCAACGTTGTAAACCCTGATGATGTTGTTCGCGAATATGGTGCCGACACATTACGTGTATACGAAATGTTTATTGGACCATTTGACCAGGCGGCAATGTGGTCAACAAATTCAATGATTGGTGTATATCGTTTTCTTAACCGTATATACGACCTTACCGAAAAGGTTGGCAATGCCGAACTTACAGAACAAGATATAATCGCGATGCACCAGGTTATAAAGGATGTAAGCGAAAGAATTGAAGATATGAAGTTCAACACCGCCGTTTCCGCATTGATGATTTATTCAAATCACCTTGGTCAAAAGGATGTAATTCCAACCGAAATGATGGAAACATTGATAAAACTTCTTTCTCCATTTGCCCCTCATATATCCGACGAAATGTGGGAAATGTTGGGACACACGTCCGACCTTGCATTTGAACCATGGCCACAATTTGATGCAACAAAACTTATTGCATCAACCGCACATATGGTTGTTTCCGTAAATGGAAAAAAGCGTTTGGAAATTGATGTTCCAGCAAATGCTTCGGATACGGAGGTTGAAAAAGCTGTCCTTGGAATGGAAAACCTTAAACCATATTTACAGGGTAAAACACCAAAGAAAATAATTGTTGTAAAAAACAAACTTGTAAATATAGTTATATAAATTTTCCTCTTTTTACCCATTAAGGAAAAAACTAATCCCCCGAAAATTTTGGGGGATTTTTTACATAAAAAAAGAAAGTCCCAAACTTGGGACCTCTTTAATTCTTTTTTGATTTTGTTGATATTTCCAAAAAGTTATTGTTAAGCCAAGATTCAATTTTCGGTGCCATATATCCCATCGCCAAATCCTTTGACATTTGAACCGAAATATTTTTGAAAAGCTTTGGAAAATCCAATTCGGCAAATTTTGCGGACGAATTCACTTTCATCTCCTTTGTAAGGACAAAGACATCACTTTCCCTTGACGAACGAAGGTTTGGCTTTATAAATATTTCACTCTGCCCCGCATCCGAAACATTACTTGTCACATCCGAAACCGGCGCCACGCTTTGCTCCCGCTCCGACTCAACCGCCCTATCCTCCACAACTTCAAAATGCACCGGCGACGAAGGACGAACAAATGCCTCCTCCCTTGCCTCTACATTACCTGAAAAAGCCTCTTCCTCAACCCGCCTTTCCCGTTCGGCCAACGCCTTTTTAATTCTTTTCAAAATCTCATCCATAGAAGGATTATCAGAATAATTTGACATATAAACCTCTTTTACTAATTACAAAAATATGATAACAGATTTTAATAATAAAATAAAGTACAAAAACATTTAAAAAAAATAAAACTTATGCTATCATATACACACGGAGGGCAAAAAAATTATAATCGTACTTGAACCGGCATTTGATTTTATCATAAACCCAGATAACAAGGTTATGTTGGTAATCCTTGCCCGTCCGGACCTTCCGTCAAACCCATTTATGGTTTTTGATAACAAAAAAACTCTCGCCCTTTTCCGCGACAAAAACGAAATTATCAAATTAACGGACATCCACCGCACGGTCCTTCACCTCCTAAAAACTTCTGGCGAAGTTATCGTTACCGAAATGGATGAAGACAGCCACACCATCCGTCGCTATACAACAAAACTTATCCACGATTCCCGTCTTAAATCCAAACTTAAACGGGAAAAGGAAGTCCTTTTGTAAATTCATAACCACCTATGACCTATTTAGTATCAACGTAGCCCCACCGATGGGCAGTGGCAGCTTGACACCGAGTGAATTGTTTGAGAAGGCGCATAGTATCTGTATGGGAGAGATAAGTTTACCCAAACCTGCCACAAGTGGATTAACTGCGACGCAAATAAACAATACTTTAAGATGGTATGTAAGTAAATTAAAGAGTAGTAGTTGCCAGGCGTCCGAAGATAGTTTGAAGAACTATTATGTAAAGGGAGAGGTAAAGGTTGTTTTTATAACGGTAAAATGTATTTGGAACAACATAATGGATATATGGTTGTAAAATGTAATGAAAGCACCGGTGAACTTTATATTACAACAGAAAGATATAAGTAAATTTTTGTTTGAAAATCAGGGAAATAGTGCGCGCTTGTAAGCATTATTTTTTATATAAAGGACAATATAAGAACAAATTTTACGAAAAAAGTTTGTGGTGGAAATAATGCAGTCTTAGAGGTTAGGATGGTTCAACTTTTATAAAAAATTCAACAGCCCACCTCAGACCTGTTTATAAATGAAAAAATCAGTCATCCTACCCCACGATCCGCCATCCCTCCCCCCAGTCTGTAATCCTAAATTCATTTCAGGATCTTTGGAAAGGACGAGAGGACAAGTAAAAGATTCCAAAACAAGTTCGGAATGACACTAGCAGGAGGGCGGAATGACACAATAAACAAACCAAAGAAGACCACAGCCCACACCCTTTAAACCAATACACAAGCGACAAACAAAAAAAGCTCCCTTCCGGAAGCTTTTTTTTTAACACATTATTTTTAATCAACGGTTTGGAACTTGTAAAGCTTGATGTATGGAAATATATTCGTTCCATAAGAGATTCCACTTGAACCACTACTATTACAACTAGCATTACCTCCTGGACCACCAAATCGTGCCAAAACGCTAACCTTTTCGGGAATATCAAACTTTGATAATGGGTTCAGTATACTTGACGTATATTTTACACCGGTTTCAAGGCTGAATATCTTAGTTATAACTTCACCCATTCCTCCATTACCTCCACTATGACGGCTTCTAAAAACGCATTTTTTACTTGAACCTCCAGCACCTATACCTCCAGCAACGGTAACTTCATACACACCCTTTTGAAGTGTACCGGATGCACCAACGGAAATTTCTGATTTGCCAGGTGCAGTTGCGGCAACGGCTTCATATACCTTTGATGAATCTAAACCAACATCACTGATACATTTTAACTTTGTCGCACTTAAACATCTTCCCTGTTCATCAGGTACAGTTGTTTCACCCATCGCACTTAAACAAACAGATAAATTATCAACCTTTGTCACAATGTCGGATGTAAGTTGCAAATCACTTACCAACGCATTACATTTCTTTTTTAATGTTGTTTCATAAGTCTTAACTAACTCAGAATATGCACTTTTAACTGTGTCTGCAACCTTTGCGGTTGTTTTTGCCTGTTCCGCACGAAGTTCCAACATTTCCGTTTCATTTTCAATATCGGCTTTCTGGTTCTCCGCATCCGTTTTCTTCAACGTCTGGAACGCCTGAGCTATTGTCGTATTGCTCTTCGCCTGTTTCTTCATCAATTTCGCTAAATGCTCATCCAAGTAGTTTGTCATATTGTCCTGGAATTTTGCATACATATTATCCCTTGAGGATATCAATGCATTCTCAAACGCTTCACAGCTCTTCTTCGCTGACATAAAACTACTTTCCTTGCTCTCACTTACCTCTATCTCATTGTCACTGCTGTCTACACACGTTCCCTTATCACTATCGTAGCTGTATCCACTTTCACACTCGTTTACCTCTCCCTTTACATAATAGCTCTTCAAACTATCTTCGGACGCCTGGCAACTACTACTCTTTAATTTACTTACATATCCTCTTAAAGTATTGTTTATTTGCGTCGCTGTTAGTCCACTTGTTGCAGGTTTGGGTAAGCTCATCTCTCCCATACAGATACTATGGGCCTTCTCAAACAATCCACTTGGCGTCAAGCTACCACTGCCCATCGGTGGGGCTACATTGATACTAAATAGGTCATAGGTGGTACCACCGTTGCTGTCCGTACTTACCGTTGGCGATATACCCAAACTACTCATCAAGTCCGACACATCATCCGCCGATATCGTGTAACTCTCGGACAAGCCCAACTTACTTATCTTGTTTTTATAAAGATTCGTTTGTTCAAAGTTTATAATCTTTAATTCGTCTGCCTCTAACCTATCGTATGCTTCCTTATAATAAGCATAGGAGTTTCTGGTTGCATAAACAGCCTTTGCGGTACCAGCATTATCCGCCTTGTACTGACACTTATTTATTGGACGACCATTTAATGTTGTTGGAACCGCGGTACAATAGTAATTATACGCAAAATAAAGTGCGTTCACATCATTTTCTGCGGTTGAATTATTGTCAAGGTCGTGATAATAGATACAACGAAGTGGTTCACCAGTTTCCTGAACTGCCTCAACTGAGGCATCCTCACCAAGATAGGAGTACTTTGATAAAAATCCACTGATTTGTAAATCCATACAATCGGTATATGCCGCACGACATGTATCACCGGAGGAGCTTGAAGTGCTTGAAGTGCTTGACGAAGAAGTACTTCCCGCAACCGATGTTGCAGAAGCCCTTGCCGATAAGGCAGAACGGCGTACACTGGTACTTGCGGCACGTCTTGTCGAACTCGCAGCGCGCCTTGTTGATTTTGACGAAGTTCTTGAACTTGTACGGGAAGCACGTTTGTTTGCAGTTTTCTTTGAACTTGATGTTTTTGATTTATTCAATTTCCTTTTTTGGGTTGCAGAAAATGCGGGTACCCAAGCCTCAAAAACAAGGGCAAACACCAATAAAAAGCTGAAAAACTTTTTCAAAACACCAACAAAAATTCTTTTCATAATGAACT
The DNA here is from genome assembly GCA_016297965.1 of Alphaproteobacteria bacterium. Lineage (GTDB taxonomy): Bacteria > Pseudomonadota > Alphaproteobacteria > Rs-D84 > CACZYB01 > CACZYB01. The sequence continues at coordinate 90,704 of JAEDDP010000002.1, read as the reverse complement.
CCTTCAACAATACCTGAAAGGTATTTTACCACTAACCATCACAATATTCAAGCGTTTTTTGATAATCAAGAACAGAAAAATCACAAATGTAATTGTGATTTATTTAAAAATTATCCTAATTCATAATACTAATTAAAAAAAATGAGCTATTCTTCATACTCATCGGCATCATCCACCATTTGCCCCTGCACCGTATGATTTTTATTTTCGTAAAGTTCCTTCACCGAATAGGTCGGAATAAGGTTGTATTTTCCGGATGATGACGCACTTCCATACTTTGGACTGTCCTTTTCCATTTCGGTATACACATCATCCAAGGAGTAGATAAAAGTATACTTGTCGGTCGCCCCCGATGGCAAGGACTCCTCATCCAAATAAAATGGAGTTGGTGGCGGGTCCTCCTGACCGGCAGGTGGGTATGTTTGGTTAAATTCAAGTGTTTCATCGCTTAACTTTACCCGTCCAGTTTCATCACGGCTGTATGAAAAACCACCAAATCGCGCCGGCGATGCAAATACCGCCTGCGACACAAAAGACAAAACAGTAATGAATAAAATTTTCCTCATAAAAACATAATACCACATTCTTATTGATTTTTAAACTTAAAAAATATATTATTAGCCTATGGACAGTCAGAGAACTGCTGTACAATTTATTGTATAGAGGAAAGTCCGGACACCTCAAGAGAAGATAACGGATAACGTCCGTCCGGAGTAATCCGAGGATAAGAGCCACAGAGACGAGCCTGTTTAGTCAGGAGTGAAACGCGGCAATCTCTATCTGGTGCAAGACTAAATAGAAGGGTGTTGAGTACTCTTGGGAGCCCTTGGGTAAGTTGCAAAGAAATGTGCAGTAATGTACATTCAAGATGAATAGTTCTTTAAACAGAATCCGGCTTATAGACTGTCCTACTTCTTTTTCATTCACCGCAGGAGAGATTTGATGATAAATAAGACTTTATTCTTATCTTATATGGCTGTGGCAATGGCGGGAATTTTATATGGCGGTGTTGTTTTCGGTGTAAAGGTTCTTGCCAATATGGGAATGTCAATATCGGAACTGTTAATCCTTCCAAATGTGATAATTGTAATATTGCTTGCACCATTCATTTATAAAAAGATAAACAACTTTTTCATACTTTCCCCAATATTGATTTTAATTTTTGCAACCACACTGTTTATGACACAGGTCGGCGAATACCTTCCCCTTTTTATGGGATTGTCGGTATCATTGGTTGAACTTTTTATTTATACCCAGCCACTGTGGACCATACTGTTTTCCGTTTTCTTTTTACATCACGCCTTTAAAATAAGGGATGCCATAGTTTGCACTTTTGTTCTTCTTGGACTTATAACACTTATAAATCCATTTAACGGTTTTCATTTTTCAATTACCGGTTCCATACTCGCCTTACTCGCGGGTGTGGGGCTTTCGGCATTCGTCCTTGTCAACACCTACGCTTCAAATAAAAAAATGTCATCAAAGGTATTTGTATTTTTTTCAAATATATTCTTGTCCGTTCCTTTTATAATAATATATCCCTTCATATATAACGTATTTCCACATTCCGAATTTATGAGGTTCAGTTTGGACCTTGGATGGCAAACGTGGACCGCCCTACTCATTTATTCAATCGGTTGTTATATAATCGCACCGACACTTTTATTTTACGGAAGCCGAACCATCCCGCCAATACATTCTGGACTTCTTTTATTACTTGAACCAGTAGTTGCAATATGTTTGGATATAATCTTTTTGCATTTTAATATTACTTGGAATATAATAATCGGCGGAATGTTAATAATTACCGCCAACATTTACCTTATAATAAGTGAAAGTATGGCAAAGAAAAAAGAAAGATTATATAAAAAGGATAATTATTATGGTCGCAGTGTCAAATAGGTTAAAGGTAAAAGTAAAAACTGCAAAATACAGGAAAAAATCATCTACACGATGGCTTTCACGACAACTTAACGATCCATTTGTAAAAATGGCACACGAAAATGGCTATCGTTCACGTGCAACATTCAAGATTATGGAAATTGATGATAAATTCCACTTATTTAAAATGGGTAAAAAGGTTGCCGATATTGGCGCTGCTCCTGGTGGATGGAGTGATGTTGCAGTAAAACGAGTTGGAAAGGGAAACGTTGCCGCCATTGATATATTGGATATGAAACCAATTGACGGCGTACATTTCAAACAGGTGGACTTTAATTTGGATGAGGCAAAACAATTTTTGTACGATTCCCTTAACGGAAAAGCTGATGTTGTAATTTCCGACATTGCCCCAAACACAACCGGCAATCAATCGCTTGACCATCTTCAAATTATGGCATTGGTAGAACAGGCATTTTATTTTGCCGTTGAAGTTTTACGAACCGGAGGTGCCTTTGTGGCAAAGGTACGTCAGGGTGGAACCGAAGCAACACTTCTTTCCGAAATGAAAAAAAGATTTTCAACCGTAAAACATTTCAAACCGGAATCTTCACGAAAGGAAAGCGCCGAAACTTATGTCGTGGCACAGGGATTTAAGGGAGAATAAAAAAGATTCTCCCTTTTATTTTCATCACATTCCCAATCTCAAAACTTTTTCCACAAATATAAAGGTCGCAACAAATTTTATTGTTGATTTTTGTAATATTATAAGCTAGAAATTCAATCAAGGGAACAGGGAGATTTAAAATGAATATATTTGTTATTCTTATAATGGGTATTATGCTTGCAACATACCAATATTTCACATCAAAACGTTCATCTGATGTTGTCCTTAATAAAGATGAATTGAAACTCCAAGCGGAATTAAGCTGTATGAAACAATATCATGATTTCGCATCATCGGTAAACGAATCAATCGGAACCGAACAAAGTTTAAAGGGGACCAGCACAAATCAGGCATCATACACATGTACCGGCTCTGATGAACTAAACGTACAAAAATATTGCATAAATGCCGCCGGAGCAAAAATTCCATGTTCCGACACAACAAATGTTTCAATGCATTGTGTATCAACAACAAAATGGAAAACTTTTTCAAAACAGGACCAATACCTTACCACCCAAATTTTAAAGGCGGGTGTTTCAATCATAAATAATAATATGATAAAGGGTAAATATGTTATGCTTGGCAATGCTCCGGCCGAAAAACAAAATTCAACAAACACACCTATTGGACTTATTACTTGTGTAAGTGCCGAAAAAATAAATCTTCAAAACCGTTTCAACGGTCAATGTGAAGAAGGTCTTTATGCAACATACAAAGAAGACGGTACAATCGTATGTAAAAAGGCATCCGAAATCACACCATGTACCGCCCACGAAAATGAACAAGAATCAAAAACCGATGGAAACTGCACTGAACTTCCATCCGGAAAATTCTGCTGTCCTATTGACCCAAGCGAGGTATCTTGCCCTGTTGATAAAAAACCGGTATGGAATACATCACTTCGTTTTTGGACTTGCAGTGATGGTACCGAATATTGTGCCGGTAAAAAGGGATATATGGATGTTCACGATGACCGCGGAAACTCAATTCCATCAAAACCTATGCAAACAATAGATGACGCATGGACTCCAAAATACGATAACGCAACGAAGTCATTCGTTTGTTATCCAAAGGCAAACTTGTTTACGCAATCGTGTAAATCACTTGTCCCAAGCAGTGAAAAGGATTATGCCTTCCTTAATATCACAAACCTTTCATCTTCGGTAAAGGGAAACTTGGTACAAAGTGAAAATGCGGGTTCATACACCCATCCAACTTGTACCCTTGCATACAAACAAAACTCAAATGCGGTTGAAAATTGCACTCCTTGTGAAACAACATATTTTGATGGAACAAGATGGACCTGTAAACCATACCCTGACCTTTCAAATTTAAAGTCATCTATTATTGATGAATTAAGGGGTATGGATGATACAAAATACAACCGAAAGGGTATAAGGGGTTGTTTTTCCGGATGTTCGGACGAACAAATCCAAAAAATGAAAACTGGTATATACAACGAACCAACATGGGGTGTTTCATACAATCCAAAAACAAGAATGTGGAACTGTTTTAATTGTGGTGAAAACACATACAACAACGCATGCGATGTGCAAAAAACAAAAACACACGAATGCAGTACTGATAACGATACAATCACAGTAAAAAGTTGTAGCCAGAACGTACAGGGTAAATGTTTCCCAAAAACTTGCTCTACGGAATATCAGGTTTTGATTGACGGACAATGTTATACTAAATGGTGTAACTCATCATACCTACCGGAAAATACATACATAAATTCGCCTAAGGATACCTGCTGTCCATCCCAGGCAACCTGGATGGTATACAATGAAAAGTTGACTTGTGTTTATTGTATTCGCCCACCGGCAGAAAGGTTGGAATAATAAAATAAAGAACAAAAAATCCCTCAAACAAAACTTGGGGGATTTTTTAAATCTGGATTCTGGTTTAATATTTTGGAATTGGACAATCCCCCCAAAGTTCCTCCAAATATGTTTTTCCATTCACATTCACACATTCAACATCCGGAAGGGATTGCAACAACCTTGTAATTGCTTCGGTTGATTCGTCTGTTGTCATACTTTTACAATCTCCATTTGCCTTACTTTTAACCATAAAATGTCTGTAAACGATTCGTTTTATTCCGGTTTGCAAAGCATACTTCAAACAATTTTCACACGGTGCATACAAGGTATACAATATACAATTTCTTAAATCCCGCTTTGCAAATAAAATCGCATTCATTTCCCCATGCAAAACAAGATGATATTTCATTGGGCGTTCATTACTCATTTTACTTTCATCACAACCACTTATAAACCCATTATACCCGAACGAAACAGGTCTGTATTGTTCATCAACAATCACCGCCCCCGTTTTTGTGGACGGATCCTTTGATTTAAGGGCAACCTGCTCTGCTATATTTAAAAAGTATTCATCCCATTGCATTTTTTACTCCTTTTCTTTCGTTCCAACTTGTGTTATTATATTAAAATAAAAGGGGATATACAAGGAAAAATGCAAACCGAAGAAGTCATAAAACAATGGATGGAATTTCTTATATCCGAAAGACGAGTTTCAAAAAATACAACGGATAACTATTACCGTGATTTACGATTTTTCTTTGATTACCTTAAATCCAACCATATTAAATACGAAACATCCGATGATTTGGCGGTTATTCCAATAACAACATTCCGTGCATTTATAAGTGAACGAAATAAGCAAAACAAAAGCAATGTTTCCATCGCACGGTACATTTCATCAATCAAAAATTTTTTCAAATTTATGAAACAAAATGAAATTGCCAATAATCAGGCAATTCAAATTTTACATTCACCAAAGATTCCGAAAAAACTTTCAAAATCAATTGCATCTGTTGATGTCATAAACCTTCTTGAAAGTTTTAATAAACTTATTCGTGAAAAATGGATGGCAAAACGGGACATCGCACTTTTCACATTGATTTATGGATGTGGTCTTCGTATATCCGAGGCATTATCATTAAACATTTCCGACATAAATTCTGGCGAAATTTTAAGGATTCGCGGAAAGGGAAACAAGGAACGCCTTGTCCCAATGATAAACATTATACGGGAAAAAATTGACGATTATTTAAACATCGCCCCATTTAATTTTCGCCCACACGACCCAATTTTCCGTGGAAGCCACGGGGCAAGGTTGACACCACGCGTCGCACAACGGGATATGGAACTTGCCCGCGAATACAACGGACTTCCCGCAACAACAACTCCCCATTGTTTAAGACACAGTTTCGCAACACACCTTCTTGCCAACGGAACAGACCTTAGGACGATTCAGGAACTACTTGGGCATTCATCACTTTCCACAACACAACTTTATACAAAGGTTGATATGGGAAAAATTATGGACAGCTACCTCCACGCACACCCACACGCAAAATAAAACTAATCACAGGAAAACGCATCATCTGCCAAACAAACCTCAACTTCTGTTGGGGAGGTAAGGTAGTTAAGGGCACTATATCTCAAACGTTGAAGAATTCTTAAACAACCACCCTTTGCATACGAATAACAGTATTTATCAAAGCTGAAAGGTTTTGGTAGCTTTTCCTTCTTAATGTGGATAAATGTTCTTACACTTTCACGGCAAAGTTCCACCTGCTTTTCACAATCTGAATTTGTCGTTTGTTTTGATGCAGAAGAAGCAGTTGACGGCGAATCACAGGAAAACGCACCATTTACCGAACAAGCTTCAACTTCTGTTGGTGAAAGGTTGATAACATCCCACGATGCATCATATCCCGAACTTTGAAGATTACTTAAACAACTACCCTTTGCATACGAATAACAGTATCCATCAATTCTGCGATGTATTTTTGCATTGTTACGGCAAAGTCTCACCTGCCTTTTACAATTTGAATTTGTCGTTTGTTTTGATGCGGAAGTAGCAGTTGACGGCGAAGCACAAGCACAACTTTTTATTTGTTCCATAACCATAGTTAATGCCTCATAAATACGTGGCAATGCAGCCATCCTTTCCTGTGCATAATTGGAATTTTGTGTCCTTGAAAGCGATTCAAGAAGACTTAAAAATCTGCTTTTTTCATTATTTTGACAATTCGCCAAGGGATAAGTATTTACATAATTTTCCCAATTTTTCAAATCATCAAAACTTGTACCAATATTTGGAACGGCACTACATTCCGACGATGAACCAGTTGAAGTTGATGCCTTGCCAACCGACGATGAACCAGTTGAAGTTGATGCCTTGCCAACCGAACCACCACTACACTTTGCCTTACAATATGACCTTATTTCCTTTGACATATCCGAAGCATAGGAATCTCCCATACATTGATATTTGGTACCAAAAATTGCATTCAATTCACTGATTTTCATATTATACCATTTGTCATAGTTTCTTGAACCATCACCGATACAGAAAAATTCATCACTTTCAGTATTTCTGTAATAATATTTTTCCTGACAGTTTGGATAGAACACCTCACACACACCATCCCTTCCCTTACTTGGGAACCACTTTGTATATGTGGTTGTTGATTTGGAACAAACCGAACTGCTTTCACTATAACTTGGCGATACCACAGGTGCCGAACTTATAGTCGGAGCCGACACAAAACTCGTCTGTGATGAAGTTGTTGTTGTCGCAACATTACCGCCCCAATTATTGCCAATGTTAAGACCAATAAATTGAGTACTTACCTCGTCCTTTTTCTCCTTCACACATTGACTTGAATTTTTACCAATAACATAACCTTCACGACAAACAATTTTACATTCCGGATTCCGTCTTGCCTTGTAATCCCAATAAAGTCCACCTTCTGGAAGTGGAGAATTCACACAATCTGTTTCTTTAAACCAAGAATTAACAATCCTGTTTGCCGTCTGACGTCCAACTTCTTCCGCCTCTGCCTTCAATGCAATCATCTGAGAATTATCACGACTATCAAGCGCATATTGATTTACCCGTGTAAGCTTATAATCCTCACTACCACAGGCAAGTTCAGCAATTTCCGTATACCCAGCCAATGTTGCATCCACAACCTGACGCCAGTTTTCGCGTTTCACCGTGTTTTGACCACTTGCCTTTAAATCCTGAATTGCACCAAGATTTGAATCACCATAATTTCCGGCATCAAAGAAACGATTAAGCATATAGCTGTCGCCACTTACATTAAAACCACAAAGCGCATCAAGCTCATTATATAATTCAAGTGATGAAGTTCCATCGGATGAAATCATTTTTGCATAACATTGCTTTGCCGCCTGCAATGCCTTGGTTGCCTTTGCACATTCCTTTGTATTCTTTTTAAGCCCAGTTTCTATCGCATCCTTACTTGAAAGCAACGCAACAACCCTGTTATACGAATAACTTTTGCAACCATCATTCAAATCAAGTTCCTTTATAACCGCCCTTGTATTCAAACAATCTTCCACATTTATAAGTATAGTAGAGGCCGGTTCCGCACCACACTTTGAATACACACCATCGGTTAAGGTCTTTTTATCAAAACAATATCTGTTAAAACAATAATCAATATCAATATTACATTGATCCTGAGTTGGAGTTTTATATTTTTTTGATGTGGTCGTCGTTGTCCGACTTTTTGATGTGGTCCGTGAAGAAGTTCGCGCCCCCAAAACATCAACACCCAAAATTAAAAACAAAGTTGCAGACAACAAAAATTTTTTCATCTCTATCTCCAATTCTTTAATATATAAGAAGTATAAGACACAAAAAAAACTTTCTCAATAAAAAAATAGACTTATGAAATTTAGTTGTTATAATCATAAACACAGGAGGAAAAAAATGCGAAATTTAGCAATAAGTATTATTGTACTTTCACTTTGCGGTTGTATAACAAAGGAATATAAGGGGGGTGTTCCAATCCGCCAAAGCCAATATGCTGAAATCCGAAATGCAACCACAAAACAGGATGTATACAAAATCCTTGGTTCACCTGCGGCACAAAATTTTGTTGGTGATGAAAAATGGTATTATTACACATCCGAAGGCGAAGCATTCGCATTTCTTGACCCAAAATTTTCAAAATACGAAGTTTTAGTAATCGGTTTTGATTCAAACGATAAAATAAAGGATATAAAACTTAAAAACCTTGCAAACAAGGAACTTGTTTATAATGAAAAGGTTAAAACCGAACTTCCATCTGATATAAAACTCGGTTTCTTTGAGGAATTATTCGGAAACATTGGAAAATTCACAAATTCCGGATTAAGCGGAAACTAACAAAAAGAAACACAAACAAAAAAGTGGGACGAAAATCAATCATCCCACTTTATTTTTTGTAAAACAGTTAATTTAGAATTTATCGGATACAAAATCATACTTTGCCTTAAACATAATAGACTTATTTCTAAACTTGTATGGTTCCTTATCATCACGTTCATCAAAATCAAACTTCATATCACGATATTCAGCACCAATAATCCATGGTGTTCCAACAATTCTTAACTCAACACCGGCAATCCACTGATTTGCCTTTCCATATCCATCACTTCCACCAGAAAATGAAGCATAGGATGAATTGATTGTCCAATCCATTTTTGCCTTACCATAACCATAACCGATATATGGATCAATTGGACCAAAGCCTGGGATTTCAAACAAAACATTCGCCATCAAAGCACTAACTTTTGTTTCCATTGGCATTGCAAGCGATACACCGAATTGATATTGGTCTGTTGAAATACATTCCCCAGTTTCTTCCCAATGTCCCGGAATTGTAACAGTTGTTGTCGTTCCAGTTGAACCTTCTCCCTCCCCTTCGGAAGGTGGTGTAGTCACAGTTGAAGTACTTTCTTCAACCCACCTATAACCACAAACCTTTCCATTTGGATCATATATTGTAAAATCATAACTGTTGGATTTAAACTTCAATTGCGAATATTCAAGTTCAAATCTAAAAGGATTTTTTGGAATTTGCCAACCAACTGCTATGGAATAAATATTTCCCTTATCATTATTATATTTTGTCTTTGTTGCAAGTCCCGCTTCCCACGCATTGGCCTTGTATCCATTTGCATCAGGATTGGAATAACTTCCCGGCCATCCAGGAATGGAATGAATACCATTATATGCTTCTGAATCTGACGCTGCGGAAGTACCGGTATTACTTAAATCAGGTGAGGATTTAGAATAACCACCACTGATATACAAACCTGCCGCCTGTGAAACAGAAGACGCCAAAATAAAGGCTGTAGTCAACAATATTTTTTTCATAGCGAAAATCCTTTCTATATTCTCTCTTAAAAACAATAATATCATATTTTTAAGTGCATAACAAGAATTTTTTACAAAAAAATATTATAGAAAAGAAAATTTATTTGTGATATATTTATATAAGTAAAAAAATGAAGAAAAAAGATAACATATTCAAATCTGCCACACAAAAATTAAAAAACAACCGTTTTTTAAGGGCTATTATTTTATCCACCCTGCTTATTTCAAACACAAAGCTTTCTCCTGACCTTGTGGCACAGGAACAACCCACCACCACAAACACTTCATTTTCACCAATACAAAAAGAAAATATGGAAATCCAGATTGTTTGCGATGAAATGGATAAACCATTGGCGGAACAACTTAAAAATATCATTTGGGAATTACAGGATACAAACACACTTTCATATAATATCATTGCCGAACTTGGAAAATCCGGAACTGTCATTGAAATAACAAAGGAAAGCAATGAAAACAACGGGGTTTATTTAATCGGTAAAAACAAAATATCCATTCCCAAAAATACCATTTCAAATAATCCGGATGAAAAAAAGTCAATAAAAAAGACACTCATCCATGAAACAATACATATGATACAGGATAAAAATAAAATTTTTGATGATTGTCGCGGACTTTCACCATCCGAATATTGCACCGTGTTCACACTTGCCGAACTTGATGCAACCTGCAAATCCTATATCGTGGAGGAACCAGAATATTGGAATACAAACTCAATATTTGAATGCCTTTCTGACCTTATTCCATGCTACGAAAGTTATACAAAAAAGGCTTTACTTCTTTCTCAAATACAGGGACATACTGCCCCAACCGATATAAAAAAAGTTATTGAAAAATTTAATATAAAGGGCTTTGATAAATACGAAAGCACAGAAAAACTTATTGATACGGTAAAAAGTAAAATTTCACCGGACTTAATGAAGGAAATAATTTCCGCAGATAACGAATATAATAATAAAAACAAAAGTGAAATACTTTTAACACAAAACACACAGAAAGAATTTTAAAAATGATTTTAATTGTCGGACTTGGGAACATTGGAACTGAATATTCAAACACACGACATAATGTTGGTTTTATGACGGTTGATAAATTCCAAACAGAATACGATTTTCCTGAATTTAAACAAAAAAACAATTACCTTTTTTCAAAGAAAAAGTTTGACAATACCGATGTAATCCTTGCAAAACCAACAACATATATGAATTTATCTGGTGAAGCTGTTCTTTCCCTTTCGTCAATGTATAAGGTTAAACCGGATGACATAATCGTAATTCACGACGACCTTGACCTTGAAACCGGAAGGATAAAGATTAAACAGGGAGGAAGCAACGGCGGACACAATGGACTTAAAAGTATTGATAAGATAATCGGGACAAATTATCACCGTATCCGAATTGGAATTGACCACCCCCGCCACTTCACACCAATAATTGATGTGGCAAGTTATGTTTTGGGGAAATTTTCCACCGAACAAAAAGATGTCATTTCAAAAAGCATAAATTTATTATCGGATAATTTTCCGTTGATAGTACAAAAAAATTTCAACAAAATCTTAAATTCCATCTAAAAATAATTCAAAAAATGCTAGACTTACAATTACTTGTATGATAAAATACTTGTATATTTCTTATGGAGAGGAAATGAGAGTATTTAAAGTAAAAAATTATCTAGCATTGATAACTGGCTTATTGCTATGCGATGGTGCATACGCTCAATACTCCAATATGCAATTTCCACAAACTGTGGGAACATACTCTCCAAATGCACGAAATATGAATTTTCCAAATCAGGTTGGTGTTTATCAACAACAGGGTTATTCAAACCAAACAAACATCAATCGTCAAATGCAGTATCAAAACGTTCAAAACCGTTTTGTTGCAACTCCGTATGCAAGGCCAGTTGTGGATTACAACCGCGCCCCAACGATAAGTCAAAATATGTATAATGATGTAAAGGGATACCAAACCCCAAACAGATATACTTTGCAAAACGCATCTCGTCTTTCAAATAATTCCTCTCCAAAGAATGAAGACGATGATTTCGGAACCGAGTATTATATGTCATTGGGTTATGGGTTCGGAAAATTTACTGGTGATGGACTTACAAACAGCAATTATGCATTTCCGGTAAACAATATTTCTGAAGGTCTTGGCGATCCAAAGTCAATAACTTTTGGTTTTGGTGTTATGGAAAACCGTAATTACAGCCTTGAAGTAAACTACACCGCATTGACCGGACTTTCCTATGACAAAACATCATATTCCGAAAACCAATTCTGTGGTCCAACGGATTTTGACGACAACGGTTTTTATTTTGATTGTTCATCGGAAAACCCAGTATCCGGTGGTGGAATAAGTTCAAATTCCATAATGTTAAGCGTACATATTCCATTAAAGGAGTTTATAAAGGATACGTTCCTTGATGGTATTGTATCCCCATACATTGCAGGAAGCTTTGGTATGGCATTCAACAAAATAAACGATTACACGGTAAGTGCAGATTACCTTACCGATGATGCGGAACTTCCACTTACAACTGATGGTATTCCATTTACCGATACAACCGACAATTTCGGATGGTATAATGAAAACGGAAAAATAACACACTTTGGTGCCACAACAAACAATTTAGCATACAGTATTGAGGCCGGCTTGACATTCAACCTTGATAAAAAAACTATGCTTGATGTTTATTATAAGATAAACAATAACGGAACCGTTGAATCAAAGGATATGATTTATTATACCTATGATATGATTGACATCGTTGATGCAACAACTTCAACCAACACATCAACAGATGGAACCGTGGAGGATTTCTGTACTACCGAAGCATTGGATGCCGGATATACATATAACGATAATACCGGTTGGTGTGAACTTTATGAGGGAACCGCCGAAGGTTATACAACCGGATATAAGGAAAAGGGTAAAATACAAAACGAAGAAATGGGAGTAAAGCTTAGGTTATTATTCTAAGTGAAAACAAATATGAAAAAGTTATTGAATAAAAATACATCTATATTTGCTTTCGTCATCGCAATGATGACCGGAACTTCTGTTTCTGCTCAAATGGCACAACCAGTTGGAATGCGTTATGTTGGCAACCAACAATATATGGGGGTAAGGACATCCTATATGCCAAACCCAAACAATCAACGATATGTTGCGCCATCTGTAAATTCGGTTTATGCAACACAAATGCGACGTGTTAACGAAATTCCACTTTATGGTAAAAATAAAAATATGTATTTTTACAATCAAAAGAAACGTGATGAAGGAGATTTCCATGACAGTGGTCTTTACCTTTTCGCATCATATTCTACCGGTAAAAATAACAAAGGTATGAATGCGGAAAAATCTGTATGGGATGCTGATGGTGTCGTATATATGGGTGGTTCCGATTCAAATACCGATATGGGAACGGCAAATGGATTTACAATCGGTGTTGGTCGTGAAATGTCAAAAACTTTAAGTGCCGAATTTATGTTCTCGTCCTATACCGGAATGAAATACGGTGATTCGGCAAAGGTTCTTGTTGAGCTTGAAGATGATGAAGGAAATGTATACGAAGAAGTTGACAGCACATCATACGAAGTTGTTGACGGTGGAAAAATAACATCAAACTTTATTGGTGTTGGTTTGCGTTATAACCTTGACCGTTTCCTTGGTTCATTTGGTGGACGATTAAAACCATACTTTGGTGTACAGATTGGTCTTGCCCAAAACACAATTGACGATTTCACAATTACCGACCCAACTGGATACACAAGTGGTGATATTGCCCCTGCTGACCTTACCCAGGATGATTTCACGGACAGCAGTGAAGGTTTATCGGTTGGAACAACCTATGAATCAACATCTGTTTATGATGGTGAATTAACAACAATCGGTACAACAATAAAATCCTTTGGTTTAGGGTTAGAAGCCGGTCTTACAATATCATTGGAAGGAAGCCTTTCACTTGATATATTCTATAAAATGAACCGATTTGGAAAGGTTGAAACATCCGGAAATATTCTTTCCGTTTACAACGAAGATTCCGTAAGTTATTACTTACCTGATAACTACAACACGGCATCAGGTAAGGAGCAAATAAGTTGTGATCCGGGCTTTACCGCAGAGGAAAAAAAATTTGGCGAAGCTGGAGCGCCATACTTTATTTGCCAAACCGAAATTACAACAACGGAAGATGTGCAAACACTTACATCCCGACAAAAGGAAACCGGTGATATGTTATTCCAACAATACGGTGTAAAGTTAAAGTATATGTTCTAAGGTTAAAAAAATTCTCCCCATAAATTGGGGATTTTTTATATACAAAAATGCCACCCGAACGGATGGCATTATTTTTTTTAAGTAAGTTTTTTATTCAACGGTCACTGACTTTGCCAAATTTCTTGGCTGGTCAACATCCTTTCCCAAAAAATTACTTATATGATATGCAAGAAGTTGGAACGGAATAACCGCCAACAATGGCGACAACATATCCGACACCACCGGAATACGAATAATCACATCAAACAATTTTTCCAATTCCTTATCATCCGATGAAGTTATTGTGATAAGCTTTGCACCACGCGCCCTTGCCTCCTCACAATTTGAAATGGTCTTATCGTATGAAATATGCCCTGGAATAAGGACCGATACAACCGGCATATTTTCATCCAACAAAGCAATCGGACCATGCTTTAATTCCCCAGCGGGATACGCATTCGCATTTATATAACTTATTTCTTTAAGTTTAAGTGCGCCTTCCATTGCGGTTGGTAAATTTACACCACGACCAATATAAACAAAGTTTTGATATTTTGAAAGGGCTTCTGCCTTCTTTTCAATATCGGCATCGGAACTTAAAACTTCCTCCATCTTTACTGGAATACTTACCAATTCTTCCTTTATGGATGGAAGCCTGTCTAAACTTACACCTTTTACTTCGGCAAAATAAATTGCAAATAGATAAAGTGTCAAAAGCTGTGCCGTATATGACTTTGTCGCCGCAACACTTACCTCTATACCCGCATTTACATTCAAAATACTGTCGGCATATCGTGTAATATTGGAATCTGGTCTGTTTGTAATGACAATAATATACGCACCTTTTTCTCTTGCCTGACGTACCGCAGTAATTGTATCCGCAGTTTCACCACTTTGAGAAATTGCAATAACAAGGCTGTTTTTATCGGTTGTATTTTTACGATAAATATATTCACTTGCCGGTTCAACTTCTGTTGCAACACCGACTAAATCTTCAATCAAATACCGTCCAATTTGTCCGGCATGTAGTGATGTTCCACATGCAATAATTTGTACCCGTGAAAGTTGTTTAAGGGCATCCCGTGAAATTTTCACTTCATCCAAAGAAATTGGTGTATTAACATTTGTAATCCTTCCACAAAGAAGATTACGAACTATATTTGGTTGTTCGTATATTTCCTTTAACATATAGTGTTTATAACCCATCTTTGATATTGCATCCATTTCAATAGACATTTTTTGAATATTAAGTGGAATCTTATTTCCATTCAAATCTTCTATCTCTACACTATCCTTTTTAACAACTGCCACCTCATCATCATTAAGGTAAACAATATTTGATGTTGTTGAAATAATCGCCGGAATATCACTCGCCACTATATTTTCACCATTACCAATTCCTATAACAAGTGGAGCATTCTTACGAACAACAACGATTTTACCCCCTTCATCTTTACACATTATACAAAGGGCATAGGCACCTTTAAGCCTTGGGATAATATGTTGAACGGCAACCTTTAAATTGCCAACCTTTTTATATTCATCCCCGATTAAATAAGCAACCACCTCTGTATCGGTTTGGGATTTAAAAACATATCCCTTTGCTTCAAGTTCCCCTTTAAGCTCCTTATAGTTTTCAATAATACCATTATGTACTATTGCAATATTTCCATCCATTGATAAATGAGGATGAGCATTCACCTCTGTTGCGGAACCATGGGTTGCCCACCTTATATGACCGATACCCATACTTGCACGTTTTTCATCATCAGAAAGAGCGGAAAGTTTATTTTGAAGATTTTCTAACTTTCCCACCGCCTTAAAAACTTTTATATTACCATTGTCATATAGTGCAACCCCAGCGGAATCATAACCACGATATTTAAGGGAATCAAGCCCCTGCATCAAAACCTTCTCCACATTGGAATCACCAATATAACCAACTATACCACACATTTAAGTATCCTTTCGTGTTGTTAATATATGGTTTATTTTAACGATTTCACGGAACCTTTACAATCCAATTTTATGAAATATTCGGAAATAATTCTTATCTATAAACAAAGCCCTACTTTTCCACATAATCACAATAAGTTTCCACCTTATCGGAATACGTGGACTTTATAGTAAGGATATGTTTATCGCCATCATACTCTTCTTTTTCAATAAATGATGGATTAAGCCAAATTTTGCCACTTCCACCTGGCACATCAAGTATAAGTTTCGGGATAAGATGACCGCTTATATGTCCCAAAAGTCCACCAACAAGCTTCCTTGCCTCATCAATTGAAACCCTGAAATGCGATGTTCCCTTTGCCTTATCAAGATAATGAAGATAATGAGGAACGATTCCAGCACCAACCAAAGCCCAACTTAAATTTGTTAAATCTTCAACCGTTGCATTTACCCCTTTAAGGAGTGGTGTTTGGTTAAGCTTTACACAATCAAGCTTTGCCATTGCATGCTTAAATGTATCCGTTATTTCCCGTGCATGAACTATGTGTGTCATAAAGACCAACGGAATATGTTTATTTACCATATTCAAAAAATCCGCCAAATCATCGGTAATAAGTGATGGTTCATAAACACACGCCCTTGTGTTAATCCTCATTCCCTTTATATGCGGACAATTTTCAATAACAAAAGTAAAAAGTCTTTTAAAATATTGCCGTGGCATACAAAGCGCATCCCCACCGGACAACACCACCTCACGGATTGATTTTGTATTTTTTATGTAATCCAACGATTTTTCAAATTCCGCCACATCAAACAAATCCTTTTCTCCGAAAACACACGACTTTCTGAAACAATAACGACATCTTGATGCACACTTACTTGTAGTAAGGAATAATACCCTGTCCGGATAACGGTGAACAAGCATTTTTGTTTTCCGTGTTTCAAATTCATCACTGTCATCCCCAATTGGATCATCAAGTTCATACTGTTTCACACAAAGTTCATCAACGGATGGAATAACCACACGATAAAGCGGATCATCAGGATTTTGTAAATCAATAAGGGATAAATAGTAATCGGTTATATGCACCCCATACTTATCAACAACCTTTTTCACATCTGGATTTATATTTGGAATGGCTTTTTTCAAATCTTCAAAACTGTTTATCATAATATCACCTTTATTTTTATGGCAAGTATATGCCCACCAATAAAATTTGCAATAAAAAATCCCCCAAATGGGGGGGGGATTTTACAAACAAAGAAACTTTATTCTTCATCTTCCGGTTTTGCGGGTGGTTCACCACCATCTGCACCTGGACCACCTTTGCCTGATGGTTTATGTTCCTTCATATATGACTTTAACTCATCTTCGGTAATACATCCATCCCCATCACTGTCGGCATTTTGTACGGCATCAGCCATTGGTCCCTTTATATCATCACCAACAACCAAACATCCATCGGTAAATGTAGGTTTTCCTGGACCTCCGACCCTTACCTCATCCTTTCCACTATCGTTTCCATCACGTTTCCACTTACCACTCTTCTTTACATCCTTCTTTGATGAAGATGAAGACGTTGCAATCGCCTTTTTGGAATTTGCCGATTTAACATTCTTTTTCGCCGCCATCACATCAATTGAAGTAAATGCAAACAAAAGTAACGAAGCCAATAATACTTTTTTCATATTTTATCCTCCTTATTTCAAACATAAATATAGGAAGATTGTACCACAAAAATAAAACAAGTAAAAGTTAAAAAATTAAAAAGTTGTTGTTACATCAACAATTGACGCATTGTCAACTTTTATATGACCGCCACACTTTGGACACAAAAGTTTTGATGTTTGCTTTGATGTACCGGTAAGCTTTACAAGCTCCGCCCCACAATCAACACAGTTATGATTGAACTTAAACATCTTTTGTATACCAGTATCCTTATCCTTCCATGTCATAAAAAAACCAAACTGAGTTTGAAATTTATGACATTTCGGACACCAAAAGGCCACATCCAAAAGTGCCGAAGCATAAATATTTTCACGCCCAACCTTATCAACAATATCCCAAACTTGATAAAGTTGTTCTACCTGAGAAGCATAATTTCTTGCAATTTCAGGATGTTCCAACTTTGTCCTTTCAAAATTACGTATAATCTTCTTTTCTTTTTTACGATCCAAAATACTGTTGGCTATTTTCAAATGACACTTAGGTACAACATTGGAACCGGGAAAGGTCACCAAACCACGATATGAAAAATCGCATTTTCCAGATTTATTTTGAAGATTTTCACAAACAAAATTTACACTAAGTCTTTCCATTTCCGTTCCTAAATTATATGGAAAGAAATGATACAAGATTGTCAAAAAATAGTCAATATCGTTTTTGTATATTTTTAGACAGATTTAAGGATAATATCCTAATTATCCGAATGTTCCACCGGTATGTATTGTTTTCCAATCAACAATGTTTCCGGATTTATCAAAACCAATAAATAAGTTGTTTTCACGGTAAACATAGGTATCCTGGAAATAATACATCAAACGACCAACAATTGGCAAAAGCCAGTTATAACGACCATGCCCCGAAACATTTTTGTATTCATAATATTCCAACCCATCCTTTTCAAAAATAAGGTTCGGCACACCAAATTTATCCCTTACATCCCTTTTTGTTCCCAATCCAACAATACTATCCTGCATCTTTGATTCGGATGTTCCAATTTCTAAATTTCCAGTGGTTGTACTACATGCACTAATCAAAAACAAAACTGACAAACATAATAAAAACTTTTTCATTTCAAACCACCCCTTACTTTTGAACCTTTGCCAATCTTACCACAAATGGCACACCAAACTTTTCTTCCCACAAAAACTTTTGTACTTCGGTAAATGTTGAAGAATCATCCACAATTTTAAAGTTATTTTTTTGTGTTTCACTTGAAGCACCAACAGCAACATTTTCTGGTTTTATCAAATAGAAATGACCGATATAAACCACCTCACCTGGCTTTACCGTAAAACGAATTTTCTTATCATTTTGGAAATTATCATCGGTTACAAGATGGGTCCTTATAATCCTTTGATTACCAATCTGTTCGGTTGTGGTATATGTATACTCCAATGACAAGTTTTCAATTTCATAGGTTCCAACGGAAAGCATTGCCATATCAAAAACATTCTTACCGCGACGGGTTGTCATATTAAACACCTCTCCGGAACCAATATTTCTAAACCTCATCACATTATCATATTTTGTACTAAAAAAGCCACCACCCGAAACATTATCGGACATTGAAAGGATAACTTCACCCCTTGCACCACTTTCAAACAATTCACGCCTAAATTGCTTTGTTGCATTGATAAGATCTCCATCTTCCGGAGTTGCAGGTATGGCACACGCCACCACCAATAAACATAAAAAAAGCGATAAAAATTTTCTCATAACTTCTCCCCTATTAAATTAAAATGTCTTTTGAAAAGAATCCTATCACATAACATCAATAAAAAACAATAATTTTATTTAAAAACCTTTTCCATATTAGGTATTGGTTTTTGATAAAAATAATTTCATTATGTCTATTATTAAAACCAAGGATAAAAATTAAATCCATACACCGGCGAAGTATTCAGTGTAAAAAATAAAAAATTATTAGAAACCATCGGCAAAAAACAACTTATTGTAATATTAAAGGCACTTATCAACAATAAGGATTTCGCCCAATACAGGGAACAACTAAAAAATGCCCTAAACGAACTTACAGGACAAAGCATTGTTGAAAACGTTGCATCCATAAAACAAAAGCAAAGATAATTTCATAACCACCAAAAAGTCTTTACAAAGTTTTTTCCCACTCCTCCAACACTAGCGGAGTTATCTTTGCGACATTACCCTTTTCATCATAAAGATATTGTCTTTTCACATACTTTCCCTTCATAATTTCTGGAATATAATCCCTGTCTGCCGTACGCATTTTATCAAGTGGAATTGAAGCTGCATCCTGCCAAAAAACTTCAACTTCACCTTCACGTGCCTTCACATCCCCATGAAATTTTGTACTTTTAAACACAGTCACATTATATTCCATCGGAACAAATTCAACATACCCAACACGTTTTGGATTTTCAATAACAATTCCAGTTTCTTCAAACGTTTCACGACGGACACAATCTTCCATTGTTTCGCCTTCTTCCTTTTTCCCACCGCAAAAATTAACAAAACCTTTGTTTATTCCACGAAGATGTTTAATCATCAAAAGTTTGTGATTTTCAACATCTTCAATAATTGATAACGAAGCCTCTTTTTTCATTTAAAAATCTCCTTTCACTAAAATTATAATTCTCAAATAATTCAAAATCAAACAAAAATTTTTGTTGACACGGAAACATTTCCTAACTATATTTAGTTTACAAGGAAACAAAAAAAATGATTAACGAAATAAATAATTTATTCATATCACTTGTTGATACATACTCTGAATTGGATAAAATTTATAAACGAACATCCTGTAAATTATTGGATGATTATTCATATACTGAAATGCACTGTATTGACGTAATCGGACGAATAAAAAATCCAAATGTCACAAAAATTTCAACAAAAATAAATATGACAAAGGGTGGAATAAGCAAGATTATAAAGCGTCTTTTAAAAAAGAATGCAATAAGTTCCTTTTCAAATCCCGAAAATAAAAAGGAAATCTATTTTAAACTAGAAGAAAACGGGAAAATAGTTTTCCGCGAACATGAAAAACTTCACAAAAAATGGAATCTTGAACAAAACACTTTTTCATCACAATTTTCGGGAAAGGAATTAAAAACAATTCAAAACTTTCTTTTTAAATACAACAATTTTTTAAAGGAAAAATTAAACACAATAAAGGAAAATAAATAATGTCCGAACACAAAACTGAAATATCAACAAACAATGAAAAAAAGACTCTTTTGGTCATAATATTTACAATTATTACAATGATTGCGGAAATCATATACGGATATGCAACAAATTCAATGGCACTAACCGCGGACGGTTATCATATGGCAACACACGCACTTGCACTAACCCTTACCTACGTTGCATATATTTTAACACGACATTTTTCCAATTCCGATTTGTTTCAAAATGGTACGGAAAAAATTGGAACATTAACTGCATACACCAGCTCACTTTTCCTTGGATTTACCGGATTTTGGATTATATTTGAAGTCATTGAAAGGTTGATAAATCCTCAATCCATAAAGTTTGATGAGGCAATCTTGGTTGCCATAATCGGACTTATCGTAAACACACTATGTATCTTCATTATGGAAGGCGGAGAACACAAACACCACACCCACGATGAAAAGGAAGACACAGACGAAGACTATAATTTCAAAAGTGCATACTATCACATTTTGGCAGATGCTCTAACTTCTGTCCTTGCAATTTCCGCACTTGTAATCGGAAAATATTTCAACATTACCTACCTTGACTCCCTAACCGGAATATTTGGCGGTATACTTATCATAAATTGGGCAAAGGGTCTACTAATCAACACAATAAAAATCCTTGTTGATGTAAGACAATAAAATTTTGATTAAGGAAAAGGTTATTGATTTAACTTTTTCCTTAAATTTTCCCAATATTCAAGACGCTTTTTTATATCCCGTTCAAAACCCCGTTCAAAAGGTTGGTAAAATTTTTGCCGTTTCATTCCATCCGGCCAATAATTTTGCCCCGAAAAGCCATCCTTTGTATCCGGATCATAAACATACCCCGCACCAAAGCCTTGCTTTTCCATTAACTTTGTCGGTGCATTGATTATATGCATAGGTGGAGGAAGCGAACCCGTAGATTTCGCCATCGCAAAGGCATTATTCCAAGCCGTTTCCGAAGCATTGGATTTTGGCGCGGTACCAAGGTATATAACAAGTGAAGCAATCGCCAAATCCCCCTCTGGACTTCCAAGTCGTTCATACGCATCCCACGCTGAAATTGCATACGGCAAAGCATGCGGATCGGCAATACCCACATCTTCAACCGCAAATCGGGTAAGGCGACGAAGTATATACTTTGGATCCTCACCACCGGCAATCATTCGCCCACACCAATAAAGCGCCGCATCCGGATCCGACCCACGAAGGGATTTATGAAGTGCGGATATAAGGTTATAATGTGCCTCCCCACTTTTATCATAATTTGGAAAACGACTTTGAAGCATTTTATTAAGCTCCTTTCCATCAATCGTCTTTCCCTGATAAAAATCAAAAATCATCTCTATCATATTAAGCAAATAACGACCATCACCATCCGATATGGCAATAAGTTCCACCCTTGCTTCATCCGTCAACGGAAGCTTTTTTTGAACCTCTTCCTCCGCCCGCTCAATAAGGTGCGACAATGCCTTTTCATCAAGCCGTTTAAGGATTAACACCTGACATCTGGAAAGCAAAGCGGAATTAAGTTCAAATGATGGATTTTCAGTTGTTGCACCAATAAGGGTTATCGTTCCATCCTCCACATACGGCAAAAAACTGTCCTGTTGAGCCTTATTAAAACGATGAATTTCATCCACAAACAAAATTGTTCGCCGTCCAACGGCACGAAGATTTGACGCATCCAAAAAGACCTTTTTCAAATCGGCAACACCGGAAAACACCGCGGACAACATCACAAATTCCGCATCGGCATACTTTGCAACAAGCTTTGCAATTGTCGTTTTTCCACATCCCGGTGGTCCCCACAAAATCATTGATTTTATATTTCCTGTTTTAAGCTGAGTCGTAATAATCCCATCATCGCCAAGGATATGCTCCTGCCCAACCACATCGGCAAGACTGTCCGCACGAAGTCTTTCCGCAAGCGGTGTTCCAATTTTTGCATCAAAAAGCTCTGCCATCAAAAACTCCTTTTAAATAATAAGGTAATATAAAATATTCTTTTTCCCATTTCAATTAAAAAGTTCCATTTTTGTTTCTTTTTATTTTTGATAAAATTTTTATATTTTTCAAATAAAACAAAGTCCATTTTTCCCTTGACATATAAAATATTATAATATACAATTCAGCAATCTAATTACGAATTGAAGGATTAAAAAATGTCAAGAGTATGTGAAATTACAAAGAAAAAACCAATGTCTGGTCATAACGTTTCTCACTCAGAAATAAAGACCAAAAGAAGATTCTTACCTAATCTTCATATGGCATCTTTCTTATCAGAAATTCTTGGAACAAAGGTTAAATTGTATGTTTCAAGTCGTGGAATTAAAACAGTAGAAACAAACGGTGGAATTGATGCATACCTTTTGAATACTGGTAATTCAAAGTTAACAGACGAAGCAAAAGTTATAAAGGCAAGAATTCAAAAATGCCAAGCTAAAAAAGCTTCTAAAAAATAATGAAAGAGGTTAATTCAAATGGCTAAAAAAGGCGTAAAAATGTTAGTTAAGTTAAGAAATCCAGAAACTGGAACTTTCTATACAACTTACAGAAATCCAAAATCTCCAAACACAACAGAAAAACTTTCTTTCAGAAAGTATGATAAAAAGACAAGAAAGCACGAAGTTTTCGTTGAAAACAAGATTTAATCTTTTGTGTGTTTGTAAAAGTTAAAATTCCTCCCTATTGGGAGGTTTTTTATTACTTGTTTTTCATTAAAATTCATAAAAAAAGGGATTCGCATTCATCTACAAATCCCAAAACGAACAACTATCTTTGTTTTTTAATATCTTTCAATACCTCATTGATTGTCACATCAAGTGGTTCCGTAAAATAAACACGTCTTGATAACGGATCCTTTACATAACGCATATCCAAAGGCCGGCCAACCGTTGGAATTTTATTTTCTTCGGCCCTTGCCTTCCATCTTTTCAAATACAAAACAACTTCATCAGGTTTCATTTTGGCAATTTTCTTACCTGTTGATGTAAAGAAAAACTTGTCATTATATCCTGAATCCCACGAAAGACGGCATCGGTCCGCATCACACAAAATTTTTGTAATATAGTTTTGAAAACCAAACATCTGGGGCATTGCAACCGTATGAACCTTAACCGCCGACAAAATATCACCAATCTGTTTGTCATTAAGGTTAAAAACATAATCCTTTAAAAAAGATGTACTTTCTGGACGTTTTGCCGCATCCGGACCATGGTTTTCATTGTATCCATCATCCTTTCTTGCGGAATCGTGCAAAGCGGCCGCCAACACAACCGGCACAACATCTTCAAATCGGGAAAGTCCTCCATCAACTGCAATATCTATTGCACGAAGGGCAACAAGTTCGGTATGTTCCAAACCGTGATAACCAAATTCTTTTTGTGTTGAAAACTTTTTCAACTTATCAACCACAATATTTTCAAAAAAGAATAAAAGATTCCTTTTAAGAATCTCTTTATGATTTTTATTCATAACCACCTCTTATTTTTAATTTTAGACAATATTATAAATATTTTATATTTTTGTCAATGTGTTTTTATAAGAAAAAGGAGGTCGTTAAAACCTCTCTTTTCTTTCATCAAACAAAGTAATTACTTTACCTTTTTCACATCACCAATATAAATTCCACTTTTTATTGCCGTCTTTACAATAGGAGATGAAAGGTTAAGCCCTCTTGTTTCTTTTTTACATACATTTTTCAACGGAACTTTGGCTGGCTTTCCATCCTTCATTCCGGCCATCACGGCACTTTGTCCATCCGCCATTAAATCCACCGCCAATATGGCAAGTTCGGCCGCCAACATACGGTCATATCCATTTGGAAGACCACCACGTTGTATATAACCCAAATTATCGGCACGTGCTTCAATTCCCGCTTTATCTAAGGCCTTTGCAATATATTCTGCCACCGTGTAATCAGCCGATTTTGGCAATGGTTTACCCTTTTCAAGTCCTGCCCCTTCGGCAACAACAATAATAAAGTAATCGCGTTTTTCCTTTGCCTTAATATCCTTAATTTTTTTAATTATACCAGAAAGGGTATATGGAATTTCCGGCACCAAGATTATATCCGCACACGATGCCACACCAGAATGCATTGCAAGATGTCCGGTATCCCTTCCCATAACCTGTGTTACAATAGCACGCCTGTGTCCCTTTGCGGTCCAAAAGATACTATCCATCGCATTCACAATGGCATCAACGGCACTTGAAAATCCAATTGAAATTTCCGTCCCCGGTGTATCATTATCAATAGTTTTTGGAATACCAACAAACGGAATTTTTGATTTTTCACAAAGGTAGTTAAGCATAAACATTGTACCATCACCACCCGTTGCAATAAGTCCGTCAATATTAAACTCCTTAATATTTTTCTTAAATGTTGGAAGCATCACGGAAACAAGATCCTCATCATTTTGAACATTCCTGTATCGTTTAGTTTTTATCTTTTTAAACGAACCTAAAAAAGTTCCACCCTGACGCACATATTCGGAAAATGAAAACGAAGGACTAAATTCAATAATATCGGAATCCTCCCCAGAAAGTTTTACATCACTAACAATTCCATTTATGGCATTTTTAACACCAACCACTTCCCAACCATACTTATTCATTGCATATTGAGCCACAGTTTTAATCGCCATATTAAGTCCCGGGCAATCACCACCGCCGGTTAAAATACCTATTTTTTTCTTTATATTTTTCTTTCCCAACATTTTATTTTTCCCCTCATTAAACAACATTTTCATTATAGCATTTTTAATAAATCAAGTAAAGGCATTTTTAGGCTTTATTTTTTTAACCAAACGGATATAATACTTTGCATAAAAAATAAAAAGGAATAAAAATGATTTACGATAAAGACGATTTTGAAGGTCTCCGCCGTGCTGGACGTGCCGCCGCGGAAACGTTGGATTTTATAACGGATTATGTGGTTGCCGGTGTATCAACATACGACCTTGATAAACTTGTTGCTGAACATACCAAAAAACAGGGGGGTATTTGCGCACCACTAAATTACTGTGGATATCCAAAACATTGTTGTATTTCCGTAAATGATGTTATATGCCACGGAATACCAAACAAAAATGAATACCTTAATGATGGTGACATTGTAAATATTGATGTAACAACAATTATTGACGGATACTATGGTGATACAAGCCGTATGTACTTGATTGGAAATGTTTCCGACCGTGCAAAGGAGCTTGTTGACACAACATACGAGTCAATGATGCGGGCAATTTCAATTTGTCGTCCGGGATTAAAACTATCCGAAGTTGGAATAACAATACAAAATATGTGTGAACCAAAGGGCTTTTCCATCGTTCGCGACTTTTGCGGTCATGGCACCGGAAAGGTTTTCCACGATGCACCAAACGTACTTCACTATTATGATACGGAAAACGAAAGAATTATATTACAGGAAGGAATGGTTTTCACAATTGAACCAATGGTAAACACTGGCACATACGAACTTTATGTGGAAGACAACGATTGGACAGCAAGAACCCAAGATGGTGGACTTTCGGCACAATTTGAACACACTATCGGTATAACAAAAAATGGAGTTGAAATATTTACAAAATCACCTGCTGGTTTCACAAAACCTCCATACAATAAAAAGTAATAAGGAATAAAAATGGCTGAAATAATAAAAATTCATTTAACAGATGAAGCATTTGACAAGATGTTAAAAAATATCCAAAGTGGTGGAATTTTCGTTCCAAATAAAGAAGAAAATTCCGACCTCAAATTGGAAAACGATAATCCAACAACCGATGAACTTCAATCAAGGGTAAGGTCTTTGTACGAACGTTTTTTGAAATTTAAGGAAGATGAAAAACAACTTGGTATAAAGAAAATAGAATTTGAATACCCAAATTTTGAAAATCAAATCAAACAATTATTTTCTCCACAACCTAATTACAAAACATTGGTTGCCGATGCGGAAAATACAATGGCAAGACTTGAAAACTCAATTGCATTTGTAAAATCTGTAACGGATACAAAAACAAAGGTTGATAATGCGAAAATGAGGAAACATCTTTCGGATGTAATTTCAAAACTTGATTCAAATATGAAACAACAGTTAATCTCAGATTTAAAACAATTACAAAAATAAATAAACGAAAGGAAAAAAATAAATGACAATATACGTAATGGGACATAAAAATCCGGATTCGGACACAATTATATCTTCTATTGCAACCACCGAACTTTTAAAACAAAGAGGTTTAGACGCCGTTGCCGTAAAACAAGGTGATATCACCCCAGAAACAAAATTCATCCTTGATACATTCAAACTTGAAGTTCCAGAAACCCTAACATCTGTAAGCGACAAAGAAATCGCACTTGTTGACACAACTGAACTTTCTCAACTTCCAAATGACATTGATAGTGCAAAGGTTTTATTCGTTGCCGATCATCATAAACTTGGCGGGCTTAAAACTGCTTCACCACTTGAATTTTACGGTCAACCAGTTGGTTCCACCGCAACAATTTTAACAAATGTTTTTGCATCCGAGAATAAAAACATTCCTGCAAACATCGCCGGTGCAATGCTTTGTGCTGTACTTTCCGACACCGTACTTTTTAAATCCCCAACAACAACAAATTGGGATAAAGACGCCGTTGAAAAGCTTGCAAAAATTGCCGGCATTGAAAAACCACTTGATTTAGGATTGCAAATGTTAAAGGTAAAATCATCCATTGAAAATGATTCTGCAACTGACCTTATCAATCGTGATTTCAAAGAATTTAACATCCACGGTAAAAAATTTGGTATCGGACAAATTGAACTTATTGATAAAACTATGGCTGATGATAAAAAGCCTGCAATCTTAGAAGAAATGAAAAAGATTCAGGCAAACGGAGAATTTAACACCGTACTTTTACTTATCACCGATATAATGAAGGAAGGTTCTGAACTTCTTGTTGTATCTGATGATATTCCAAGTATTGAAAATGTATTCGGTATAAAGTGTGATGAAAATCATTGCGCTTGGGTTGATGGTATGATGAGCCGTAAAAAGCAAGTTGTTCCACCACTTGAAACAAAGCTTTAATAAAAAGAAAAAAAATCCCCCACAAAAATTTCGGGGGATTTTTTATTTTGCATTTACAAAATTCCCTCTTGCAAAACAAAGACCTTACCCATATAATAAACACAAAAATTAAAAAGGAGATATGAAATGGAACAACATCGCGAAGTAGTTATAATTGGTTCTGGTCCTGCGGGATATACTGCCGGAATTTATTCTGGACGTGCCGGAAATAAACCGTTAATCATAACCGGAATGGAATTTGGCGGACAAATTACAAAATCTTTTGACCTTGAAAACTATCCTGGATTTACCGAAAAAATTGACGGATTATACCTAACCGAACAAATGAGGAAACAGGCCGAAATTTTTGGTGCCGAAGTACTTGCCGATACCGTTGTTGAAGTTGACTTTTCAAAACGTCCATTCACAATAAAATGTGAAAATGACAATGTAATTACTGCCGATGCCGTAATCATTGCAACCGGTGCATCATACAGAAAAATTGGTCTTGCAAATGAGTCAAAATTAACCGGACACGGTGTGTCATATTGTGCAACATGCGATGGTTTCTTTTTCCGTGATAAGGAAGTTTTCGTTGTTGGTGGCGGAAATACTGCGGTATATGAAGCACTTCACCTTTCAACACTTTGCAAAAAGGTAACAATCATTCATCGTCGCGACCATTTCACCGCGGAACAAATAAACCAAAAACACCTTTTTGAAACTCCAAATATTTCCATTATGTGGAATTCAACTTTGGATGAAATTGTTGAAGATGCCGAAGGTAAAAAAGTTGCCGGTGTAAAAATTAAAAACACTCAATCAGGCGAAATAACTTCTTATGATACAGACGGAATTTTCATTGCAATCGGCAATCAACCAAACACCGATGTATTTAAGGGACAAATTGAACTTGACGATTCCGGATACATAAAAACAAAACCAAATTTATGTGCAACAAATATTGACGGTGTTTTTGCAGCCGGAGACGTTAAAAATCCAAACTTTAAACAGGTTGTAATCGCCGCCGCATCCGGAGCCCAAGCTTCAATGGAAGCGGACAAATACATTCTATCAACAAAGGAATAGAAATGTTTTTTGTTGGTGTTGAATACGGACGTGGGGCCCAAAAAACTCCTATTGATTATGGATGTGAAAAGGGTCCCTCTGAAATAAAAAAAATATATCCAAATGAAAACTGGACCTTGCTTACTCCATCATGGAACTTTAACAGGGAGGAATGTGAACAGGACCGTTTTTCTGAAAATTTAAAAATACAGGAAATAATATACAATTTTTTTAAGGACAAGGATGAAAATTTCATAACAAACCATCTTTTCTTTGGTGGCGACCACAGCCTTAATTTTGCACACTTTAAGGCAATCGCAGACCATTTTGAAAACGAAGATATTGCCCTTATCTACATTGACGCCCACCTTGACATTCATACCCCACAATCCAGTCAGGCCGAAGCATCCGGTTCCCCACATGGAACAAATGTTCGTCATCTTTTGGGTGAAGGCGACAACCGTTTTTTAAACCTTGGTGGAAAATCACGGGTGGCATTACGTCCGGAAAATCTTTTTTACATTGGAACACGTTCCTATGAACCATCCGAAATTGATTTTGTAAAACATCAAAATATATTTACAACCGATGGGCAAGATATAAATAACATCAAATATATTGATAATGTAATTGAAAAAATCAAATCTAAAATTGAAAATAAAAAATACATTATATCAATTGATTTTGATGGCATAAATCCATCCGAATTTGATGCGGTACAGGTTCCCGAGCTGGGTGGAATTTCCCTTTCAACAATGGAACACATTCTTCCACTTTTACGCTCTACAAACCTTATTGCAACTGAATTTGTTGAATATGCCCCAAGCTTTGATAAAATCGGTACATCACAAAAAGTTGTAAAAAGTATCATTGATAACTTTGTAAAATAGGAACATCTACTTGTGGAAAAAATGATAAAATTATGGCACCATATCTGTATGATAAAAAACAATAAAAAACATACAGTTGGCGATACATTAGAGGAAGGACGAAACATTTTAAAAAACGCCCGCATTGACACTTTTGACATTGATTGTCGCGTGCTTCTTTCCTATGTAAGTGGGATGAAACATTACGAACTTATATCAAAGCCAAAAACCGAAATTCCACAAAAACTTTACAATCACTATATGCGGTTAATCAAACGCCGAAGCAAGTTTGAACCAATCGCCCAAATAACAAAGGAAAAGGAATTTTGGTCTCTTCCGTTTAAGGTATCAAAGGGAACCCTTATCCCCCGCCCCGACAGTGAAACTTTGATTGAGGCGGTAAAGTCGGAATTCAAAGATACCGAAAAATGTTATCGTATTTTGGATATGGGAACCGGTTCCGGATGCTTACTATTAAGTCTTTTATCAGAATACAAAAATGCCATTGGTTTTGGCATTGATGTTAAATGCAACGCCCTTAAAACCGCAAAGGAAAATTCAAAAAAATTGGGACTTCATCCACGGGCAAGAATAATAAAACTTAATTGGAAAAGTAAAAAGCCGACAACAAAATTTGGACCAGAAAAGTTTCACATAATAATTTCTAATCCACCATACATTCGTGCATCGGAAATGAAGACCCTTGACCCCGACGTACAAAAATACGAACCAAGAAGAGCATTATACGGTGGACGGGACGGACTTGACGAATACAGACAAATATCAAAGGCTCTTTACTATTGGGACATTTTGGATGATGAGGGAAAATTGTTCCTTGAATTTGGAAAGGGTCAGCACGAAGATGTCAAAAAGATATTTGAAGCATTCGGTTTCAAATTCAAAAAATACTTTACCGACCTTGGCGGTATCACAAGGGTAATTGAGCTTTCAAAAAAATAAATGGCCCTTTGCTAAAAAAAACAAAAGGCCTTTTTATTTTAAATCAGTAAAAACTTATCTTGATTTCCCAAGCTTTAACGCTCTTACAAAATAAAGATGACTATTAGGCGCTTCAAACTTATTTTCCTTGTTCTTTGGACCATGTAATTGACAACCATCAACCCTTATAAGATTTTGCATATCAATATAATCACGACCACGGTATTCATCAACAATTTCACGTCCTTCTGGAAGACGACTTGTACCGTTATTTGGGAACCTTAAATTAACAGGCTTACCATTTTCATCACGGTCAACCACCCCTTCCAAAAGAAGCTTTGAACCTTTTTTAATATTTGTCATCGCATAAATTTGTTCTTCCGAAAGATTTCTATATGGTGTTTTAACACCAATATGTAGGGTAACATCCTTTACACCATCCCCATTCAAATCAACATCAACAGATGTATCAGATATAGCTCTGGGAGTAAATGTATACACATCATCTGCATTATCCAAATATACCCACTCTAAATCGCCTGTTCCAGGAATACGACTACGATTCTTAACATTGTCAAGGGCAACCCCTTCAATAAGCTCAAACTTACTTATTATTTCTTTTTTGGCACGAACATCGGATACTATTGAATTGGCAACAAAACCACCCAAAATAACCCCCGCCAAAATAAAGGCAAAGGCAACCTTATTCTTACGAAGCAATTTTTCCGCCTTATTAAAAACAGATTCCTTCTTTTTTGGTGAATATCTTACTTCATCTAAGTAATCATAATACATGGTAAACCTCACTTATTTTTATTATTTGAGATGATTTTAGACAAATATTTAAAATAAGTCAAGAGTTTTTTATAAAATTATAATTTTTTTACAAAATGCACTTTTTCCAAAAAATCCTTGCATTTACAAACATATATGTTATAATCCGGCACATTAGTTTGCACCCTTGGAGGCAACTAATCGTTAATAATAAATAAAAAAGGACTTATAAAAATGGCAAATAAAGTGACATTAAAAGTACAAAAAAGAGACAACAGTGGTAAAGGGGCCGCACGTGCTACAAGAAGAGCTGGTCTTATTCCTGCTGTTATCTATGGAAATAAACAAGAAGCAGAATTGATTTCTATTGAACCAAAAGTTTTGCTTAAACAAATGCAAACAAGGGGTTTCAGAACTCGTCAATTTGAACTTGAAATTGAAGGAACAAATAAAAAGGAACTTGCTCTTTGTCAAGCTATTCAATATCACAAAGTAAAGGATAATCCTATTCACGTTGATTTTTTAAGAATTGATCTTAACAAGGAAATCACAGTTGAAATTCCATTCAAATTTGTTGGTGAAGAAGTATGTAAGGGTATCAAAAAAGGTGGTGTTCTTAACATCGTTACACGTGATGCCGAAGTTGTATGTAAGGCTTCTGATATTGTTGACGCAATTGAAGTTAACGTTGCTGACCTTGATGTTGCTGAATCTATCCACTCTGGCTCAATCACATTACCAAAGGGTCTAAGATTCGCTTCACACGAACAATTCACTATTGCAACTATTGCTGCTGCTGTTCAAGAAGTTGTTGAAACAACTGCTCCTGAAACAGTTGATGTTCCATCTGCAACTGAGGAAAAAGCTGCTGCAAAAGAAGCTGAAAAGGCTGAAAATGCAAACAACAAATAGTTGTGCAAAAAATAAAAATACAAGGGAGAATTTCGCAAGAAAGCTCCCTTTTCTTTTATCACGAAACAAAATAATTTCCGCGATAAAAAACTTTTTTGCATCCGAAAATTTTACCGAAGTTGACACCCCGATTCTTCAATATTCACCGGGAATGGAAGTACATCTTTTCGCATTTGAAACACAATTCAACAACATAAACGGAATTGACAGTGAAAAGTTGTATTTACACACCTCCCCCGAATTTTCAATGAAAAAATTGTTGTCATTCGGACTTAAAAACATTTTTCAATTCACCCACACTTTCCGAAACGAAGTTGTTTCCCCAACCCATTATCCGGAATTTACAATGTTGGAATGGTACCGCATCGGATACAATTACGAAAAGTTGATGGACGATTGCGAAAAAATTTTACGGGAAAGCCTCTCCTCTATCGGAACCGACCATTTTGAATACAACGGAAAAAAGTGTTATATAAAGGATGGCATTGAACGCCTAACAATAGCAAAGGCTTTTGAAAAGTTTTGTCATTTTGACATACTTTCAACCATTGACAATCCACAAAAACCAACAACAAAACTTCTTAAACCTATCGCCAAAAAACTTGGGATAAATGTATCTGAAATTGATACATGGGACGATATTTATGAAAAGTTGATGTTTGAATTTATTGAACCCAACCTTGGAATTGACCGACCAACAATTTTGTATGAATACCCAATACACCAAGCGGCCCTTTCAAAGGAAAAGGATGGCAACCCAAACATCGCCGAACGTTTTGAACTTTATGTATGTGGTGTTGAACTTGCAAATGCATTTACCGAACTTACAAATCGTAAGGTCCAAGAAGAACGCTTTTTGCACGATCAGGCGGAAAAAAAGGCAATCTATGGTACAACATTTCCTATTGATTATGAATTTTTGGATGCCATTGAAAACCTTGAAAATTGTACGGGAATTGCACTTGGTGTTGACAGGCTTATAATGCTTTGCACCCATGCAAAGGATATAACAGACGTCCTTTGGATTGAAATTCCGACAATATAAAAAAGTCCCCAAATGGGGAGTTTTTTTAAACCTTTTTCAAATTGGATACCGCCACCACAAAATCCGGCTGGTTGAATAAATAACTTCCAACGACAAAGGCATTCGCCCCACTTTTTTTTGCCATCTTTAATGTCTTATCATTTATTCCTCCGTCAACTTCCAACAAAATATCCCGTCCACATTTTTTTATCATCGTCGCAATATTGGATATTTTCAAAAGCTGGTTTTCCATAAACTTTTGCCCGCCAAATCCCGGATGAACCGTCATCACCATCACCACATCAACAATTCCCAAAAAACGACGAACCTTTTTATATGATGTTTCCGGATTTATAACGATTCCACATTTTTTATTCAAACTTTTTAAAAGCTTTAATGACTTCATCGCATTTTTTGATTCAATATGCACGGTCACAATGTCTGCGCCACAATTCACAAAATCACGAATATAAGGATACGGATTTTTCACCATCAAATGCACATCAAATACCTTTTTTGAATGAGATCTTATCGATGAAATAAAATGCGGGCCAAAGGAAATATTCGGAACAAAAACCCCATCCATCACATCCAAATGGACAAAATCCACATCCGAAGAATTTATCTTTTTCATCGTGTTTTTAATATCAAAAAAATCACTTGATAAAATACTTACACCAACAATATTTTCATTTTTCTTCATTTTATTTTTTCCTAAAAATTCGCCTAAACAAAGCATGGGTTTCACTTGGATCCGTATCATCATCCTGTGCCGACATCTGTTTTTGCAAACTAAGTGAAGCTTCATCAAATGCTTCAACGGTCAAGGTTGTAATTTTTTCATCCTCAATACTTAAAACCACACGTTTTGAAAGTTCCTTTTCCTGAGTTGACACAACAACAATTTTATCGTTCGCCACATCCGCCAACAACTTCATCAAATTATCTTTATACTTTTTGCCAAGCCCCAAAAATGGTTGATCAAGAAGTATAACTCGCGGATTTCCAACAAACACACGAACCACACTCAAAAGCTTTAATTCCTCCGGCGACATCAGCTCGGTTTTATTATCAATGATTGTGTTATAACCATTTGGCAACCGTTCAACCACCTCATCAAACCCAAGCAACTTTGACGCCTGTTTATAATCAACAAATCCCGCAAAATTATTATCTGCCGAATTTTTTGATAAAAGACAATTAAGGTTTTCCTTTACCGTTCCCTCAATAACAAATGAATTTTCACCGGCATAATGAATAAAGTCTTTAAGGCTTTCCATTTTAAGGTTTGCCACATTATAACGGTCAAACAAAATTTCGCCACCTTCCCATTCATAACCACCAAAAAGGGATTTCAAAAACAACGTTCCATCAAATGTATTTTTCGCACGAAGCACGTAAAGAAGCCCATCTTTAAATGTAAAATTAACATCCTTTAAAATAACATTTTTCCGGTTATCTTCTAATGTAAAGTTTTTAAGTTCAATATTACCATGGGTAATATCTTCAATAACTTCTGTCTTAATTGCGTCAACCTGTTCCGCCATAACCTGAGCAAGTCGTTCTGTTGAATTTATAAATTTAAAATATTGTGGAAGATATTTCATAAAACTGTTTATCAAATAAAAACTTTGCGAAAACAATAACAATATCGCAATCATTCCGCCCATACTCATCATTTCCATATCAAAGGAATATTCCCCAACCAATGAAAAGATAACAAGTCCAACAAAATAAATAACAAAACTTAACACCAAAAATATATCCAACATATAATTCCGCTTATATGTGTTATCAATAATGCTTCGTTGATAATCCTTCCACATATACATAACCTTATCCGACAATGATAAAGTTTTAAGGGAAGAAAGATTCCTTATTGTATTTGAAACAAGCTCATCACGTTCCTTTATCGCCAATTTTTCCTTATCATCAACAATTCCCAACATATAAATTGCCGACAATACAATTACAAGGTAAAGGAGGAAAACAAAAAGCATAACAAAGAAATATTTACCAAACAATATTCCAACAACTCCCATAAAAAGAAGTATAAATGGAACATCAAACAAATTCACGATATAGGAACCCGAAAGCCCGTTCCTTATCACATCAATATCGTTAAAAACGGAATGCCAAAATGCATCATTTTTCTTTTCCATTTTTTTTGCCGGTATCTTAAACACCTTTTCCAAAATACCATTACAAATATTTGTATCAATGGAACATAAAATAAAATTCACAACCGATGCCCGCATATACCGAAACAAAAAGTTAAAACACAATACGGATACAAGGAATATTACATTACCAAGTCCACGACCAGCAAAGGAAAATTGTATCTTTCCATCAACAAAAAACATTATAAATAATGGCACCATAACGGTAAGAAGGTTTATAAAAAAGGAAAGAACAAAAATCTTTTTTATTTCACCTTTAAATGGAGCAATAATATTTGCAATATCGTATTTTGACTTATCATAATAAACACTCATTGCTTCTTTTTTAATATCTGTCATAACAAAATCCTTTTCCAATTATCCGAAATATTCATCCCAAATAGATTTGAATTTTCGCCATAAATTATCATTTTCCTTTTTTTCAACAACATCATTAACGATATGTTGATTTTTATACAAAAGGTACAAACCAACCAATGTTGAATATTCAACATCATCAAATCCATCACCCAAAACATCTATGTGTACCGGCCGTCCAACACGAACCGAACAATCAAAGACATCTTCAAAAATTTCCTTTAATCCGATAAGCTTTGATCCACCACCAGTAAGGATGATTCGGTTTATATATGGTAAAACATTACCAGATAATTTTTTATAAACAAGCTGTACTATTTGCCGTGCCACCTCATTTGCACACAAAAGGTATGTAGATTTAAGTATTTCCTGTGCCTCATTTTCACCGTTTTCACCAATCACAAATGCATTTATATATTGTGAAAAGTCCAACGCAACCGGTGGCCTTACCCCATATTTTATTTTAAGTCGTTCTGCCTCATCAAATCTTACATTAAGCTTTCTTGACAACCAATTTGTAATTGTATCCCCACCAAGCAAGAATGAACAGTTAAAGAAAAAACTTCCCTCAACAAATGCCGCAACCGACATACTGGATTTACCAATATCAATAACCAAGCTTCCAATATTTTTATCATCATCAATAAGCACCGCTTGGGATGAGGCGTAGGAGTTCGTTGAAACCTTTACCACTGTAAGGTTAAGGCTTTTAAGCACCGCTTCAAAATCTGAAAGCATCTGACCATCAACAGTCACAATATGATAATCCGCACGAATTTTTTTTGCAAAAATCCCCTCTGGGTTCAAAACAACCTTATTTCCATCAACGACATATCGCACCGGCACAATATGAATTATCGCTTCCTTATCCCTGTCAATTTTGTTTTGAAAATCAATTCTGTATGCACATTGCTCAATATATTTTTTTGTAATTGTTTCTTCAAATGGAAACTCTATTTCTTTTGAACTAACATAACTTGACCTATATTTAAA
The DNA here is from genome assembly GCA_016297965.1 of Alphaproteobacteria bacterium. GTDB lineage: Bacteria > Pseudomonadota > Alphaproteobacteria > Rs-D84 > CACZYB01 > CACZYB01. The sequence goes on along the minus strand of JAEDDP010000002.1, from coordinate 53,644 downwards.
ATCAGAAAGGGACAATACAACATTTGAAATATTTCCACCGGCTTGAAGTTCGGCAATCTCCAATGCCTTGTTTACACAATTTGAAAATTCCGAAAAATTAACCACACGTCCACCAACAAAACCCTTTGTTTCAACTTCACCTTTCCCAAGCAAGACAGGCTTATCCGGATTCGCGAATGAACAAATCATTATGGATGTTTTTCCACTTGCCACATCAATAAAACCCAAAGAAGTCTTCTTATCAAAACTCATTACCCATTCCTCTTTTTAATAAGTATTTTTTCCAAATTCCGTAAATCAATTTCTGAAATATTTCTGCTTAAAATTCCCTGCAATGCATCCAATTCGGCAAGTCGTTCAATCCCATCACTATAATCATTATCAAGCTTTATAAGAAGACCATCCGAAAGATTATAAAGCACAAGATTGAAACGAAGTTTATTGACAAGTTGCACCGCAACAATTTTTTCCTTTATCTTTGGATAATCGTCCAAAAACTTTAATAGCTCTGGCAATTCAGCCTCAACATTATCACCAAAGGCAAGCAATCCACCACTATATTCCACCGGCACATTCAAAAGCTCCCCTTGTCCCGTAATCGGATAATATTTATCATTACCCATTTTGTATGCAACAATATCCTTTGATTTAAGAATGATTTTTATTCTGTCAGGAAAGGCACGAACAACAGCAACATCTTCAATCCAACCAAGTTTTTCAATTGCCAGTTTAAGCCCTTCAATATCAACATCCACAATACCTCTTGTCCGGTCATTGGTATACGAAGAAATAATTTCCCCAAGTTGCGAAATAGCAAGATCTTCTTCAACCGCCATTTTATTTTCCCGCACCAATTCAGGATAGCTCATTTTAAATGCATCATCGGAAACAAGCCTTTGCCTTAATATTAAAATAATTGCAATAACAGAAATTGATGCAAAAAATACCAAACAAAACAACTTGAATTTCAAAAACAATTCTTTCAATTTAAACACCAAAAAATTCTTTATAAACATACGAGGGTATTATAACAAATTTTTTTCTTTTTTTAAATTAAATTTATTATATAATTAAAAAAACTAATAAAAAGGCAAAAATTATGGGAAAAATTCGTGTATATTCAAATAAAAACCTTCACACCGACAGCTTTCTTTTGATTGATGGTGATGATTTTCACTACCTTAAAAATGTTATGCGGTTGAAAAACAACGAAAATTTCATTTTGTTTAATGAAAGGGATGGCGAGTTTGATTGTACAGTAATGGCAATAAACAAACACGACCTAAAAATTCAAATTGGTCAAATGTTAAGGGGGGTGGATACGGAAAACCTTAACGAAGCCGAATTGATATTCACACCAATCCGCCATTCACGTCAGGATTTTTTAATTGAAAAGGCAACCGAACTTGGCATTAAAACTTTATCGCCAATAATTACAACAAATACATCTGTAAAGGATATAAATATTGACCGTGCATATACTATTGCAAAGGAAGCAACCGAACAATCCCGCCGTCTTTCAATTCCAAAAATAAATAATCTTGAAACATTTGCCGAAAAAATTGCAAAGTTTGACTTTTCATCACGAACACTTATATACCTTGATGAACGCCAAAACAACAACGAAAACACCACCGAAATTTTAAAAAAGTATCACGGAAAACCGGTATCATTTTTAATTGGACCAGAGGGAGGTTTCACCCCAACCGAATTTGAAATTTTATCAAAAACAAATGCCGTTGGTATAACACTTGGAAACCTTATCCTTCGTGCAGAAACTGCTGGAATTTCAATAATTGCATTGTATAATATCGGAATATAGGAGCTTTTCAATTATGACAAACGAAAAATTAACATTATCCGAAAAAAAAATACGATTAAGGGAACTTCAAAAACTTCTTGAAAGATACGATAATGAATATTATCAAAACGATGCTCCATCCGTATCCGATGCGGAATATGACTCCCTTAAAAAGGAGGCATTGGAATTGGAAAAATTCTTTTCCTCCGACGACCTTTTCGGACAAAGTTCAGTCATAAGTAAAAAGGTTGGTGCCACGGCAAAGGCTGGGTTCAAAAAAATAAATCACACAATACCAATGTTATCCCTTGAAAACCTTTATACCGATAATGATTTAAAGGAGTTTTTCAACCGCATTCATCGTGATTTATCCCTTCCCCCATCTGAGGTTGTTGAAATTGATGCCGAGCCCAAAATTGATGGATTAAGCTTTTCCGCACGATACGAAAATGGTGTATTTGTGAGTGGTGCAACCCGTGGCGACGGTGTTGTTGGTGAAGACATTACCGAAAACCTTAAAACAATAAAGGGATTACCACTTAAAATTGAAAATGCCCCCGAAATTTTGGAGGTTCGTGGCGAAGTTTATATGTCAAAGGCTGACTTTTTCAAACTTAATGAGGAACAGGAAAAATCCGGCGGAAAACTTTTTGCCAATCCAAGAAATGCTGCTGCGGGTTCCCTTCGTCAACTTGATGCAAACATTACAAAAAAAAGAAATCTTTCAATTATCACTTATGCTTGGGGCGAAGTTAAGCCATCAATTCCATGGAAAACACAAACCGAATTTTACAAATATGCAAAATCATGGGGGTTTCCAATACAACCTTTTTTTGAGGTATCTACAACATACGAAGGTCTTCAAAATTTTTACAACAAAGTCGGACACGAACGCCACTCCATTCCATTTGATATTGACGGCATAGTATACAAAATTAACCGACTTGACCTTCAACAAAAACTTGGTTTTATCGCCCGCGCTCCGAAATGGGCAATCGCACACAAATTTCCACCTGAACAGGCCTTAACCGTTGTTCGGGGCATTACCTTACAGGTTGGACGTACAGGTGTAATTACTCCGGTTGCCGAACTTGACCCAATAAATATTGGGGGCGTTATGGTTGCCCGTGCCACCCTTCATAACCAAGATTTCGTTCAGGAAAAGGATGTCCGCGTTGGCGATACAATAACAATTCAACGCGCCGGCGATGTTATACCACAGGTTGTATCGGTATCAATGCCCGACCGACCAGAAGGCACCACCCGCTTTGAAATGCCAACCACATGCCCTGTTTGTGGTTCACCACTTATCAGGAAAAAGGATGAGGTTGCATTCCGTTGCACCAATGCAAACTGCCCCGCTCAAATAAAGGAATATCTTAAATACTTTATTTCCCGCGACGCATTCAACATTGACGGATTGGGAGATTCGGGAATTGAGGCATTTTTCAATCGTGGATGGATAAAGGGTCCCGTTGACATTTTCAACCTTATCAAAAACCACCTTGATGATATGAAAAAGCTTGATGGTTTTGGTGTAAAATCAATACGAAATTTAAGTCAAAGTATTGAAAACGCCCGCCATATAAAGCTTGATAAATTCATATATTCACTTGGAATTACCGGTGTTGGTGAAGCAACTGCAATAATCCTTGCAAATGAATTTTGTACAATTGACGGACTTCAAAATGCCACATTTGACGACCTTACAAAAATCTATGGCATCGGCGATAAAATGGCAATGGATATAATAAATTTCTTCCGCGATGAAAATAAAAGGACTCTTATATCCGACCTACTAAACATAATTACCATTGAAAATCCGGTAAAAATTGAACTTGATGAAACAAACCCATTATTCAATAAAACGGTTGTGTTTACAGGAAGCCTTACAAAGTTTTCACGCAAAGATGCCGAAGAAACCGCACGAAAATTTGGCGCCCATCCAACATCAAGTGTAAGTAAAAAAACAGATTTGGTAATTGCGGGACAAAGTGCCGGCTCAAAGCTTGAAACCGCCAAAAAGCTTGGCATTGCGGTAATATCCGAGGATGATTTTGAAAAACTTATATCCCAAAAATAAAGATTGTTTTTATAATATATATACCTTATAATATCCAATCATAACAAAGGATTACAGAATGTTTAAACTATTTATAATAGCTTGTTTATTTTTCTGTGGCACATCTGCACACGCGGAAAATATTGAATTGTTTGCAGATGATGGGCTTGAATGGAACCAACGCGAACAAAAAATAACTATGCATAAAAATGCCACCGCAAAAACTCCATCTTATGAATTAAGGGCTGATAATATTGAGGCGTATTATAAGGGCGACAAAAAAATCTATAAAATTTTTGCAAACGATAATGTCAAAATAAAATCGGAAAAGGAAAAAATTTCAACCGATAAAATGTTGTACGACATTGACCGTGAACGTATTGATTTGTTTTCAATAAAAAATCCAACAACACTTGAAGGCACGGACAGCAAGATTACTGCAAACGACGAAATAATCTATTTCAAAAACAAAAATTATGCCACCGCAAAAAATGCAAAAATAGAACATTCCGGACGCACTCTTTTCGCGGACGATATAAAAATCACCTTTGAAAACAAGGATGGCAAAAATCAGGTTCGTATTGTAAATGCCAACGGCAACATAAAACTTATTGATGGAACTGAAGAACTTTACGGGGACAAGGCGGAATACAATCCCGCAAACGGTTATGCCACAATTGAAGGCAACGTTTATTTCAAAAAGGGAACCGAAGCCAATCTTTCCGGTGGAAGTATTTTATATAATATGAGTACCGGCATCGCAAAAATATTACCAAAGGACAAAAACAGCAAGGTTAGTGGTGTATTTTCCACCAAAACCACATCAAAAAAATAAAGGTTAAAAATGGAACAAAAACAAAAAGAAATTATTGTTAAAAATATTGCAAAAAGCTATGCAAAACGTATTGTCCTAAAAAACGTTTCCATTAACATAAAACAGGGTGAAACTGTAAGTCTTCTTGGTCCAAATGGTGCCGGAAAAACAACCTGTTTTTATTGTATAACAGGACTTATTACCCCTGATTTTGGAAGCATCACCCTTTCCGGCGAAAACATAACAAAACTTCCATTTTATCGTCGCGCACAAAAGGGTATCGGCTATCTTCCACAGGAATCATCTATATTTCGTTCGCTAAGTGTGGAAGAAAACATTATGGCCGTACTTGAAGTTGTTGAAAAGTATAAGGATAATCGCATCCAAAAACTTGAAGAACTTCTTGCCGAATTTTCAATTACCCACCTTCGTGAAAGCCCTGCTATTGCACTTTCCGGTGGTGAACGTCGTCGTCTTGAAATTGCCCGTGCATTGGCTGCAAACCCTGATTTTGTCTTGCTTGACGAACCATTTGCCGGCGTTGACCCTATCGCCGTAAACGATATACGAAACATTGTTTCACATCTTAAAAATAAGGGATACGGAGTTTTAATCACCGACCACAACGTACGTGAAACATTGGAAATCACTGACCGTGCATATGTTTTACACAACGGAACCGTTTTGTGTGAGGGAACCCCAGAACAAATAGTTTCAAATGCCGATGTACGAAAGGTTTACCTTGGCGAACATTTCAAAATGTAATCTAAATCATTGTCGGTAATAAACCGGAAAAAGGTTCCACCCCTTTGTGGATTTTGCTTGCTTTTAAATTTATATGTAAGCTTGTGAATAAATGAACCACGAACAAATTCACAAAATTTTTCCATATCAAAATCTTCATCCAACACACACAACATCTTATGTGTCGGTGTTTGTATAACCTTTGGCATATTTGCAAATTGGGACCTTGCCATCGGATTCGCCCGAACCATCGCACAAAAAAGAAAATGCGCAAAAAAGTAATTAAGCCCTTCATTTTCCCTTAACCAATACTTAAACATCAAAAACTTCCACGCATCGGTAAGGAAATAATGTGGCAAAGAATGAATAAAGCAATTTTGTATTTCGGTATATGCAAACGGACCATCCGTCCCAAACATAAAAAATGGACTTTGTTCAATCCAATCCGGAAAATCGCCTGTCATTAAACAGGTCGCATCAATCCAATAACCACCATATTTTGACAACAAACACAACCTTAAAATATCAGCAAAATGAGCATTACTAATCTTTCCATCATTATACTTTTTAACAACAAAATCCGGTAAATCAACCCATTCCGACCAATTTTTTGCGGTAATTAAAACATATCTTTTATTTTTTGAAAAATGCCTAACCGATTCCATACATTTTTTTACTATCGTCGGAGCATTTTCTTCCCCCTGCAACCAACATTGAAAAACATAATCCGATGGTTTTCCCACAACATCAACAAATATATTGGATAAAAAAGGAATATATTCTTCCACAAAATAATGTTTAAGGTTTGATGGGCTTTTGAAATCAAAGAAATCACGATACAAATGACGATACTTTTTATTTAAAATCAAAATGCCCGAAATTTTTGAAAAATATTTTAAACATAACCCCATCGGGGAACGCAAAAACATTATTTATTAACCACCTCATATATTTTATTTTTAAGTTCTTCTATACCAATTTTTGCAATTCCGGAAATAGCAATAACTTCCTTTTTTGATGCTTTTTTAAGGGCGCTTACTTTTTCCTTAACTTCGTCCTCACTTAAAGAATCTATTTTATTAAGTACAACAATTTCCGGCTTTTTATCAAGGACATCTCCATAATTTTGAAGTTCCGCCTGAATAGTCTTATATGCACCAACAACATCTTCTTGGGTCCCATCAATCAAATGAAGAACCACCTTACACCGTTCGGCATGACCCAAAAACCTGTGTCCCAAACCAACACCTTCACTTGCCCCTTCAATAAGTCCCGGCAAATCCGCCATCACATATTCCTTGTCATAAATATACAACACACCCAAATTCGGATGCAATGTTGTAAATGGATAGTTTGCAATTTTCGGACGTGCCGCAGTCAATACAGAAAGCAATGTGGACTTTCCCGCATTCGGAAAACCAACAAGTCCAATATCCGCAATCAGTTTAAGACGAAGCCACACAGCCAACTTATCCCCTGGCTTACCTGGGTCTGCACGTTCCGGAGCCTGATTTGTTGAGGATTTAAAATGAACATTACCCCAACCTCCACGGCCACCCTTTGCAACCAAAACTTCCTCACCATCATTAACCATATCGGCAATAACAGTTTTCTTATCTTCGGCAAAAATAACCGTTCCAACCGGAACCTTTACAATTAAATCCTTTCCGCTTCGTCCGGTACATTCACTACCTTCACCTGGACGTCCCTTTTCGGCACGAAAGTGTTGTTGATAACGAAAATCAATAAGGGTGTTAAGATTTCTAACAGCCCTAAAAATAATGCTTCCGCCATTACCACCATCACCACCGTTTGGGCCACCATATTCCACATACTTTTCGTGACGGAAAGACATACAACCATTACCACCATCACCTGCTTCTAAATAAATTTTTGCCTCATCAAGAAATTTCATAATATACCTCTTTTAATATTTAACGATATGATACAGGAACAACAAATAAAAGACAAGACATTTTAACGTCGCAATTATTCCTACAAAAAAAGGTCCCCAAATAAACGGGAACCTTCTTTTCAAACTATTAAAACAAAAACTTATTTGTTAATAGCATCTTTCAAAGTTTTACCAGCTTTGAACTTTGGTTGTAAAGATGCAGGTATCTTTATTTCTTCACCAGTTCTTGGGTTATGACCCTTTGTAGCTTTTCTCTTTGAAACAGCAAAAGTACCAAAACCAATAAGTTTCACTTCTTCTTTTTTCTTTAATGCTTTTGTCACAAGATTGATAAATGCATCAAGAACTTCTGTTGCCTTTGCTTTTGAAATTTCTGTTTCTTCTGCAATAGCTGTGATGATATCATTTTTATTCATGTTATATCTCCTTTTTAGTTTTTACCTTTTCTTTATACATTGATATCCAATGCATACCTCAGATTCTAGCCTTTTTAAAACTAATAAGTCAACAAAAAATCAAGAATTTCCCGAAAAAACTGAATTTTTTCCAAAAAAAACGGTATTTTTAACCAAAAACACCGCTATTTGTCATATTTTATATTCAATAAAAAAAGATTTTTTCAAGACTTTGCCTCAGGATTCTTAATAAAGCCCCCTGTATGAATAACTCTCACGATTTGCTTCACCCGTGATTTGAAGGAAGTATCTTGAATCATACAAACTTGCCCCCTTATCATCGGTTGAACATTTGAAATAGGCATCCTTCATCTGCCTATCACGGCAATCCACATAAACACCATTATTCAAAACATCTTCTATTGTAATTCGGTTTGTCGCCATGGCAAGAAGTACTTCGGCAAACGACAATATCACAACCCCCATAACAAGCATTGCAATATGCATCCATTTCATATCACCTTCATACGCTGCCTTCACAAAAATCCAAAGCACCATAAACACAGCGGCAGTATAAATAAGTCGCCTAAATTGTTTAAAAAGCTTTTCAAACCGACTTACTATTTTCTTCCATGGTCCCAAATCTGACTCACCAAACTCAACATTCCTAACCGAACAGTACGCCTCCAACTTTTCCGATTTATTTTGCGCACGTCTTACAGTTGCCGGACAAGATTTGTTAATTTTTGCCACCATATCATCGGTAAAACGAAAGGTGTTATTCGTACGATTTCGCGAATAACTACGGCGTTGTGCAAATGTATCACCACACAAAACTACCCCAAGCAAAAGAAATAAAACAAAAATTTTCTTCATCATAAATTCTCCTATACAAAAATGTATTTTAACATAAAAGGCAAACTTATGCAATTACTTATTATAATCAATAAACAGTGAAGTTTCACCAACATCCACACCAATATCCTTTATTGTTTTCGCCCCAAGCTCTTTCATCTTTTCGGCTAAACCTATTGCCGAACCACGCCCAGTTGAAAGTTGCTTAAATGCCTCATCATACGCCTTTCTTGCTCCAACCAAACTTTTATCAATGCTTTCCATATTACCAACAAATCCGGCAAGCTTGTCATAAAGCTGTCCTGCCTTTTCCGCAATCTTGCTTGCATTTTCATTTTGCTTTTCAATATTCCAAAGGTTTTTAACTGTCCTTAAAATCGGAAGTATTGATGACGGAGTTGTAATTGCCACATTATTTTTGTACGCATTATCATATATTGAGCTATCAAACTTTAATGCCTCAATATACGCATGCTCGTTCGGAATAAACATAAAAACGAAATCCAAACTGTTGTCTTTAAGAAGTTTTTGATACTCCTTTGTCGCCAATTCGTTGATATGCTTTTTTATTGATGAAACATGAAGTTCCAAATAATGTTTCCTTTCCTGTGGATTTTCACTTTTCATATAATCAACATAGTTTGATATAGAAACCTTTGAGTCAACAATAAGCTTTTTTCCATCCGGCAAACAAATAATGCAATCCGGACGCAAATTATCCCCATCATCACTTTTAAGGTTAAATTGCATCTGGTAATCCTGACCTTCCAAATATCCCGCCATATCAAGAATATTTTTAAGTTGGTTTTCACCCCAATCACCCTGTATTTTTGAATTTCCCTTTAATGCATTAACTAAATCGTCCGCATTTTTGGAAAGCGAGGAATTAAGCAACCTTAAATCCGAAAGCTCCTTTTTCAAAAATCCCTTATCCTCAGTATTCATTTTATTCGTTTGTTGAATAAGGTTTTTAAAATCCCCAATTTCCATTTTGAATGGATTAAGTATATTGGCAAGGTTTTCTTTTTGCTCCCGTTGCAAATCCTCCTTCTGTGTTTTCAAAACCTTATTGGAAATATTTTCAAACTTTTCTTCCAACGTTTTTTGCATCATGACAAAATTACTCTGTGATGTCTCCTTTTGTACCTCATTCATCACCTTTAATTTTTCATTTTCAAGGGATAAAATTTTGAATTCATCCTGTAATTTATTTTTTTCGGTTACGATTCGCTTTCTATCAATACATAAAAACACCAAACCGGCCACCGTAAAAGAAAGTAATCCTATTAAAACTATTGTCATTTGAAAAAATATCTCCTATATTATTAAATATACGGAAATTATAATTGAAAAAATAAAAAAAGAAAGAACAAAAGTGGAAAATAAGAAAAAATTGACATTGGTTATTGATCCTGATCCAATACTTCACCAAATTGCCAATCCAGTTAAAAACATAACACCGGAATTGGATGATATATTCAATCAAATGGCGGACATTATGGGTCGTTTTGATGGAATTGGACTTGCCGGACCACAGGTTGGCTTGTCCCAAAGGATTGTAATCATTGACGCCGGCACCATTGCAACGGAGGATAAACTTCCCCCACCACCGGAAAAATATATGAAAATAATCAATCCTGAAATAATTGAAATGTCAAAGGAAACCTGTGTACGGGAGGAAGGCTGTCTTTCCCTTCCAACAATATACTATAACGTTGAACGCCCATGCTCAATTCGTATAAAATACCTTAATGAAAAGGGTGAAGAAATACACCTTGACGCAACCGGACTTCTTGCCCGTTGTATAGAACACGAAATTGACCACCTTAATGGAAAGGTTTTTATTGATTACGTAAGCCCATTCAAAAAACGCCTTGCCATGTCAAAATTAAAGAAAATGAAACCAACAAAATAAGATACCGAAAATGAAGATTCAGACAAACCAACTTGAAACCAATTTAAAAAATATCGTTTTTATGGGAACCCCGGATTTCGCCCTTGATGTATTAAAGGAGATATACAAGGAATACAATGTCATCGCCGTTTACACGCGTGAGGCAAAACCCGTTGGTCGTAAAATGGTTGTAACAAAATCTCCGGTACAGACATTTGCGGAGGAAAACGACATAAAGGTTTTCACCCCAAAAAATTTCCGCGACCAGGAAACGGTGGAGGAGTTAAAAAAGCTTCATCCGAATATTATTATCGTGGCGGCCTACGGCATAATTTTGCCACGTGATGTCCTTGAAATTCCATCACTCGGTTGCATAAACGTACACGCTTCACTTTTACCAAAGCTTCGTGGTGCAAACCCAATTCAACGTTCCATTATGAATGGGGACAGGGTAACCGGTATTACAATTATGAAAATGGATAAGGGTATGGACACCGGCAATATGTTATTAAAGGACCTTATGGTAATTGATAAAAATGAAACCTATGGTGAGCTTGAAAAACGTCTTGCAAAAATGGGTGGCGAACTTATTTTGAAATATTTAAAGGAAATGGAAAACATCCTTCCACAACGACAAACGTCCGATTTCACCCTTGCCCCAAAACTTTCAAAGGAAGAAAGCATCATTGATTGGAACAAAACCGCGGACAAAATTCATAACCTTGTACGCGCACTTAATCCACATCCATTTGCAAACTTTACACACGGCGAAAATATAATAAAGGTTATAAGGAGCGAAGTACAAAAGGAAACCACTGACAAACCGGCGGGAACAATCCTTAACAAAAATATGGATATCGCGTGCGGTTCGGGAACTATAATCCGTATTTTGGAGGTACAAAAGGTTGGTTCAAAGCAAATGCCGATAAAGGATTTCCTTAACGGATATAAAATTGAAATCGGTGAAGTTTTAGGTTCGCAAAACAGAAATGACGAAGTACAAGCTTGAAATTGAATATGTCGGCACAAACTATTCCGGCTGGCAAATACAGGAAAAATCCCCTTCTATACAGCAGGCAATAGAAGAAGCTATTTTCAAATTTTGTGGCGAAAAAAGTTTTGTGTACTCTTGCGGTCGCACCGATGCTGGGGTCCATGCAATCCGTATGCCAGCACACGTTGAACTTTCCCACGAATACGACCCACGAAAAATTTTAATGGCAACAAATTTTCACCTTTCAAACACCGGCCATACCATTTCAATATTGAATGTAGAAAGGGTTGATGACGACTTTCACGCCCGTTTTTCGTGTAAAAAAAGACATTACGTTTATAAAATCATAAACCGTCCAACACGTCCGGTAATTATGAACGAACGCGTATGGTGGATATACCAACCACTTGATGCAAAGCTTATGCACTCGGTCGCACAACACCTTATCGGCAAACACGATTTTTCAACTTTCCGTGCCGCCGAATGTCAGGCAAAATCCCCAATAAAAACATTGGATGAAATCACGGTAAAACAAAACGGCGAAAACATTGATATTTACGTTTCCGCACCATCTTTTTTGCATCACCAGGTACGAAACATCGTTGGCACACTTTCACTTGTCGGCAAACATAAATGGACAGAGGCTGACTTTATCTCAGCCTTCAACGCATGCGACCGTCGCCGTGGCGGACCAACCGCCCCCGCATCCGGTCTGTACTTTGACTATGCTGAATATTAAAAAGGGACAAAAGATATGAAGTTTTTAATACACATCATCGGCTATCCTGGGGCGGGAAAATATACCGTTGCAAAAGAGCTTACCTCCAACTCAAATTTCAAACTTTTTGATAACCACACAATAAACAATGTGCTTTTTTGCCTTACCGATATTTCAAAAACATTACCAAGTTTTAAGGACAGATATATAAATAAGTTATACAAGGTTGCCTTCAAATATTTTGAAAAAATTAACATCCAGCAAAACCTTGTCTTCACAAACTTTCTTACAAACCAACGGGATGACCGGACATACCTTAAAATGATACAAAGGTTTGCAAATCGTGCCGGTTTTACCTATGTCCCCGTAATACTTTCACCGGATACAAACACCCTACTTTCACGTGTTATAAATCCGGACCGGTCGGCAAAACTGAAACTTACCAACCCACAAATTGCAAAACAAATTTACAATTTGGAATTGATTACGGTAAACCATAAAAACAAAATTGAAATTGATAATTCAAAACTTTCCCCAAAACAAACTTCACAAAAAATAGTTGAGGTATTAAACACATTATGCCAAAACAAATAATACAAATACACCTTCAACCCAATGCAAAAAGGGATGAAATTTGTGGGAAATACGATGGTAAAATAAAAATCTCCATCACCGCCCAACCAATTGACGGACGGGCAAATATGGCACTTATAAAGTTTCTTTCAAAACGACTTCACATTTCAAAATCATCAATTGAAATACAACACGGCCTAACCGGTCGTGATAAAACCCTTTGCATCACATCCAATACTGATATTATGGAATTATTGAAATAAAAAAAAGGAAAAGTATCATACTTTCCCCTATTTTTTTATATTTCACGATTAAGGTTTACCATCCTATGTCGGAACCAACATATTGACTTGTTCCGCCACTTTGTGCATTACCACCTATATCGGTACCCCAAACACGAGCGTTTCCATCAATATTAAAGGCAATTCCACGACCATCTCCATGCATAACACATGGAAATCCTCTACAAACCGTCATATTTGATCCTCTATCAAAAAAATGATAACCAACACCAATCCCACAATTTCCATATTTAGAACCATTGTTGAAAGTATCTCTATTACAATTGAAAGTATCGCCAAGATTAAACCAACGACATCCAATGTTATAACTACCTCTTTTCTCTGTCCATTCAAAACAGCAGAACCTTATTTGTATTCTTCCACATGACCCAGCCCCAGCACTGCTCCAATGATAGTCAGGACAGCGGGAGCAAGAGGTATTTCCGGTACCACCGGCATAGGTTCCGCCACTGCATTTTTGGCAAGATGTCACTCCTTCGGTATTGTTATATTGACCGCTTGGGCATGAGCTACACTGACCCGCACCACCCGTAGAATAAGTTCCCGATTTACACTTTGTGCAACTGCCCGCTCCACCGTTTGAGTAAGTGTCGGCGGGGCAAGGGGCACATTGGGTTTGGGTACCGTCGGAATAGGTACCGGCTGGGCAAGCCTGGCACATATAGACTTGGGCGTTGGGAAAGAATCCCTTGGACATACACCAAAGACTCCCCGACCAATATGTCGGAGAAAAACTTGAATTTTGTCGGGCATAATTATTCATTATACACCACTGTTACCAAAGGCTTTCGACGACCCCGCATCCACACGATGCTAAATACAGAAAACTCTGCATCTAAAAACCAATATACCACATAAAGAAAAAATTTTAAATAAATTACAAATTCAATTTTCAAACCACTTTACAACACCCCAAAAATATGATATTATCAACTTGTCGAAATGAGGGAATAAATGGCAGGAGAGAGAATAAATATTTTAAAATTTATGGGTGTGGTCTGTTTAGGACTTGCCTCCTGCCGTTCATCAAGAATTGATAATCGTATATCATTCAAACGTTCCGAAAAAAAAATGAAGGTATCGGAAATTTCATTCGCCGATCTTCCAAATTGGCAGGATGAGGATGCATCAAAGGCACTTTCCGCATTCAAAAAGTCATGCACAAAAATAATGAACGAAGGTGATTTTGTTGCCTCCTCCCAAATTGTTATTTCCGCAAGTTTTATGAAAGAGGCATGCTCTGCAATACCGGAAGAACCAATCACGCAAAGCTTTGCAAAAACATATTTTGAATACTGGTTCGCACCATACAAAGTTTCAACGATGGATGGAAATTCAACCGGAACAATCACCGGATATTATGAAACTGAGCTTGAAGGCGACATCGCACCATCCTGTGAAAACCTTACCCCAATATACGGAAAACCATACGACCTTCCATCAAATGGTGGCAAATATTTAAGCCGGCGCGAAATCGCAAATGGAAAACTTCGCGACCGTGCGCCAGTACTTTTTTGGGCTAAAAATCCATCTGATGTGATTCTTTTACATATACAGGGTTCCGGTGTGGTAAAAACACCAAACGGAAAACATTACCGCGTTGGTTATGCAGGAAATAATGGATATTCATTCACCGGAATCGGCTCAATTCTTATAAAACATAATATAAAGCCAGCCGGCGGATATTCAATGAATGCGGTAAAGGATTGGTTGGATTCGCATCCGGAACAAACCGCAAAACTTATCCTTGAAAACGAAAGATTTATATTCTTCCGCGACATTGTCGGGGATGGACCTATTGGTGCAATGGGGGTTCCGCTTACTCCTGAAAGAAGTATTGCTGTTGATCCAGAATACATTCCGCTTGGGCTTCCATTGTACCTACACACAAAAGATGCAGACGGCGAAACCATTTCAAAAACCGTTGTTGCCCAAGATATCGGCACAGCAATTAAAGGAGTGATTCGTGCGGACCTTTTCTGGGGAAGTGGAGCAAGGGCATTTTCAAAGGCCGGCCGTCAACATTCACAGGGAACATATTATATATTCCTTCCAAAAGATGGCAAAAATTTCGCTGTAAAGAAATAAAAAAAGCCCCATTTTAAGGGGCCTATTTTTTAAAAGAACTTTTTACAAATCATAATCCAAACGAAAATAAGATTTACAAAGGAAAGAAGGACAATTAAACTTCCAATATCCTTTGCCGCCTTTGAAAGCTTGTGCCAATCCGGAGAAATCCTGTCAATACAAGCCTCAATCGCGGAATTGGTAAGCTCAGCAAACAAAACGAAAAAAATACTTGAACAAAGAAGTACCCGTTCAACAACCAATACCGGCAACAACCAAGCTACCACAAAAAGGGCAATCGCCACCATCAAATCCTGACGAAAAGCTTCCTCCTCACGAAAGGCATACACAAAACCATCAAACGAATTTTTAAATGCGGAAAAGATTCGTTTTATCCCAGTATATTCGTGTTTCATCTATTTTTCCTCAAACTCTTTCTTCATCTTTCTGAATTTTATATATGTCAATGGAATAGTAATTAGATAAAAACACCAAACAAATGATGCAACACCCCAAAAATGAAAATACAAAAGTCCAATTAACATAACAAAGCTAACAAATATAGGAGCAACCGCCGCCGATGCGACACGCATTTTTTTAAGGGATAACGTAGGAACCTTGCTTATCATCAAAAATGCAACCAAAAGCATAAATCCCATACAAACAAACGGACACGTAAACATCTTTTCATCTGTTGCAAGATATAGCATTACAGGAGTAAGTGCCAACATCGCACCAGCAGGAGCCGGAACCCCAGTGAAAAAATAATGCCAATATTCGGGAACCTTTTCATCACCGGTCATTACATTGAACCGAGCAAGACGAAGTACACAACAAATTGCAAAAATAATTGAAACAATCCAGCCAAAACTTTTTACATTCTGATTCGCATAAAAAAACATAACAAATGCCGGTGCAACACCAAAACTTATACTGTCGGCAAGTGAATCAAGTTCCACACCAAACTGAGATGAAGCCCTAAACATCCTTGCAACACGACCATCAAATCCATCAAAAACCGCCGCCAAAATAATTGCAATAACTGCCTTTTCAAAATCACCACGAACGGCAAGCAGTATTGATGTCATACCCGCCGCCACCGATGCCAAGGTTATCATTGACGGTAATATTTTACCAAGTGGCAAAAAACGACCATCGGAAACAATTCTTTTTGTTATAGCTTTTGATGTATTTTTCATAATCCCTACTCCAATTATTTTTTACGTACAGCAAGCACAGTTTCACCACTTACCATCACCTGACCCGGTTTAACCTTTATATCATACTTATCCTTTGGAAGATAAACATCCAAACGCGAACCGAATTTAATAAGGCCGAAACGTTTACCCTGCTCTACCTCGTCGCCCTTTTGAAGACGGGAAACAATACGTCTTGCGACAAGTCCGGCAATCTGTACATAACAAACCTTATCACCATCCTTTGTTTCAACCAACACAAGGTTCCTTTCGTTATCCTTGCTTGCCTTATCCAAATCGGCATTGAAAAATTTTCCGGCAATATAAAGTGTTTTAAGCACAACACCAGAAACCGGATTCCGGTTCACATGAACATTAAATACAGACATAAAAATTGAAAATTTTACATATTGTTCATCACCCATATTAAGTTCTTCTGGCAAACTTGTTTCATGAAGTGGAAGCAAGATTCCATCCGCCGGCGAAATCACCAAACCTTCACCTTCTGGTGTAAATCTTTCTGGATCACGAAAAAAGTAAAATGCAAACAAAGCAATAATCATTGCAAACATTCCAACCACATCCGAAAGCAAAAGAAGGAAAAAAGCGATTGCAAAAAATACGGCAACAATCACAATACCTTCGGCACTTATTTTTGGAAGAAGGAAACTTTTTATACTTGTATCAACTTTTTGTTCGTTATCTTTTTTATTCATAGTACACTCCTTAAAAAAACTATATGAAAGAAATCCTAATTTATTTTTTAATAAATGTAAACGGATTTTTTACATATTAAAACATCCCCACACGATTCGCCGTAAAGCAATAAACATTTTATAACAAAGAGTTGGAAATTTTTTGAAAAAAGGCTTTCTGTTTTTCTTTACCATCTTGTAATCAATAGTAGAAGTTTTACTTATCCCACCTTCACGACAAGGAAACGGATACACACTGTACCCACGCAAACCATACTTCCAATATTTAATAAACTCATGGTCAAACGGAACAAACATTGGAAGCATTTTTTGAATATATGCAAACGCCGCCACTTTATTTATAAGATAAGCCCCAGATTTTGATTGATGGAACCAGTTAAACACCAACGAATATTTTTCATTGATTCGGCAATGCCTTGCCCGTCCACCACCATGCGCACCGTTAAGCTTTACCACATCCCAACAATCAAGCCTTAAAATATCCCGAACCACATCACAAAAATCATCATCAAAATCCATATCGTCCTCCAAAATAAGTGCATACTTTTTCCGACTGTTATTATAAAAATCAACAATGGCATTGTAATGCGACATAAAACAGGCAATTTCCGTTGGTGTAGTATACTTTCCATGCGCCAAGGAGTATTTTTCTTCATCAATTTCATTTGGTGAAAACAAGGCACTTTGCCCATCCACCGCCGAAATTCGTTTGTATTTAAGGTTCATATTTCGAAGTTTTTTATCCATAAGTTGAAGTCTGTCTTGACTTCGGTCAAGATTGATAAGATATACTTCCAAATCATCCATTTATATTTTATTCCTTACTAAACTTGTTTGACTTTGGAAAACCATCTGGTGGCATATGCCCAACACTTGCACGTTTACCTTCCCACATTCTCACGTCTTCCACCTTAAAGTTCCTTGCCCCATTTTGCCAGCCAAGTCCATTTGCCCCAACAAATGTTTTAACATCTGATAAAAAGGTTTTAGGTTCCTTATACTTTTGAAGTATAACACCTTTTCCACGTGTGAAAATAGGAAGTTCTTCCAAATCAAAAATAAGGAGTTTTCTATTGTCCCCAACAACGGCAACTAAATCATCACCCTTTGAAATATAAAATACTTTAACAAGCTTGTCCCCATCGGAAACATTCATTATTTGCTTTCCACCCTTTGTCTGTGCGATACAGTCTTGGACCTTTACCCTGAAACCATATCCAAACTTTGTTGCCAAAAGCAAATATTCATCCGGCATCGCCACAAACATACGAACAAGCTTTGCATCAACCGGTATATCAATCATAAGCCTTACCGGATCACCATATCCACGACCACTTGGGATTCGATTCGCATCTAATGTAAAAAATTGTCCGTTATCCATCGCAAAAAGGATTTTATCGTTTGTATATGCATGAATTGCCACATCCAAACTATCACCATCCTTAAATGTAAAACCGGATTTTAAATCAACATGATTTTTAACCGACTTTATCCATCCCTTTGACGAAAGAATTATCGTAATTGGTTCCTTCACAATAAAGGCATCAACCGGAACAACCACATCTTCAACAACTTCATTCACCTCAGTAAGTCTTGCCGAAAGTTTTTTATCCTTTGCAAACACAGCACGCATATTTTTAACCTGTTCAATAACTCGTCTCCGCTTATGTTCATCATCACTAATCAAAAGGTTAAGTTCCGCCTGTTCCTTCTTTAAATTATCTGCCTCTGTCCTAATTTGCATTTCTTCCAACTTCCTAAGGGAACGAAGTTTCATATTAAGTATTGATTCGGCCTGCAAATCGGAAAGTTTAAATTCTTCCATCAATCTTGATTTTGCATCATCATATTCACGGATTATATGAACCACACGGTCAAGGTTAAGATAGGCAATCAAGTACCCCTCCAAAATTTCCAACCTGTGTGCAATATTTCTTAACCTGAAATCTGTACGACGGGTAAGGACATTAACCTGATGTTCAATATATGCTTCAAGGACTTCTTTCAAGCTCATCACCCTTGGAACACAGTTTTTATCCAATACATTCATATTAAGGGCGAATTTCACTTCTAATTCAGTAAGTGAATAAAGTTGTGCCATTATAAGTTTTGCATCCATCACCCTTGATTTAGGTTCTATCACAACACGAATTTCTTCGGTTGATTCATCACGAATATCCCCAACGGATGGAAGTTTTCCCTGCTCCATCAAATCGGCAATTCGTTCAATAAGCTTTGATTTTTGAACACCATACGGAATTTCACGGATAACAATTTGATAATTGCCATAACTTAAATCTTCACGTTCCCACCTTGCCCGAACACGGAAATTTCCACGACCACTTTCATACGCATCAATAATTGATTGCTTACTTTGATTTATAATACCACCGGTTGGAAAATCAGGAGCCTTTATATATTCAACCAAATCCGCAACACTCATATCCGGCTTTTTGATAAGGGCCACAATCGCATCACAAACTTCCAACACATTATGCGGAGGAATATTTGTTGCCATACCAACGGCAATACCGTTTGCACCATTCAAAAGAAGGTTCGGAAACAATGCTGGCATAACAACCGGTTCTTGTTCCTCTCCGGAATAGGTATCCATAAAATCAACGCTGTCCTCGTCAAGACCATCCATAATAGCCAACGCCGCATCGGAAAGTTTTGCCTCTGTATAACGCATCGCCGCCGCACTGTCGCCATCAATATTTCCAAAATTCCCCTGTCCCATAACCAAAGGATAACGTACAGAAAAGTTTTGTGCCAAACGAACCATCGCATCATAAATTGAGGCATCACCATGCGGATGGTACTTACCCATAACATCACCAACAACTCTGGCACACTTTTTATATCCACTTTTTGGGTCAAGTTTAAGCTGTCTCATTCCATAAAGGATTCGTCTGTGTACCGGTTTCAATCCATCCCGCACATCCGGAAGGGACCGCGACACAATCGTTGACATCGCATACGCCAAATAACGTTCACTAATCGCATCGGATAATTGTTGAACTTTTATAACATCTTTTCTTTCTTGTAAATTTTCAGACATCAAACCCACCTATACACATTTTTACCCTGAAAAACTTCAAAATAAAAATATTCTCCTTTATTTAATATAGGATTAAGTTTATAATATTAAAAAATAAAAATCAAAGGTTAATTTAGTTTTATGAAATGGGAAGACAAAGGTATACTTATTGCAACATCAAAATTTGGTGAAACCGACCAAATTGCAACATTTATAACCCAATTCCATGGTATGGCAAAGGGCCTTATTAAGGGGGGACTTTCCAAAAAACAAAAGCCATATCTTCAAATCGGAAATGAATTCAATATTATATGGAAATCCCGACTTGAAGAACAACTTGGTTTTTTCACATTTGACCCCATAAAGGTTTATGGAGTAAACCTTTTTGCCACACAAAAAAAGCTTGAACTTTTAAGTTGTTGTTGCAACCTTTTATACGATGGAATGGCGGAAAATCATCCCAATCAAAAACTGTATACCGACACCCAAAACCTTATCCATAACATTTGCGACATAGATGATGAAACAATACTTTTATACAATTATATGATGTGGGAACGGGAACTTCTTTCCCAACTTGGTTTTGCCCTAACCCTTGATAAATGCAATGCCACCGGTACGACAACCGACCTTTGCTATATATCGCCAAAAACCGGACACGCCATTTGCAAAACCGCCGGTGAACCATACAAAACAAAACTTCTTCCATTTCCGAAAATATGGAAAGATACCAATATTATAAGGTTTGATAACCTTACCATTGAAAATATAAATGAGGCATTAAACGTCCTTGAATACTTTTTTGATAAACACATTTATGCCGAAAAAAACAAGACTATGCCATATATAAGGCGCAGTCTTGCCAAATAAATCCAAATTAAAATTGGTTATCTTACCTTCAAAAGACGTCTTCCAACCATTCCGGATATTTTTTTGAATCGTAAAAGCTGTTCGCATTCCTCACTGCACTCTTCACCTTTACACATAGCCATTTTGAAAATCAAAGATTTTGCATCATTCATAACACAGGCAACACAATTTCCACTGTCGCATTTCATTGAACAATATCTATCAATGTTATCTGCTTTTTTAATATAAATATTACACTTTTTCATCGGAACACCTCCTATGCTTTCTTAACATTAAAACCATCGGCACGATCTTCAATAACAAATCCAGCCTCCGAAATTTTATTCCTAAGTTCATCGGCCTTTGCATAATCCTTTGCCTTTTTGGCCTCAAATCTTGCCTGTGCCAAATATAAAATTTCCTGTGGAATATCACCATCAACATTTTCATTCAAAAGATTCGCATTTTCAATAAGGCGAATCCCCAAAACTAAATCAATAAACTTTATAATTTCCACTTTATCCGCAACACCAACTTCTGATTTCAAAAGTTCCTGCAATAATACAATAACACCCGCAGTATTTATGTCATTGTTAAGTGTCAAAAGAACCCTGTTTTTCCATTCCTCAACAACGGAATTATTAACTTTTTTATCATCACAGACTAATAATTTAGCAATCTTTTTTATCAAATTATCATAGCTGTTCTTTGCACCATCCAAAAGTTCGTATGAAAAATTAAGTTGCTTTCTATAACTGGCAAGAAGAAGGAAATACCTGTAAACTATGGCTGGATATCCCTTTGATTCAAGAAGTGAAAGGGTTAAAAAGTCGCCCTTTGACTTACTCATTTTTCCACTTAAATCATTCAAAAATTCCATATGAACCCAGTAATTAACCCATTTGTGTCCAACAACCGGTTCTACCTGTGCAATTTCATTTGTATGATGCACCTTTATATGATCAACACCGCCGGAATGTATATCCATTCTATCGCCAATTTCCGCCAAACTCATTGCGGAACATTCAATGTGCCATCCCGGAAATCCAACACCCCAAGGGCTGTCCCATTCCATCTGTCTTTTTACATCCTTTGGTGAAAACTTCCAAAGGGCGAAATCGGAAACATTTCTTTTTCCATCGGCAAATTCAATCCTTGCTCCCGCCTTCAAATCATCCAAATTTTGACCGCCCAATTTTCCATAATCGGCAAATTTTGACGTATCGTAATAAATTCCATCACCTTCTATTTTATAAGTATACCCCAAATCTTCCAACTTTTTAACCAAATCAATTTGTTCCTGAATATATTGGGTTGCCGGTGTATATTTCGTTGCCGGAAGAATATTAAGCTTTCCAATATCACTCATAAAAACATCGGTATAATATTTTGCAATATCCCACACAGATTTACCTTCACGACGACTTCCCTTTTCCATTTTGTCCTCGCCGGTATCACCATCACTTGTCAAATGACCTACATCCGTAATATTCATAATATGTTTTACCTCATACCCATTGGCAATAAACATACGTTTCATTACATCTTGGGAAACATAGGTACGAAGGTTTCCAATATGTGCGAAATGATAAACAGTAGGTCCACAGGTATACATAGAAACCTTTCCATCAACCAAAGGTTTAAAGATTTCCACACTTTTTGACATAGTATTAAACAGTTTTATTTCCATCATAGCCTACCTTTCTTATCAATAAATAAATCCTAAAACAACCGAACAAAAATTTCAATATAAAAAGAAAAGGATGGCAACCACACCCCCCTTTTCAAAACAAAATTAAATGATATCAACAATTTTTTAATCAAGCCAGTATTCAATCGTGGAAACCACACGAACCTTTTTATCAATAAAGTTTCGCTCACTTTGATTCATATCATCTTGTGGCATAATTGAAAATACCCCCTGTGAAGCTTTTCTAATCTTACCAACCTTTGAACCACTCGCCTTTGCAAACTCTTCTGCCGATTCCTTTGCATTTTTTGTCGCCATTTCAAGCATTTTTGGTTTTATATCGTTAAGCTTTGTAAACAAAAAACTTACAGGTGAAGAATATTCATTTCCATCAAAAATAATTCCATTTGAAACAAGTCTTGAAATATTACTTGATGCACGTTCAACAAGGTTCACATCATTTGATTTAACATTCACCTTTTGTGTCAAAATATAACGATAGGTTGGCATACTATCGCCACCATAACGTTCTGCAAGCTTATCTACAACACTTAAACTTGGCACTGTAATATCGGCATCGGTAAACCCTGCTCCCAAAAGAAAGTTTTTCACATCCAAAAGTTGTTTTTCAATCTTTTTTTGTGATGCAAACATATCATTTCCGGCAACACTGAACTTTATATTCCATACTGCCAAATCCGCCTTTACATTTTCTTCGGCAAGCCCCTTTACAACAACCGAATTGTTAGTCTTATATGTTTTAAAATAGTAAAACCCCGGAAAAAATCCCGCCACACAAAGACCAAAACATAATGTTAAACCATAAATGATTCTTGTTTTCATTTTTTCATCCATTTTAACCTCCAATTAACAGTTTGAAACTAAAACAATAATAGCACATTTTTATATAAGCACAATAAAGAAAAAATACTTTACTTTTACCTATCAACACACTATCATTACACCAATAATAACAAAGACTAAAAAAGGCTATAAAATGACTATGACAGCTGATGAATTATATAAGTTTCAAGAAGACAACGGTTATTTCAAACCAAATCCCCAAAGTGGTAAACCTACATTTACAATCGTAATTCCACCACCAAACATAACCGGACAACTTCATTTGGGACACGCATTCACAATGACAATGCAGGATATAATCATCCGCTATAAACGAATGACTGGCTTTGATTGCCTTTTACTCCCTGGAACCGATCATGCCGCCATTGCCACACAAATGATTGTTGAAAAACAGTTGATGGCAAAGGGTATTGAAAGAAAGAAAATTGGACGTACCGCATTCCTTAACGAAATATGGAAATGGAAGGCAGAATGTGCCGGAACAATTACAAAGCAACTTCGTAAACTTGGCTATTCCGCCGATTGGTCAAGGGAGCGTTTCACCATGGATGATGGGATGAGCGATGCCGTAAAGGAAGCCTTCATCCGCCTTTACAATGATGGTTTAATATATAAGGCAAACCGACTTGTAAATTGGGACCCAGTACTCCTTACATCCGTAAGTGATTTAGAGGTTAATATGGTTGAAACAAACGGTTCAATGTGGCACATCCGATATGATATTGATGGTTCGGATGAAAGCATTATCGTTGCCACAACAAGACCGGAAACTATGCTTGGCGATACCGGTATCGCAGTAAATCCAAACGACGAACGTTTCAAACATCTTATCGGAAAATATGCAATTCTTCCAATTATCGGACGTAAAATACAAATCGTTGGTGATGATTACGCCGATATGACAAAGGGAACCGGTGCCGTAAAAATCACCCCTGCCCATGACTTTAATGATTTTGAGGTTGGCAAACGTCATAACCTTCCAATCATAAACATTTTCACACCACAGGCAAAAATTGATACATCAAAGCTTACCGATGCCAACGATTTTGTAAAATCTCTTGATGGTATGGATAGGTTTGATGCACGAAAGGTTATTGTTGAAAAGCTTTCCGAACTTGGCAACCTTATAAAAATAGAACCATACACACATCAGGTTCCACATTGTGAACGTGGCGGTGCAATTATTGAACCTCGTCTTACAGAACAATGGTATCTTGATGTTTCCGGTATGGCGAAAAAGTCAATTGACCTTGTAAAAACAGGTAAAATAAAATTCGTTCCAAAAATGTGGGAAAACACATTCTTTTCATGGTTGGAAAATATTGAACCATGGTGTATTTCCCGTCAGCTTTGGTGGGGACATCAAATACCGGCATTTTATACCGATGATGGAAAGGTTTTTGTTGCAAAGTCAATGGAAGAGGCTCAAAAGATAGCCGGTCCAAACGTACATCTAACTCAGGACGAAGACACCCTTGATACATGGTTTTCATCTGGATTGTGGCCTATGTCAACACTTGGTTGGCCAAATACCGAAGCCCCAGACTTTAAACATTATTTTCCAACATCAACCCTTATCACTGGATTTGATATAATCTTTTTCTGGGTTGCAAGGATGATTATGTTCAGTGTTTATTTCACGGGAAAGGCTCCTTTTGACACAGTTGTTTGCCACGGTCTTGTTCGTGATGAACACGGTCAAAAAATGAGTAAGACAAAGGGTAACGTTATAAACCCACTTGACCTTATAAATGAATTTGGCATTGATGCCGTTCGTTGGACTATATGTACCCTTTCCGGTCAGGGACGTGATATGAACTTTGGCCGTTCACTTGTTGAAAATGGACGAAAGTTTATAACAAAGGTTAAAAATGCCGTAAACTTCTGGGAACAAAAGGGTGTAAAAACCGCAAATACCTTTGACTCAGCAAAATCAATTGCAACAACGAATTGGATTTTGGATAAAATGAATATCGCAATCGCCAATGCAAAACGTGCAATTGATGACTACCGTTACGATGAATACGCACACATAATCTATCACTTTGTTTGGGATGATTTCTGTGATAATTTCATTGAACTTTCAAAATCTGAAATGGATGGCGAAAACAAGGATATAATACTTTCAACTGCAAACATTGTAATAAAAAATATTCTTCGTATGTTGCAACCGGTAATTCCATTTGTTTCCGCAAATATTTGGAACGAAATGGATTTCGGGGATGAGGCTGACTTTATAAACGAAGCCTATGCCGAACCAGTTGATGTTGCAACACAAAACACATCTGATATTGATTGGATGTTAAATGTAATTTCAACAATACGAAACATTCGTGCGGAAAACAAAATCGGTTTCAAAACCGATCTTCAAATTGCATTTAAAACAAAACCATCCAATGCAACAAATTATATTCCTTTGATTGAGGCACACACAAATACAAAACTTGCCGAAATATCGGATGATATGATAAGTACTGTTGTTGATGAAAATACAACCTTGCTTGTAAAACTTCCATCAATAAATAAGGACGAAGCAAAACAAAAGGCACAATCCGAACTTCAAGAAATTGAAAAACGTATTGCCTCACTTACCGCCCAAATTGCAAAAATGGAAGGAAAGGCACCGGCAAACATCATTAACGACCGAAAGAAAAGCCTTGACGAAGCAATAAAGAAAAAAGAACAGCTAAATGCAATTATAAAGGAATAGTTTATGACTGAATTTCTTGATATTTACGATGAAACCGGAAAACATCTTGGTACCGAAGACCGAAACATCGTTCATAAAATGGGACTTTGGCACAAAACGATTCATTGTTGGATTGTAAAGGATAACACAAACATCCTTTTTCAAAAACGTTCACACAGACTTCTTGACAATCCATCAAAACTTTATACAACGGCAAGCGGTCATTTACAGGCGGGCGAAACATTGGATATGGCATTCAAACGCGAAATATCCGAAGAACTTGGGATAAACATTTCAAACCCACAAAAACTTTTTGAGGTAATATACAAAACCGATTTCACAAAACGGGATGGAACACCATTTCACGACCGTGTTTTTTGTAATATTTTTATGGCTGATTGCAATATGCCACTTACCGAATACCACCCACAAACGGAGGAGCTTGACGGTATAGTGGAAGTTGATATAAAAAAAGCACTTTCTTTATTTAAGGGTAATATTGATGAAATCCCCGCAACCTGTTATACAAACGATTCGGGGGAATATTCACTTACAACTCAAACGTTGCATTTGAACGATTTCCTTTGCAATCCAACCGAAACACATTATGAAAAATATGGCAAGATTTTAGAGGCAATATTAAAGGTTAAACACTTATAATGAACACCTTTGAAAAAATTTATGAAATAGTAAAATCCATTCCAAAGGGAAAGGTTGCCACCTATGGTCAGGTTGCCCTTATGCTTGGAAATCCACGCGCATCCCGTGTTGTTGGATACGCCCTTCACCAAAATCCAACCCCTGGTGTTATTCCATGCCATCGTGTTGTAAATCGTGATGGAAGACTTTCGCCGGCATTCGCATTTGGCGGTGAAAACAAACAACGAAGGCTTCTTGAAGACGAAGGTGTCGGATTCCTTTCAAACGGCAATGTTGATATGGAACATTACCGGATATAAAAAAGTCCCCTTTCATTTCGGGGGACCAATTTACCAAAAAGAAGAAACTTATTTAACTGTGGCTTTATCCCCAAGTTTAAGTTTTATAACCTTATTTTCAATCATATCGGTCAAAACATCCACTGGATTTTTGCCTTCATCACTTGCGGATTTCAAAATCGGTGCATATTCATTTTTATAACTCATCACCATTGAAACACCTTCAATAATAATATCAATAACTTGATACTTATCACCAACCTTCATAATTCGCCAATCAACGGAATAATCCTTATCCCCTGAATTCATCGCCAAAACCTTACTTGAAACAAAATATTGTCCCTGCTTTTTACCTTCCTTTACATCTACAACATCTATTTTTGAATCGGAATAGGATTCAAATTTTTTAACATAGCTGTATACATTAAGTTCGGCAAATTGTTTTGAAAACTTATCCAATTGTTCCGGTGTAATTCCACGACCATACACTCCAAGAACGAACTTTGAAATATAATCAAAATCAAAGTTATCATTCAAAATCTTACGAAAAGGAATGACCCTTTCATTCGGACTAAGGTTTTTATTAAAAATTTTCACAATCGCATCGTCAATAAGGTTTTGTGTATAAACCTTCACATCTGCGACACTATCACCCGCAAAAACATTAAACGACATTGTCAAAAGAACAAATAAAAATCCAATAATTTTTTTCATAATACAACCTCCAAAGAAAAATTTTACAAATCTTTTTTATTTTTACAATAGGTAATTATAACCATAAAAGACGCAAAAATTCATCATAAAATTTTTCATCCTTAACATTTTGTAAAATATTAGCCAAACAAGAACGATAAATAAGCTGTTTTGCATCCACTTCATCAATTCCACGACTTTGAAGAAAGAATAAATCCTCCTCCGAAACACCACTTACAACCGCACCATGAAAGGCCCGAACCTTTTCCGCCTCTATTGTTTGAAATGGTTTTATCCTTCCAACCGCCGTTGAATCAGCAAGAAGGATTCGTGAAACCTGTGATGTATTCACCCCACAAACAAGTGGACTGCAATCCACATTCGTTTTGAAAAATGTCTTTGCACCACCGGATACAACAGAATAAAGGCAAACATTACTGTCCGAATTATCCCCATTATGGCAAAGCAACACATCCACATCAACATTCGAACCCACCATTGAATTCACGGATGAAACCGATTTAACCTCTGCCCGTTCATCAATGTTAAATTGGGATTTAACTGACATTATACCTGCCCGCCGTACAAAACAAACCTCGTTCACACGGGACCCAGCGGACACATCAATAAAGTTATTTTCAACAACCGCCGACTTTTGCGAAACATTATAAAATTTGTAATGATTAAGTACAGAATTTTTTCCAACACTTAATTGCACTACTTTGTTATCAAAATATTTTTCATCATCAAGCGAAAGATTGGATTCCACCAAATCCACACTGGCATTATTGCCAAGTCGTACAAACACCCGCGGATTGGTAAAAATTTTATCACCCGCCGTTGTTGTAATTGAAATAATATGTATTGGTTTACAAAGTTTTTCCCCATCGCCAACATCAATAACAACACCACTTGAAAAATATGCGGAATTAAGTGCAACATACGGATTCGCATCACAAATAAGCTTGTCCTTTAAAAACTCCTCATCATCACTTACCGACAAACCAATGCCATCGGAAAAAACGGAAAACGGCAAATCATCCTCATCCGACAAATCGGCACAATATTTTCCATTTATCAAAACAAGTGTATACGATTCCACATCAAAATCCGGATATTTCAAAAGGGTTTCAATACTTGGAAACACATCAACCGACCTTGCCCCAACACGTGCAAAATCATCCGATGAAATAAAATCATAAATCTTTTTATTTTCCTTTATTTTACCAAATGATTTGATATAGCCTTCCATTCCCAAACGGGCAAACCGCACAATCCATTGTGGCAAATTTTCCACGGCAACCAACCGATACCCAGCGGTAAACGGAATATTTTCTGTATTTTGTACTGTTGTAAATTTACTATCTACCATAACAAAATCCTAATCATTTTCCTGCATATAATTTCTTATTGCATCAATGCTGTTAAGCCCTTCTTCAATCACACCATCCTTTATAAAGTGTGCCTTATCAAAATGAACAATATCTTCAATATCGCGGGAATGCGAAACAATTAAAAAGGATGTTCCCTTTTCCTGCAATGCCCTAATCGCCCGTGCAATAATCCCAACACCAACAAAATCAACACCACTGTCCGGTTCATCCAATAGGGCAAGTTTAGGTTGTAAAAACAACATTTCCAACATACTTAAACGCTTTTTTTCACCACCACTGAATCCGACATTCACCTGTCGTTTAAGCCAATCCGAAGGTATCTCCAAAAGCTTACAATACTCACCGGCAAGCTTAAAATATTCCGGTGCGGTAAGTGGCTTTTCACCCCTCGCCTCTCGTATACTGTTCACCGAGTTTTTAAGGAGTGTTGAAACCGAAAGTCCGGAAATCGCCGGTGCATTTTGAAAACTTAAAAAGATTCCCTTTCTTGCAATCTGGCTAACCGACATTTTAGATAACGATTCGCAATCAAACAAAATCTCGCCACCCAATACTTCATATTTTGGATATTTCACTATGGTATTAAGGAGTGTACTTTTACCATTTCCATTTCTACCCATAAGGAGGTGAGTTTCACCATCCCCAATTTCAAGGTTTACCCCCCTTAAAATTTCACGTCCATCAACACCAACCTTTAAATCTTTTATCGTAAGCATTTTTTAACCTTCTATACTTATATTTATTAACTCTTTTGCTTCCATTGCAAATTCCGCCGGCAACCGTTTAATAATATCCGAACAAAAACCATTCACAATCAGTCCCAACGCTTTATCCTCCGAAATTCCCCTTTGCATCATAAAGAAAAGCTGTTCTTCACTAACCGATGAAACCGAAGCTTCATGTTCCACAACGGCATTACTGTTTGAATTTAAAATGTCTGGCAAGGCCAAAGCCGTCGCATCATCGCCAACCACAAGGTTATCACACTTTGTAAAATTTCTTGCCCCATCGGCATTCGGAACAATCTTTACCAAACCACGATACCCATTTTTTGACCGCCCCAAAGATATTCCCTTTGTAATAATGGTACTTTTTGTATCCCGCCCCAAATGAATCATTTTTGTTCCGGTATCCGCCATCTGACAATTATTGGTAATCGCCACGGAAAAAAATTCCCCCTTGCTCCTGTCCCCTTTAAGGATACAGGACGGATACTTCCACGTTTTAACCGCCCCAACTTCAAGCTGGGTCCACGAAATAGTCGCATCATCAAAACAAATTCCCCGCTTTGTAACAAAATTGTAAATTCCGCCACGACCTTCTTTGTCTCCGGCATACCAATTTTGCACCGTGGAATATTTAATCTTTGCACCTTTGCATGCAACAAGCTCCACCACACCTGAATGAAGTTGATTCGTATCACGAACCGGCGCGGAACATCCCTCCAAATAGGAAACCTCACTGTATTCATCTGCAACAATAAGGGTTCTTTCAAATTGCCCAAGCTTTTCCGTTTGCAACCTGAAATAAGAACTAAGCTCTATCGGACATTTCACCCTTGGCGGAATATAAACGAATGTACCATCGGAAAACACCGCAGCATTAAGCCCCGCAAAAAAGTTATCTTCCGGTGGAACGACATGTGCCAAAAACTTCCTTACCAATTCCGGATATTTTTGTAATGCCATAGATATAGGGCAAAATATAATTCCCAAATCCAACAGCTTTTTACCATAGGTTGTTTTAACCGACACACTATCAACAACAGCATCCACCGCCTGTCCCTTTAAAATCTCCTGCTCTTTAAGGGGAACACCCAAACGCTTATACGTTTCATCAATTTTTGCATCCACATCCGAATTATTTTCCTTTGGACGTGCAAAATAGTATATGTCATCATAGTTTATTGGGTCATAATCAAACAAAGCCCAATGAGGTTCCTTCATCGCCTGCCATTTATGAAAGGCATCAAGACGGAATTGCAAAATATCCTCCGCCTCATTATTTTTTGCACTTATATAACGAATAACATCTTCGGTAATACCCTTACTGTGTATTACATCCGAAGAAATTTTTGGGTCAAATCCGGCACGATATTCACCCAAACCATTTTCAACAATACTTTTTATTTTGTTTTCATCAACCATAATAAAAAAGAAAGTACTATAAATAAACAGTACTTTCAACTTAAAAAAGCATAATTTAAAAACTTATTTATCCGATGGGAAAATATGCAAATCGGTATCAAGAAGGGAAATATTTTCCTCCACCCCATTTTCTTCGTCTGATTCGTTTTTAACCACTTCCTGTTTATCCACACGGGCATTTGATAAAATATTGTAAACTTTTCCCAAATCGCCCTCCTCTAAAATCCGTGCAACAAAATGATCCACATCATATTTATTCACTATATTCAAAAGGTTATCATATTTTTCAATAAACAAACCAATCATTCCCGAAAGGACTTCATCCCTTTTTACCAAACGACGCAAACTTTCATCAAAATGTGGGGTAGACTCCCTTTTATCAAGGATTATTTTACAAATACTGTAAAGTCTTGTATCCCCCTCTTTTGAAAGGGCATCATAAATAACCACCTCGGACGCGATTCCCATTCGTGAAATAATATTCGCCACAAATTGACTTATATCATTAAAAACAATAGGAAGGTTAATAAAAAACTGATTCGTAAAACCCAACTTTCTTACTTCAATCAATGATTTACCTATCGTCTGAATCCCTGACATCTGTGATTTTATGGATTGAAGCAAAAGAGTCATATATTGCTTATTTTGATTGATTCCTGCCACAACATAAAAAATAAGTGCAATCATCATCAAAAATAATATGGGAAGAATAACCGCAAATAAAACATAGGACATATCACTAGGTAAAATTTCTGCGACTCCACCTAAACCGTAGGTTGAAAGGAAATAATGACTTCCAAAAATACCCCAAACAACCGACAAAAAACATATAAAACCAATTACCAAAAATGATGCTGACATCCCAGTTTTCTCCCACTTTTCTGTTTATCTTTTAAAGTAGTATATCACAAAAAAAACTTAAATTATAGATTTTTCTACATTTTTAAGTAGTCAAGAATTTTATTTTCAAAAAAACACAAAATATAGTTTGCATCAAGAATAAAAACACTATATATTGATATTTAAGGAAAAGGTAGAAAACACAAAACATATTAACATCTTGAATTTATGACATTTCTTGATGTGAGAAGGGAGGAGAAAGTGTCCGTAAATGAATCTAACGATACAAACAAAATAGTATCAATGACACCATTTAATAAGCTTAATATAACTAAAATAGTGAAAAGAAATGGTGAGGTCGTAGATTTTGATATTGAAAAGATTGCAAGTGCAATTAAACAGGCCGGCGAGGTTACAACTCCATTTTCACAGGAAGAACTTTCAAGATTAACAAACACTGTTGCAAAATTCCTTAACGTAAAATACAACGGTCAAGAAGCCGTTTTCATTGAAAAGGTTCAAGATGTTATTGAACAGGCGTTAATAGATTCTAATTATTACGAAACTGCAAAGGCATATATATTATACAGGGAAAAACGCGCACAAAACCGCGATGCCGAAAAAATCAAAATTGATGTTGAAAAATCAATCACTGAATACCTTGACCAACTTGATTGGCGTGTAAAGGAAAATGCAAACCAGGGTTATTCCCTTGGTGGTATGATTCTTAACATTTCGGGAAAGGTTGTTGCAAATTATTGGCTTTCCTATGTTTACCCAAAAGAAATTGGTGAAGCACACCGAAACGGTGATTTTCATATTCACGATTTAAGTATGCTTTCCGGATATTGTGCCGGTTGGTCACTTCGTGCATTATTAGAAGAAGGTTTCAACGGTGTTCCAGGACACATTGAATCCACCGCACCAAAACATCTTTCATCTGCTGTGGGACAAATGGTAAACTTTATGGGAACCCTTCAAAACGAATGGGCCGGAGCACAGGCTTTTTCATCCGTCGATACATATCTTGCTCCATTTGTAAAGCTTGATAATATGACCTATCCACAGGTAAAACAAAAGATACAGGAATTGATTTATAACCTTAATGTTCCAAGTCGTTGGGGAACACAAACTCCGTTTACAAACTTCACATTTGATTGGGTATGTCCAAAGGATTTGGCACCGCAACATCCAAAAATCGGCGGTGTAGAAGTTGATTTCACCTATGGTGATTTACAAAAAGAAATGGATATGATAAACAAGGCATATATTGAGGTTATGACAACCGGTGATGCAAAGGGTCGTCCATTCACATTCCCAATTCCAACATATAACATCACAGATGACTTTATATGGGAAGGTGAAAATGCGGATCTTCTTTTTGAAATGACCGCAAAATATGGACTTCCATATTTCCAAAACTTTGTAAATTCTGATTTAAAGCCAACCGATGTTCGTTCAATGTGTTGCCGTCTACGTCTTGATGTTCGTGAACTTTTGAAACGTGGAAATGGACTTTTCGGTTCTGCCGAACAAACTGGTTCTATCGGTGTTGTAACAATCAATTGTGCAAGATTGGGTTATAATTTCAAGGGTAATATAGAAGGTCTATATTACAGACTTGATCACCTTATGGAACTTGCAAAAACAAGTTTGGAAATAAAAAGAAAAACTATTCAAAAACTTATGGATGGTGGACTTTACCCATACACAAAAAGATACCTTGGTTCATTAAGGAACCACTTTGCAACAATCGGTGTAAACGGTGTAAATGAAATGATTCGTAATTTCACAAATGATGAATACGACATCACCGACCCACGCGGACATAAAATGGCAAGCGACCTTCTTGAACACATCCGTGCAAAAATGGTTGAATTCCAAGAAGAAACCGGAAACCTTTATAATTTGGAGGCAACCCCAGCCGAAGGTACAACCTATCGATTCGCAAAGGAGGATGCAAAGCATTTCTCTGATATAATTCAGGCTGGAACAAAGGATGCTCCATATTACACAAATTCAACTCAAATACCGGTAAGTTTCACCGACGATCCATTTGAAGTGCTTGATATGCAAGACGGCCTTCAAACAAAATACACCGGCGGAACTGTTCTTCACCTTTATATGGCAGAAAGAATTTCGGATATAAAGAATTGTAAGAACATAATTAAACGTGTATTTGAAAACTATCGCGTTCCATATATAACAATAACACCGACATTCTCAATCTGTCCGAAACACGGATATATTGCGGGTGAACATGAATATTGTCCAATATGTGATGCCGAAATCTTATCAAAAACGAACAAATAGTTTTTGGTAAAAAGGAAAAGGAAAAAATAAACAATAAGGGAGGAAGGAAAAATGAAAACTTTTGAAACAACAATTGATAATTCACAAAGAACCAAATGTGAAATTTGGACCAGAGCAATGGGATATTGCCGTCCAGTATCAAATTTCAATAAGGGTAAACAATCTGAATTCTATGAAAGAAAATATTTCACAGAAGACAAGGCACTTGCATCAATGGAAGCATTGAACTGTGCTTGTGAACAAAAAATAGCTTAAAAAAACTTTTAAACAGTGGCCTTCCATTCGGAGGGCCATAAATTTTAAAATTCAAATTATTTTGACGGGGGTTTTGTTATGGTAAAATCAAAAATTATTGTTGGCGGACTTGTCCCATTTACAACCATTGATTACCCATCAAAACTTTCGGCCGTACTTTTTCTTCAAGGTTGTCCTTGGCGTTGCATTTACTGCTCCAACCCACACCTTTTTGAATTTCGTCGTTATACAGATACGGACGCCCAAAATTGGGAATATGTCCTAAACCTTTTAAAAAAAAGAACAAAAATCATTGATGCGGTAGTATTCAGTGGTGGTGAGGCAACCGCCCAGGCGGACGAAATCATTTCCGCAATAAAGGAAATAAAGGAATTTGCCCCACATTTCAAATTCGGACTTCACACCAACGGATGTTTTCCGGAAAAATTAAAAACTTTGCTTCCATATATTGATTGGATTGGACTTGATATAAAGGCACCATGCAAAAAATATGAACAAATCACAAAGGTAAAGGGAAGCGGAGAATATGCATTTGAGGCATTAAACATCCTTTTAAAAAATAATA
This sequence comes from Alphaproteobacteria bacterium, assembly GCA_016297965.1. Classification (GTDB taxonomy): domain Bacteria; phylum Pseudomonadota; class Alphaproteobacteria; order Rs-D84; family CACZYB01; genus CACZYB01. Next base: position 18,321 of record JAEDDP010000002.1, on the reverse strand, counting down.
TGGATTTTGAGGTTCGCACCACCGCCGACCCAACGGTCCTAAACAAAGAAGACATTATTGAAATTGCCGAAAATGTTGCAAAACTTGGTGTAAAAAAATATGCCGTACAACGTTATCGTCCACCACAACGGGACAATCCAAACAATCCACCGGCCGGTGCAATAACTCAATTTTTCACGGATAAGAAATTTGAGGAAAAACTTCGTTCCATCATTCCAAATCTTGAATTAAGATTTTAAAATTAAATTTTACTTGTACTAAAAATACAAATTTGCTACAATACAAAAAGATATATATGAAAATATATATTAAGTATCCATTGTGGATACGGGACTGTCGTTGGTCTTTCAATATACTCGTGGCATAAGCGTTATTGTGCCACGTATTAACTTGCCCCACGGGATGTGGGGAGTCTTTGATATATGTCCAGAGGCGTAAGCCTTAAAAATCAAAGAGGTCATTAGTATATTTGATTTCAACGAACTCCCCGCCACTTTGAGATACAAGTGGTTAATTTATTTTATGGGAACAACAATGACCGATCATCAAAAAGTATGGAAAGCAATATACGAATTGGCAAAGCTAAACAACCTCACCCTATCCGGTCTTGCAAAAAAGGCGGGAATGGATAAAACTTCATTTAACAAATCAAAACAATTTTACAAAACCGGACAACCCCGTTGGCCATCGGTTGAAACAATAAACAAAATCCTTCATGCCACAAAAATGAATTGGAATGATTTTTGCAATTTGTTAAAATAGATTAAACATCGGCATCCCAAAAAGTTGGGTCCTCATAAACAGCCAAATTTTTCTTATACAAATCGTATGCTTTTTGAAGATGCCCTAAATCAAGCGCCTGCATACCAAGTTTCATAAAATCATACGCAAGAACCGTACCCGTTATTCCCGCCTGCAAAATAACTATTGCACCATCCTTATATGCGGACTTCACTTCCGAAACAATCCAATCATATTGTGAAAAACAATCCCTGTTTCTACAAAAAACATAATCAATTGATTTTGCATTGTCATAAATATCATATTGTATTTTTGAAAGTGCCTCCGGACAACCAACCAAAATTATATTTTTTCCATCCCATACCGACCGAAGTTTTTCAAACATACCATAATCTAAATAGAAATTCGTTTCGCCATAATGTTTTTTTTGGCTAAGATTATCTTTCAGGAAACTCCTCCACTTTGGCACATTCATAAGGACAAAAGGATCTTCTGTTCCCAAATAACGCAAAAACATCAAACCAGGAAGACACACTAAAAAATCTTCACCATCATAATTAAGTACTTCAAACAACCGTCTCCGCAAATCTTCATTATATAACTGAAAAACACCACTTCTCTTCAACATTATCAAAATTTTCCCATCACCAAAACGGGCAACACTTTTATTTTAATTTACAATAACATCAATGGTTTCTTCCGGTGATAAATATTATACGGCCTTAAACATTGGAATTCGGAACATAATAAAGCGTCCTTTCCGTAATATCATACATATCCTGATAGTTATTTTTATTTACAACACCATCCAACGAGTTATTCAATAACCAGCGGATATTTTTAAACAAATTTTTTAACATGGCTTTTTATTATTCCCTAAATTCCAAAAGTCCAAGTTGGCACGACTTCCAAAGGACCACATCAATATACCCAATGCAAAGTCCGGTCTGACTACTTACAAACTCAAACATTTTATCACAAACCGCCTTTGTTTTCAAGCTAAGCGGACTTCCAACGACATCGCCTTCATCACCATAAAGCGCGACACCCAAACGTTGTATCCAAACATCATACTTCACCTTATTTATCCCAAGGTTCCGTGCAATATGGTTTTTCGTAATCGCCCCAATGTATGGAAGCTTTTCAAGATAATTTAATTTTTCATCAACATCGGTAATTCGGTAAAAACCATCCCGATATAAATCCCTGTATTTCCAAACCTTACAAATTGCATTTATCTTATTTTTATTTCCAAAAATTTTGATAAGGTTTTCTGGAACAACTTCACCACCATCATCAATAAATTTCACAATTTGCAAAAATTTTTGCTTTGCCACCTTTTGCCGAAAACCACTCGCCAAAATGACATAAAAAACTTCAAATGCAAATTCCCGCGCACAAAGCACCGGCGGATTTTGAAGTCGTGATTTTATCACATCAAAGCTGTCCTTATCCGCCCCCTCCCCTGAATCCATAATGTATTTTTCAAGGGAAAAGAAAACTCCTCTATCTACCGAAGAGACAAAGGAGTTCGTTAATTTGCAAAACACCCTTACCATTACAATGGGCGTCCTTCTTGTACCCAATCTTCTAAACGTGGAAGATTTGCCTTTGCGACATCATCAACAGCCTTTAATTGAGTAAGAACTTCTTCCATATACATCAAAGGTATTGCATTCCAAATATCGGAACCACCCTTCAATGGTTCAGGATGAGTTTCAAGGAACACACCACCAATATGACCGGTTGAAAGTGCGGCCCTTGCAATAATTGGCGCCATACGACCTTCACCACCTGAGCTATCACCCATTGCGGCTGGTTTTTGTACGGAATGTGTTGCATCAATCACAACTGGATAACCAGTTTCCGCCATGGTGATAAGACCCGTTGTATCAACAATCAATGCTCCATAACCAAATGATGTTCCGCGTTCTGTAAGACAAAGATTATAATTTTCAAAATGTTCGTATTTTCCAATAACATTTTTCATATCTTTTGGAGCCATAAATTGAGCCTTTTTAAGGTTGCATGCCTTACCAGTTTTCGCAATCGCCGCCGACAAATCTGTTTGACGAATCAAAAATGCAGGTTGTTGAATCATATCAACATGCGGAGCAATAATTCCGGCTTGTTCTTCTGTATGCACATCTGTAATCACAGGAGTATGGAAAGTAGAACGAATTTCATCAAAAATCTTTATACCTTCATCAATACCAACACCCCTTGCTCCGTTAATTGAATTTCTGTTTGCTTTATCAAACGAAGCCTTAAAAACATAATTTATGCCAAGTTTTTCGGTCAAATTTGTAAGGTATTCACAAATTTTCATTGCCAAATCCCTTGATTGCAATTGACATGGTCCGGCAATCAAAGTAAATGGCAAATCATTACCCATTATCACTTCTTTTACAACACCACCACCAATTTTTATATGTTTACTTTCCATAATTTTATCCTTTTCTTTATTTCAAAATATGAACTTTTTACATATAAACATTTCTAACACTTTCTTCCTAAAAAATCAACAGTAAATGAAATTTTAAAATTTAATTATTGAATAAAAATAAAAACCATTATATCATATCCGCGGGAGATAAAAGTCATGATTTCAGTTATAATTCCAGTATACAATGTTGAAAATTACCTTCGTCAATGTTTGGACAGCATTCTTAACCAAACATATACTGATTTTGAGGTTATATGTGTAAACGATGGTTCAACCGATAATTCATTAAATATATTAAACGAATATGCAAAAAAAGACTCCCGTATAAAGGTTATAAGTCAGAAGAATAAAGGTCCATCAAAGGCACGAAATGTTGGATTAAAACACGCAAATTCAGAATACATTTGTTTTATTGACAGTGACGATAAGATAGAGCCGGACTTTTTTGAAAAATTATATGCAGTAAGGGATATGTCCGACCTTATCACCGTAAAAATAAATTACCCTAATACTACACCGGATAAACAAATATGGTATAATAAATTTAACCTTAAAAAGGAAACTGGACTTTACAAATTAACCCCATCCCTATTTACAAAAATAACTATGGCCGTATGGGGAAAACTTTTCAAAAAATCCATCATAGATAAATATAAAATAAAATTTCAAAACGGCCTTCACGAAGACAGTAATTTTTTATATTGCTATATGTCTCATATTGAAAGCATTTACTATATAAACGAGGAATTGTATACACATATTTCAAACAATCCAAACTCACTAACTTTTGAACTAAACAACAAAAAAGAACATTGTAATATAACAAATTATATAAAACTTATAAAACATCTTAAAAAATATGACCTTTTTGAAAAATACAAAAAATCTATTTTCATCCTTTTTCAAAGATCTATAGATATAAAATATTGGATAATTCCAAACATAAAAAAAATATTAAAATATTTTGGAATAAACAAAAAACAATTTACAAATTATATCACAAGAAAAATACGAATTATAATAGCTTCTCAGACTGGAGAACTTTTTTTACAAAATAATAAAATAACAAACAACATCTATAAAGAAAACATTTCCCCACACTTCTTACTTTTCTCCTCAAATGAGAAAAAAATAGATATATTTTTTAAATCTAATGAAAATACAATCATTTCTCTTGTAATATTAAAATACATATACAGCAAAAAAGTTAAAATTTCTGCCTATGTAAATAAAATAGAAATAAATAATCAAACAATAATTCAAAAAACAACACCTATTACACAACCAGAAAGTTACATAAATGAATATATTGAAATTCCAAAGGATACAACAATACACCTACATATTGAATATGAAATAGTTCCTGAAATTTCAAAAATAAGGATGTTATTTTCAAAATATAAATATTTATACAGATAAGGAAATAAGAAAATTATGATTTCAGTTATAATTCCAGTATACAATGTTGAAAATTACCTTCGTCAATGTTTGGACAGCATTCTTAACCAAACATATACTGATTTTGAGGCTATATGCGTAAACGATGGTTCAACCGATAATTCATTAAATATATTAAACGAATATGCACAAAAAGACTCCCGCATAAAGGTTATAAGTCAGAAGAATAAAGGTTTATCCGGAGCAAGAAACACCGCCCTCAAATTTGCGAAGGGTAAATACATTTGCTTTGTTGACAGCGATGATTATGTAAAAGAAACATATCTTGAAACTTTTATGAAATACATAGATCAAGCCGATTGTGTACAAGTTAATTTTGAACAATTTGGAAATACAGATAAAAACACACAAATATTTTATGAAAAATATACTCATCATCTCAAATCTCAATTATTTGAAATGTCTCCAAAAGTATATTGCCGTACCCACATGAGCGCGTGGGATACCATATACAAAATGGAAATAATCAAAAAATACAATCTAAAGTTTTTAGAAGGAAAAATCTTCGAAGATGCTCCCTTTAAATACAGCTACATCTGTCACTGTAAAAATATTTATTGGGTAAAAGAAAAACTTTATTTCTATCAAGTAAAAAGAAAAAACTCAATAACACAAACTTTTGATCATGACAATACATATATGCAAATACACAAACTTGACAACATAAAAAATTTTATTTCTATAGCAAAACATTTAAAAAAGCATAACATTCTCCATAAATATAGAAATGCTCTATACCTACTTTTTATGAAAGGGTACAATTTCTATTTTCATCAAGAACTAACTTACACCCAAATAAAACAAATTAATAAATTTTTTAAAATAACTGATAAAAAAACAAAAATATTCTTACCTCTATTATGTCAGACAACAATCATTAACAAAACAGAAAACAAAAATGTAACTCCAACTGTATATAAAAAACTTATACATTTTAAAAATGCCGAATGGATAGAAGATTTATTTGGAAATGGTTTGGTCATACAAACGCCAATTAAAACTTTTGAAACAGATCTAAAAATTCCAAATGATGGCATATTTGAATTTCAATTCAATAAATTAAATTTAAACGAAAAACAAACATTACAACTTACCTCAATAAAGATAAATGACAAAGAACTTCTTGAAACAAAGGTCTTTGCCCCATATATATTAAGGGTTAAATTAGAAAAAGGTCAACCTGTAAATTTAAAGGTTTCATACGAAGTAAAAAAATTTAATCTTAATAAAAATCGCTCACTCATTCAAATTCAATGCACACAGGATAATAACATAAAAATCACACCAACAAAGGGACTTGAAATACGCAATTTCAATTATCCTGATGACATTTTGGACCAAAAGTTAATTGATGTAATTCCACTAAAAAGGAAAAATAAATTTACAATTCATAATCCAAATAAACAAAGTCTTTTAATAAATTTTGCTTCTACACTTCCACAAAATATATACTACAAATATATAAAGATAAATGGCATAAATTTTTCACAAAATTACGTTCAGGCAAATTTTCAAAATCCGCTTTCAATATCAACTGGAAATGATGAAAACATAACTTTGGAATTTGCATACAGTCGCCATAAATGGTTTTAAATAAAAAAATCATTCCCTTGAAAAGACAAAAACTCCTTAAAATCTAAGGAGTTTTTTAAACTTTTGGTGCGATCGAGAAGACTTGAACTTCCATGGGATTCCCCACAGCGACCTCAACACTGCGCGTCTACCAATTTCGCCACGATCGCAAAACACGGGTATTATATACAAAGATTTTTTATTTTGCAAGCTTTTATAAAAGAAAATTGAAAAAATACTTTACAAATAAGAAAAAAGTGATAACATCTAATACGTTGTTGGCCTCGTAGCTCAGCTGGATAGAGCAACAGCCTTCTAAGCTGTGGGTCAGACGTTCGAATCGTCTCGGGGTCACCAAGTTTTTTCAAGTAAATTCAAATACTTAGAACCGTTCCTTATGAACGGAATTTTTTTTATCTGAAATCTCCATTGCCGAATTGTTGCCGAATTTTTATTTTTTCAAGTTTCTAAACCCTAGATTCTGCCTTATGTTGACGTTTATTGATATAATTTTTCTATTGCCGAATTGAAATCGATTTTCATCTTTATTCTCTGGACTTATGAAATTTTATAACGCTTACTGTGTTTAAAAAGAAAACAACAGTATGTTATATGGAGGTAAAAATGGTTAAAAAGTAGCTTGCAAAATATCAAAAAAGCTTGAACCCATTTCTCGTTTATTTTCTGTCATTTATAGCAATTTATTATCATAGTTTTAAAAATGGCCTAAAGCCTTCAACCCATTAACAAATTTTGAATCTTTTATATAGTTAAATCAACCAAGGCAATGGTGCTTTGGTAACAACAAAAGGAAATAAAAAATGATAAAATATCTTACACAAAAACAAGTTTCAGAAATTCTTAACGTAAAAATTTCTACCCTTAACCACCATAGATGTACAAGAAACAAAAATTTTGACATGCCATATGTGAAAGTTGGTCGTGTAATTTTGTTTCCAGAAGAACAATTCTATGCATGGCTTCAGGGTAAAACTTTTAATAATCTTGAAAATTTTTCTTAATCAACAGGCAACACGCACGTAGGAGGAAAACATGAAAGGTTCAACGATAATTAAGAAAAAGCGAAATAAATTAAAATTAATGTTTGCGGGTCCTGTGACAGGTTTTTCAAAAATGGGGAACGCCCAGCGCATCAAATCTCTAGCGACAGAGAAAATAATTTGGTTCGCACTTTTGGTCTTAACCATTTGTATTTACTGATGTTTAAGGTGCGAACCTGGGGGGTTCGCATTTAGGTTCGCACTTTTTGACTTATCTATTTGTATTTACGGATATTTTAGGTGCGAACCAGAGGTTCGCAGTAGGTTCGCACTTTGATTCGCATTTTAGAGGGAGATTTTTAAGATGTTTAGGGTTGGAGAAATTGAAAAATATGAAAACTATCTTTCCAGTGTTGCAGAGCAAAATTGTAAATCTATCCAAGATTGGCAAGATGAAGAAATTTACTCTGGTGGTGGAAGATTTGATGATCGAAGACATAAAAGTGCAATGGAACTTAAAGACAGATACCAACTCAAACTATACCATTACACAAAAGCAGAAGAAGTTATATTAAATAAAATCAAGTTTTATGAGGCAAGAAAACAAGAACTTCAAAATCAAATCACATTATATGAAAATAACAATTATAAACTAAGGCTTAAACGAGCAAAGAATAGATTACTTTGGGCAAAGAAAACTTTATTTGAATTGAATTTTAAACTTACTCACCTTCAATCAAAAATCAGTCGTTATGAATACCTTTGTATGAAATGGACAGGTATAGTAGAAAAGATATTGATAGCATCAATTGCTGTTGAAATTTGGAATGAAAAACATTGTGTAAGTGCTCCTAAGTATGGCTTTGGTCCAGACAGGGACACTACACCATTTTTACATGAGGATTAAAATGATTTATGCATATTATAGAGTATCTACAGAATTGCAAAACTATGAGAGCCAAAAAGTTGGAGTAATAGATTTCGCGAACAGAATGAACTGGAAAATCGATAAGGAATACATCGATGATGGAGTAAGTGGAACTATCCTTGCCAAGGAAAGAAAACTTGGAACTTTATTAAATATTCTAAACAAAGATGACATACTTATAACATCAGAACTTTCACGTCTTGGAAGATCAACAAGTGATGTTATAAACACCTGTCAGTTGCTAGTAAAAAAAGGTGTTAATTGCTACCTTGTAAAGCAAGTAATGTCTATTGATAACACTCCTATGGGAAAGATGATGATAGCCATACTTTCCGCCTTTGCAGAAATGGAAAGAGATCTTATAAGCCAGAGGACTATAGAAGGATTGAAACGCAGACTTTTAGAGGGTTCTACAATTGGAAGACCAAAAGGAATAAAGAATAAAAAACTTAAACTAGATGGTAAAGAAGATGTTATTAAAGAAATGTTAGATAATAAAATTCCTAAAACAAAGATCGCTAAAAAGCTTAAAGTTTCAATATCAACTCTCAAAAGATTTATTTATAAAAAGGGTCCTTTTTTTGACCCACTTTTCTCACATCAATAATACAATATTTTCCTAAAAAATCAAGAGTATTAAATTAAGGACCCTCAGAAAGAACCGTCTAAATAAATAGGAAATAATCAATGTCTTTTTATGAAAAACTAATTAATTTGCTAAAACAAAACGACGAATTTTTAGATAATGATGGTAATTTACTAAAGCAAAAAATTATAAATTATGCAGAAAATATTAACCCAAATTTAATTGAATATTTATTGACTGATGAGGATATAAAAAAAGAGTTTTTTAGTAAAATAAAAGATGTATATGTTTTTAATATAAATCATTTTGTATCATTTATAAAAGATAAAAACTTTTTAAATAATTCATATACTGATTTTTCTAATAAGATAGGACTTTCAATAAATAATAAATTATTAAAAACACAAGATGAAGTATTTCTTATTTTTCCATATAAAGATTGTGTACTAGAAGGCGGGCAAACAAGAGAGGAAAAAGCTCGTAAAGAAATATTTTTTAACAAAATTTTAGCTAAAGATGAAATAAATAAACTTTTATATCCTAAAGTACTAGTAAATTTTGAAAAATGGAATGAAAAAGCTGTAAAAGAGGGAAAACCCCAAGTCGTTAAAAATATATCATATAATGATAATTTTATTATTAATGGAAATAATCTTTTATCCTTATATTGTTTAAAAAATAAATATAAGGGAAAGATCAAACTTATATATATAGATCCACCTTATAACACAGGTTCAGATACATTTAGATATAATGATAGTTTTAATCATTCAACCTGGCTAACTTTTATGAAGAATCGTCTTGAAATTGCAAAAGAATTATTATCTGAAGATGGAAGTATATATATAAATATAGATTATAATGAAGTTCATTATTTAAAAATTTTAATGGATGAAATTTTTGGAAGAGATAATTTCCAAAGAGAAATTATTTGGCGTATAGGATGGGTTTCTGGTTATAAAACTGCTGCTAATAATTATATTCGCAATCACGACACTATACTATTCTATTCTAAAAATTTTAAGCAGATGTTTTTTAATAAAGAAAAAGCATATATTCAAAATAAGGATTTTTGCAAAAAAACACCTAATAACTTAAAAAATGAACTTCAAAAATATAATTTAGATAAACATGATATATCTGAAATTATTAAATTTATAGATTATGATTCTCGTCCTGATAGGTATCCAATAGAAGATATATGGAATGGTAATGAATATGATGAATTAAATAGTATTGCAATAATGTCTTTTGCTGGTGAAAGTGTTTCTTCTCTTATTGGTGAAACAAAGGAAGTAAAAGGACAAAAAAGTGAATACTTGCTAAAGCGTATAATAGAAATATCTAGTTCAGAAAATGATATTGTATTAGATTTCTTTGGAGGTAGTGGAACAACAGCTGCTGTTGCACATAAACTAAATAGAAAGTGGATTATTTGTGAACAATTAGAATCTCAAACTGAAATAATTAAAGAAAGATTAAAAAAAGTTGTAAAAGGGGATAATGTTGGAATTTCAAAAGATATTAATTGGGTAGGTGGAGGATCTTTTTTATATTGTGAATTAGCTACATTCAATCAAAAATATATTAATGACATATCTATTGCCCAAGATTTAAAAAAGTTACTCGAAATATGGCAAGAAATAAAGGAAAAAGGTTTTCTACTCTATAATATTGATGTTAAAGTGTTTGATAAGAATATTAAAGATTTTAAAAAATTAACATTAAAAGAACAAAAAGATATTATACTAAATATTCTTAATATAAATATGCTTTATGTCCCATTATCAGAAATTGAAGATAAACAGTATAAAATAAAGCCTGAAGATATTAACTTAAATAAATCCTTCTATAATACCGAATACATTAGTACTGAGGATTAATATGGTAGCTATGACAATAAAAAATAATCCTGATTTATTATGTAATAAACTTAAGGAAGATTTTGGAAAAAGAAATTTAGAAAAGATTACAATTCCAGATTATGTTTTGAATAGTTTAAACCCTAAATTTTCGATAAGAGAATATCAGCTTCAAACTTTTAAAGCTTTTATTTGTTATCTATCTGAAGATTTTGAGTTTAAAGAAAAACCATATCATTTACTATTTAATATGGCTACAGGAAGTGGAAAGACACTAATTATGGCTGGATGTATTTTATATTTATATAGTTTAGGATATAGAAATTTTCTATTCTTTTCAACATCAAATCCTATTATTGAAAAGACAAAAGCTAATTTTTTACAATCTTTATCTGATAAATATTTATTTAATAATACTATAGAAATAAATAATAAAAAAATTAATGTGCGAGAAGTAAGTAATTTTGAAGAAGCAAATTCTGAAGATATTAATATAAAATTTACAACAATACAAAAATTACACAATGATTTAAGTATTGATGGAGAAAATAAGATAACACTAGATTCATTAAAACAATTTAAAATTGTTTTAGTTGGAGATGAAGCTCACCATTTTAATTCAGCAACTAATACACAATTTTCATTTGAGGATTTATTAAAAGATGATTCAAATTGGGAATCTACGATTGCAAAGATTTTACAAAGTAATATTAATAATATTTTACTAGAATATACTGCTACAATTGATTGGGATAATGAGAATATTAGAAACAAATATTTATCTAAATGTTTAGTAAAATATGATTTAAAAGAATTTCGAGAGGATGGATATTCCAAAGAAATAAAGTTATTTCAATCAGATATAGGAATAGAAAAAAAGGACTTGATACTACAAGCTATTATTCTAAATCAATTTAGGCAAGATGTAGCTACAGATAATAATATTAATTTAAAACCTATAATATTATTCAAAGCTAATAAAACAATTGAGGAATCAAAAGAAAATTTTGTATTATTTCAGAAAATTATTTCCGAATTATCGATAAAAGATATTGAAAGAATAAAAAAGTTTGTTAAGAAATCCGAAAAGATTGAATTTGACGAAAATGGAAATTTTGAAGATATAAATTATTTAATGGAAGCTTTTAAGTATTATGATATACATGATAAAAATTATACAAATTTAATAAAGAAAATAAAAATAAATTTTGCGCCCAATAAATGTTTGAATGTTAATGAATATGTATTTGATAGCAAAAAACAAAATCAAAAATCTTATGAAAATAAAAACAATATAAATGAAACAATATTACAAGAGAACATATTAAATTCTCTTGAAAGTCCAAATAACGAATATAGAACTATTTTTGCTGTAAATAAATTAAATGAAGGTTGGGATGTTTTGAATTTATTTGATATTGTTCGTTTATATGATACAAGAGATGCTAACAAAAATAAAGCTGGATCTACTACAGTAGCAGAAGCTCAACTTATTGGTAGAGGAGCAAGATATTACCCATTTTCAATAGATGGTAAAGATAAATTCAAGAGAAAATATGATAATGAATTAAAATCACCACTAAGATTGCTTGAAACAATTCATTATCATAGTATATACAATAGTAGATATATTTATGAATTACGTTCAGAATTAATAAAAAGCGGTGCTGTTGAAAATGATAAAATTGTTAAAATAATAAAGTTAAAAGATGATTTTTTAAATAATGAATCATTTATGAATAATCTAATTTTTGTAAATGAATGTAAAAAAACAGATTATTCAGAATATATAGCTTGGGATAATATTCCTTTATTAAAAGGGTCTTGTTTTACCTATGATATATATTCTGGAATAACAAAAGAAACAAAAGCTTTTGATGATAAATCTATAACAGATGTTATATTACCTAAAATAACAAGAATAATTGAAGTATCTTGTATTTCTAATAATATAAAGAAAAATGCATTACTTAATACAGTTTTTTTTGAATTTAATAATCTAAAAAAATATATAAAGGACATAAATTCAATTGATGATTTTATAAAAAATAAATTAAATAAAATTGAAATTAGAATAAGAGGAGAAAAAAACGATATAGAAAATTTTTCATTAAGAGAACAGTATAATGCTATTTGTAAATTATTGCTAGAAATTAGAGATCAATTAAAAGGTGTTATTACTGAATTCAAAGGTTCAAAAGAGTTTAAACCAAAAGTATTAAAAGAAATTTTTAAGAGCGAAAAAACTTTACAATTTGATAAAAACAATAAGCGATTAGAAAATTCGATGATAGATTTTATAAAAAATAAATCATGGTATGCTTATGATTCTGTATATGGAACTTTAGAAGAAAAATCATTTATTGAAATGTTTGAAGGTTTTATATCCCAATTAGAGGCAAAATATATAGATATTAAACTCATAAGAAATGAGAAAGATTTAAGTATTTTTAATTTTAAAAATGGTCAAAGATTTGAGCCTGATTTTATTTTGATTTTAAAAGATAAAACAGATAGTAACATTAATTATCAAGTATTTATTGAACCTAAAGGAGATCATTTGAAAAATAATGCTATGGAAAAATGGAAAACTGAATTTTTAGAAGAAATTAAACAACAAAATAAAGATAAATTTATTGAATATAATGTGAATAAAAAATTTAAGATAATTGGATTACCTTTTTACAATACAAAGGAAGAAAGTGAATTTAGAAATACTTTTAGAGAAACTTTATTATTTGAAAAAAAAGATTAGTATTTTTATATTTGCTTAAAATATCTATAAAAAATAATCTTGTTTTTTTTCTTGAAATATGATATATATTTTATGGAGTGTGTTTTATTTTTTTCTTTTGTATGTACTTTTTAAGAAGGTTTTTATAGGAATTGTTCAAATGTGTGAAAAAACTAAGGCTTTAATTAGTAAAATATTATCAAGACAAAATTGTTCGGTGACTATGATAATGAAATTATGTTATTTTATTGATTTGGTTGCTGTACGGGAAAATGGTAATAAGATATCTGATTTTTCTTATATAAGATACCGTTATGGACCTTATGATGAAAAAATTTATTCTATATTACGAGATTTAGAAAATAGTAAAAATATCAGTTCTCATGAAGAATATACTTTTTCTGGTGCTGGAACAATCGTATATAAAAATGAAGAATTAATTTCTTTTAATTTTACTGAAAATGAAAATTCTGTGATAGATAAAGTGTTGGACGATTTATCTGGTTATGGAGCAAAAGCTTTGACAGATTTGGCTTATGCAACAGGTCCTATGAAAAAGTTAGGAGCAACTTTAGGTGGGGATGAGAACTTAGGAAAAGAATTAGTTTTAGAATAATGTTTGAATATTTTCAAAAAAATTGGGTATACTGTGATGAAGATTCCTTAGATCCAAACGTTCCTAATAAAAGAAAACGTAAGTATAAGTTAATGTTCTCAAAACATCCTTTTCTTTCAGAAGTTTTAATATTTTTTATTTCAACTAAAGATTTTGAAAGTTGTAAGCCAGAATTTACAATAATTGTTGAAGAAAATGAGTGGGAATGTAAAAGGGAACAGTATTTAAAAAAAATATCATATATAGATGTTTCTAAACCATTATTTGAAAATGTAGATATACTTTTGAATAAATATCTAAAAAAAATAATTTTATGTGTTGCAAAATTACCAGAACAAAAGTACATAAAAATATTTGAAAATTTTCAGAAATTAAAAAAATATAATTTTGATAATAAAGATCGTATGGATAAAAAGAATCTCATATGCCAAATTTTAGATAAAAATCCTAAAGATTATATTTCAAATGAATTATTAAAAAAACTTGGATTATAAGCTTTATTTCCGCTGGGCTACTTCTTAGCTTTACCGAGTCTTGATTCAGGATTAAGAACAAGGCTTGCAATCATTTGTATTGTATTATTTGAAAGATTGTATTTCTTTGCATATTTAGCCAATACATGATAATAGATACTTTTCTTACTTGGTTGATTTTTCTCTGTTATACTAAGATCATCAATAACTTTATCCATTATTTCCATATAAAGGCTATTATAACCTATTTTCTTTTGTTTAGTTTCTTCTATAATTGGATTACCATTTTCATCACGAGGAAAACATTTTTTAACATCCTTGAAACTTAAGTAAACATATTTATAACTATATTCTGACTTTGGACATATAATTTGTTCATACTCAAAATAAATTCTACTGCAATCATCGACCCTAACTCTACAATATTTTTCAAAACATGGTGAATCATTAGTTTTAAATCTAACACCTAAGCCAGCAATTTGTTTTTCATAGAGAGCAATGAGTAACTTAAAGGAGGCTATTCGAATAGCTTTTAAATATTTTTCGTTAAGAGAATATTCTAGATCTACGTATCCATTTTTATCAATAAACCTTTCATCAACCTGCCTATAAATTTGGCTAACAGGTTCCCATCCAAAAGCAATCCATTCACATGCTTCTGTTAAACAACAATTTTTTTTGGAATTGGATGCGTAATCATAGTAAATCTCCTTAACGTTCTCTTTTTGTTTCTGTTTATTTTAATTTATAATTATTGATTAAATTTTTCAATGAAAAAATAATGTAAAATACAAAACCTAGAATAAACCTAATGTTTAGCGCAATTATACAGACAATTTTGAAATAAAATGTAAAATCTTGGCAAACAAATAATTAGCCATATAGTATGATCTTACCGTACGGGAATAATTTGATCATTTAAACAAGAATAGTATGTAAATACTACCGAGCGGGAATATTTCAATTGTTTTAACGTCAAAAATGCAAAAATATTACCGAACGGTAAAATTTCATTTGATTATACTTTTAAAACGTGATATAATAAAGGAAAAATAGGAAGAAAAAATGAAAAATTCAATAGATTTTGGTCGTTTGATAGAAGACTTTAGAAAGGCGCAAGGTTTAACACAAGCTCAACTTGCTTCGTTATCAAATGTTGGAGTAAGATTTATTAGTGATTTGGAAAAAGGAAAGGAAACTTGTCAACTTCAAAAGGCTTTGCATGTTGCAAGAATATTAGGAATACAATTTACAACAAATAATGTTAGTAAGGATAAATAATGGCTAAAAGATTTTTAAATGTATTCTTTTATGGAAAAAAAGTAGGAGTTTTAACTGAAACACCTTCATCATCATTAAGATTTACATACGATGATAATGCAACAGAAGCAATATCTGTAAGAATGCCTATTAGAAAAGAAACTTATCCAAATAGTTATGCAAGACCATTTTTTGAAAATCTTACACCTGAATCTGAAATTAAAACCTTAATTGCTAAAAATATTGGAGTATCAGAGAATAATCCATTTTCATTGCTTGATAAATTAGGTGGAGATTGTGCTGGTGCAATTTCTTTGTATCGAGATGATAATGTCCCTTCTGTAAATAATGAAGAATTAGTTGAAATTACAGATAGCGTTTTAATAAATATTATCAAGAAATTACCTGTTAATCCACTATTAACAACTGATGAAAATGCTAGATTGTCATTAGCAGGAGCTCAACCAAAATTTGCTATAGTATGTAAAGATGGGAAATATTATTATCCTAATGATAGATTTCCATCAACACATATTGTTAAAGTAGAAAATAAAAACTATACAGGTTTACTTGAAAATGAATATTTCTGTATGAAATTGGCAAAAGTCTTAAATATAGATGTTCCTGATGTGGAATTAAAGGAAGTTAATGGATTAAAATATCTTTTAATAGAAAGATATGATAGAGTTATTCATGATGATAGAATAGAAAGAATTCATCAAGAAGATTTTTGCCAAATATTAGGTGTATTATCTGATAAAAAATATCAACAAGATGGTGGTCCATCAATAAAAAAATGTTATAAGGCTATACAAGATTATGTTTCTCAACCAGCTTTGAATGCTATAAAGTTCTTAGATATAATTATGTATAACTATTTAATTGGAAATAATGATGCTCATGCAAAAAACTTTTCTATATTACATTTAAAGAATAAAAATATTATGTTAAGTCCGTTTTATGATTTAGTATCTACAGAAGTATATCCGAATTTATCTCATAACTTAGCTATGAAAATAGGTAATCAACAAGTGAGTGATAAATTATATTTAACAGATTTTGGATTACTTGCAAAAGAATTAAATATCAAAGAAAATACTTTCTCAGAGATGTTAACTAGTAGATATTCTAATATCAGTAAATTAGCAAATGATTTAGCCGTCTCTTGTAATAAGTCAGAATTAACTAAATCGCCAATATATGATGAAATAGTTAAGTTAATAACAAAAAGATATAATAAATTACTAAAAGAAAACAGGAAATCATAATGTATATATCAAAAATACACATTAAGAATTTTAGATTATTAAATAATGTCGAAATTAATATTGATAAAAAAACAACGTTATTTGTAGGAAGAAATAATACTGCAAAAACATCTTTTATGCAATTTATTTATAAAATAATTAAAAATAAAACATTAACATATGATGATTATCCTCTATTTAGAAGAAATAAAATTATTGCGGCTCTTATAAATTTTAAACGAGGTAAAATTACATTTGATAAGCTAAAAGAATTAATTTTAATACCATCTATTTCTTTTGAAATAGACTATGAGGATGAAGATTTTGAAACAAATTTAGGAGCATTATCTCCTTTCATAATTGATGTTAATTCAAATATAAACAAGGTTATAATAGAAGCAAAATATGATTTCATTTTGGAAGAAAATTCTCTAAATGAATTTTTAGATAAATATGAGCTGGATAACAACAGATTTTCAAACATTAAAGCATTTAAAACAGAAATATATAATTCGTTTAATAAGATTTTTAAATTATTAATTTATGCTATAGATCCTTCAAATCCTAATAATTATCAAATAAAAAAACAAGAAGAGTTTGCTGAATTATTTCCATTATATATGATTAATGCAGAACGTCATTTAGATGAAAATGAACAACAAGATTCCGGAACTTTAAATATATTAATAAACAACTACTTTAACAAAACATTAAATAATCTTGATACAGAGTTTGATACAAAAATTAAAGAATTAAAAAACTTTACATCTGAGAAAAATTTAGAAATACAAGTAAGAACTGATAGAATTTTAAGCGAACTTGTAAATAAATCAGTAGGTTTTGGTTATCCTAATATGGATGAACTACTCATAGGGGTTCAAACAAAAATTGATTTAAATAGCCAAATAGAAAACAAATCTGAATTAGTATATAGTAAAGAAAATACAGATTCACTTCCTAGTAATTATAATGGATTAGGATATAAAAACTTAATAAAAATTCAATTTGAATTAGCCTACTTTGCAGATAGTATAAAAGAACAAAATTTTTTAAATATTCCTCTTTTATTTATAGAAGAGCCAGAATCTCATATGCATCCACAAATGCAACAAGTTTTTATTAGTTATTTAGATAATTTTCTTGAAAAAATGTTTCATAATGGAGTCCAAACTTTTATAACATCTCATTCTTCATATATAGCAAATACTATAAAATTTGAAAAAATTAGGTATATGCATAGAGATAAAAATAAAATTATATGTAAGGATTTATCAGAATTTTGTAAACACTATAGTTAGCAGCCATAACCTCAAAACCACCAAGAGAATTACCAATCACAATTTTTGGTTTATGCCTTGAAATCAGGTAATTAATTTCTTTAATGTTTTTACCAACAT
>JAEDDP010000012.1 GCA_016297965.1 Alphaproteobacteria bacterium | reverse complement strand
ACCTTGGATTGTTGGTGGTGCTTGCATTTTGGGTGGTGTTTACGGACTTGAAACCTATTTAGCGGTTGATTTGGCAAAGGGTGTCCGTGATAACCTTAAAAAGGCAAAGGAAATTTCCGATCCGGTAAAGGATTGGTATACAATTATCGGAGATGAATTGGTTGATGAAAAGGCATACGAAAAAAATCATAATAAGGAGCTTGGCAAAATTTCGGATGCAAATTCACTTCTTTCACTTTGGAAATCAATTTACGACAAATAAATCAAAAGCCCCCAAAATTCGGAGGCTTTATCTTTTTTCTTTATAATATTTTTACTTCAATGGAATTTGGATTTTCACCTTTAATCCACCAAGCTTTTCACTTTTCAAAAGTGCAACATCACCGCCGTGTTGGTGAATAACTTCCTGTACAATGGCAAGCCCAAGTCCCATACCGCCAGTTTCCGCATTTCGTGAACTGTCAAGTCTTGTAAATGGTCTAAACATTTCATCGCGTCTGTCTTCTGGAATACCCGGACCATTGTCTTCAACAACAATATCCAAAAATTCATCATCCTTTGAAATACTTACATCAATTTTCTTTTTTCCATACCGGATTGCATTAACAATCACATTTGAAATTGCACGTTCAAATGCCGATGGACGAACAACCGCAAAGTAATCCTTTTTTGCATTAAGGGTAATGTCAAAGTTCCCTTTATTAAGTTTACGGATAAGGTTTTGTACTGTTTTTGTGATATTTGTTTTTTCGGAATTTTCAGGTATCATTCCTCGTGCAAAACTAAGATATGAATCAATCATTTTTTCCATATCTTCCACATCACCAAGAAGGGCAAATTGAAGGTTTTTGTCATCACAAAATTCCAATTCCAATTTCATCCTTGTAAGTGGTGTTTTAAGGTCGTGCGAAATTCCGGACAACATATCCGTCCTTGATTTCATATACCGTTGCATTCTGTTGTATGTCTTAATAAAGGCATTTCCTGCACGCCTTATTTGCAATGGTCCCGATGGTGCAAAGTTGTGTATCTCCTCACCCCTTCCGGCACAAATAATTGCTTGTGTCAATTTTTTTATTGAGTTCACCTGTCTCCGGGCAAATGGAAGGGTAATCAAAATAAATATAGCGGTACTTCCAAATACCCAAGAAAAGAACACATAAATGGTTTTTGAAAACACTGATTTAAGTGATGAACTTATGGCAAGCACACCATTAGGATATTGTATTTTGATTTGCAAAACATTTTTATTTTCATCTGCACTAAGCGAATATGGGCGACCAAGATTTTGATTTAAAAATCGGTATACGTATTTAAGTGAAAGTTGTTCAAGTCGTTTTGAATTTCGTTTCCTTATAATTTTTTCATCCGGAAGCCATTCCACATCCATCATAAAGTTTTTCTTTGCCATTTGCTTGGTTTCTTCAAATTCCTCGGGACTTTTATCTGCTTTTTTAAGGTCAACAATAGTTAAAACATTTCCCGCAAATGCAATGGCACTTTGATTTGAAATACTTCTCCAATGTCTTTGGTAAAAAATATATCCGGTCAAAAGTTGTGAAAACAGTATCGGAAGTATGATAAGAAAAAGCATTCTTCCGGTTATACCCTTTGGAAAATAATTTCTTAATTCAAAAAATTTTTTAACATTGTTTTTCATTTACTACCTCGCTTTTGCCTTATATTACAAACTTATAACCAATATTTCGTATCGTTATTATAAATTCATTTGTTTTTGTATCACCCTCTATTTTATGCCTTAACCTTGTAATTGCAACGTCAATACTTCTTTCATCCTTTGTCCCAAGTACCCGTGCAAAATCTTCCCTTGAAACAACCTTATTTATATTATTCATAAAATGATTCATAATATTTTTTTGTGCGGTTGTCAATTTTACTATTTCTTCTTTGTGTTTAAGGATACCCGAAACCGTATCAAACGAAAAATCACCAAACTTTATAACCGATGTGGCAACTGGCTTTGTCCGTTTTAAAATATTCATAATCCGAAGAAGAAGTTCCTTTGGTTCAAACGGCTTTGCGATGTAATCATCCGCACCATTTGAAAGACCCAACAACCGTGTATCCATATCATCCACGGCGGTAAGCATAATAACCGGAGTTGTGTTATTCATTCCGCGAATGTCGGTAAGTAATTGAATGCCATCCTTTCCGGGCATCATTTTATCACTGATGATTAAATCAAATTTTATGTTTTGCAAAATAACTTCGGCATCATCGGCACTTTCTGCCACCGAAACAAGATAACCTTCTGCCGACAAATAACGTCCCAAAAGCTCCCTGA
This sequence comes from Alphaproteobacteria bacterium, assembly GCA_016297965.1. Taxonomy (GTDB): domain Bacteria; phylum Pseudomonadota; class Alphaproteobacteria; order Rs-D84; family CACZYB01; genus CACZYB01. The sequence goes on along the minus strand of JAEDDP010000012.1, from coordinate 15,167 downwards.
TTCTGTCATCATCGTCTATGACAAGAAGATGTGCGATAAAATCATTTGGAACCTTTAAATCCATCTTTGCCCCTTTATTTTTCCAAAGGTATTACCTCATATTGTCCAGGTGCAATACGATAACTTGCATCATCACAAACGCCGGTCTTACATTTTGATGCTGGTTTCACAGTATTCTTATCTGTATACTGGAACTTCATCAAAACATAACCATCGTGTCCGCCCTGACTGGCACCACTTATACCAGTAGAGTAATACGCACCGATTATACCATAATCAAGGTCAACATAATCAATATTGTAAATATTATATGATGTTGATGGCAAATCAGATGTCAACTGACATTTGTAATTGTTATCACGAATAAGTGCTTGCTTATTTTCCGAAATCTCAATCGTGTTATACGAAGATGTACAGAAAGATTTCAAACCATTTGCATAAAGGTCATAGGAGAACATAAAACTTATGCTTTTAAGGTTTTGTGAAAATGAAACATCGGTAATGGTAAGCGATGGTATATAAATAACACCTGCGGTACCACCAATATTTACGGCATACTTCAAACCATTTGAAATACACGCACGGGTAGAAGTGTTTGCCTCACACAAATAAACCTTTGTCTTGTTGTTTACATACAAAAGGTTTGCGATTGCATTGAATAAATAGTTTCTTGTCATCTTGTCATTAAGCTCGGTACATCCCTTTTGACGACAAATCACAATTGGCTTTTGATTATTAACCGCGTCAACATTAAATATATTTTGACCCGCCATAGTTCCCGAACCATCGCCAAGGTATTCATAACTTACCGCATTTGCAGAAACATTATTTTTTGATGTAGCGGAGTTAATATTGTACGATGTGTTATTGTACGTATTGTTTATCACAGTACTGGAAGTCCGTGTACTTGAAACATTTCTTTGTGATGAGTACTTGTTTGAAGGCGAGGTCTTTTCGGATGATGATTTTGTGTTTACCTCCTCGTCCTCATTTGCCCATGCATCCCAAAATCCAGCATAAACCGAGTTTGCCTTGTAAAGTAATATTGATGCTGAAATCACAGCTATTTTAAGGAATTTTTTGTGCATAATCTCTCCTATTTATTATTGCATACCTATACTTAATAGCATTATTGAATTTAAAAATCCATAATAAATTTAAAAAAAATTTAAAAATATCTGTTTCTTTTTATTGCTTTTTACCCTCAAATTATAGTATTATACTTTCCATAAAAAAAGGATGAGAGAATATGGATATAATTTTATCAGGATCAAATGGCAGAATTCAGGCAAGTTATTACAAGAACCCAAATCCAAAGGCTCCAATAGCCGTTGTTTTCCACGATTTACCAACAAATGGCGGAAATATGAATGAAAAGGTAAACTATACAATTTTTTACTCCTTTCTTCAACGTGGTTTTTCCGTGATTCGTTTCAACTTCGCCGGTTGTGGAAGTTCCGCCGGAATATTTGAAGGTGGCGAAACCGAATTGATGGATGCATCAACCGTTGTTGATTGGCTTCAAGAACAACACGAAGAAGCAAGTGAATTTTGGCTTGCTGGTGTTGGTTTCGGTGCGTGGATTGCAATGCAAATTTTGATGCGAAGAATTGAAATTACCGGTTATGTTGCGGTTTCCCCATATCCGAAAAAGTTTGACTTTTCATTTTTTAATCCTGCTCCTTGTGATGGTGCATTGATTGGTGCCGGAAGTGATACCGTTATAACCGAGGAAAGTTTGAAATCTTTGGCAAATAATATAAATAAGCAAAAATTCGGTCAAATTCATTATATTTCCGTGCCAAATGCTCCGCATAATTATGAGGGCAAGTTGAAGGAATTATTTGAAACAATAAACAAATATATTGATAAAAATTTGAAAAAATAAATGATGTTCCTTTTTAAAAATTCTCTTTTGTCAGCTCGCCTGATAAAAGAGTTTTTTTATTTCCATCAATTTGAAGGATAAGTCCGCCATTTTCGGCAATACCCGAAAAAATGCCAACCATATTTTCCCCACACACAGAAATTGAAATTTCCGAATTAAGCCTAAACATAAATGGTTTGATTTTTTCAATTATTTTTGAAAAGGAATTCTGTTTGCAATCATTTATATTTTCAATAATCTTTTTGCAAAGCTCCACCGCCAATTCATCCTTGTTTACCACAAAATTTTCTTGTTTAAGCGATGTTGCCGGATACCGTGTAAGGGACGAATCTGGTGAACTTTCGGTATTTACACCAATCCCAATTATTGCAAAATCTTCATCCCGTTCAATCAAAATTCCGGACAACTTTTTCCCATTCAAAAGAAGGTCATTTGGCCACTTTATTTTTATATCTATGTCCTTGCTTTTAATGACTTCCTGTATTGCCTCAACAAGAGATATTGCACTTATAAATGAAAGTTGTGGTAAAAATTTTTCATCACCATCATTCAACTTTATCATCAATGTAAGGTAAAGATTTCCCTTTGGACTGGTCCACGGGGTGGATTTTGTTGTTTTTCCTCTTGTTTGTTCATCGGCAATGATTATGGTGTTTTTATCCCTGCCACTTTCAACAAAACGTTTTGCAATGGCATTCGTACTGTCAATTTTTTCAAAATGAAAAACATCAAAATCTTTTATATTTAATGACATAAATTTTGTTTCCTTTACACTTTATGTATAATTGCATACAAAAATATTCAAAGTCAATTATTAACTTGTCTTTTTCAAATCTTGCCATTATCTTTTTAATTATGATAACAAAGTTTTTAATATTATTGATTCGTGGATACCAGATATTCATATCTCCGGCAATTGGAGGAAGGTACAGGTGCCGTTTCTTTCCCCGATGTTCGGATTATTCTATTGAAGTTTTAAAAAACTTTGGTATATTGAAGGGCAGTTATTTAACAATAAAACGAATTTTAAAATGTAATCCATTATTTAAGGGAGGATTGGATTTGCCTCCGGAAAGGAAATAGGTATTATGGAAAAAAATATTACTCCAAATAATCAAGTGCAAAAACCAAGTTTTTGGAAAACTTTTGTTTATGTGTTTTGTGTGCTTGTTATATTCAATGCAATCTTTGGAAAGAAAAAAGAAACTCTTCCAACTGTTAATCCATTGACACTTTCAAAACGTGTTGAAATTGAAAGAAATCTTGTTCCATTTTCAACTGAATCGTTAAAGGGTAACTTTAACTCTGTGGGTCTTCGTCTTGATGATGTTGTGTTGAAAAAATATAAAGTATCACTTGCCGACGATGCAAAAAATGTTGAACTTTTGAAATACATAAAGGACGAAGATAAAGTTGATGAAAAATCATCATACATTGAACTTGGTTTCCTTGGTTCAAATGATAACACATCATTTTTTCCAACCAATATGACAAAGTGGAAGGTTGATTCAAAATCACAAAATTCAATCACTCTTTCGTGGACCAATTCGCAAAATGTACGGTTTGTTCGTACACTTTCATTTGATGAAGATTATATGTTGACTGTAAAGGATAAAGTTGTAAATAATTCAAACATTAATGTTGAATTTTTCCCTTATGCTCGTGTGGTTCAATCCGTTGATATGACAAAGCAAATTACATCATCCCACACTGGTTTTGTTGGATTTTTGGATGGTAATTTAGAGGAATATAAGTATTCAAGTATTGCTTCATCCAAAACACGGGAATTTAATTCAAAGGACGGATGGCTTGGTTTTGGTTCTGATTACTTTATGACAATGCTTGTACCCGAAGAAAACAACAAAAACTTTACCGCCCGTGTGTTGGAACTTTCCGATCCATCAATTCCAAATCCAAACGGAAAATCAAATATTCGCCAATTTCAGGCAGATTATGTTCGTGATATGATTTCCGTGGCACCACATAAATCCGAAGAAGTCGTTTCGTATGTTTATATCGGAGCAAAGGAGCAAAATATAATTTCTCAATATGAAACAAAATATTCAATTCCAAAATTTGATTTGGTTATTGATTACGGCTATTTTTATATCCTTTCAAAACCGTTTACCTTGATTTTAAAATGGTTTTACGACATAACCGGAAACTTTGGTTTTTCAATCATATTGTTCACAGTTTTGATTCGTGCATTACTGTTCCCAATTGCGCAAAAATCATTTAAAAGTATGAAAAAGATGAAGGCTATGCAACCGGAAATGAAACGTATTCAGACAATGTATGCAAACAATAAGCAAATGATGAATATGCAACTTGCGATGCTTTACAAAAAAAGTGGGGTAAATCCGCTTTCTGGATGTCTTCCATTGCTTATACAAATACCGGTATTTTTTGCCCTTTACAAGTCGTTGGTGATTTCCATTGAAATGCGTCAGGCTCCATTTATTCTTTGGATAAATGATTTGTCCGCACCGGATCCAACAAGCATATTTAACTTATTCGGACTTTTACCATTTACACCTTATGCTTGGCTTCCAAACATTGGTGTTCTTCCTATCCTTATGGGGGTTACAATGTATATTCAACAACAAATGCAACCTATGGCGGGTATGGATGAAACCCAGGCAAAGGTTATGAAATTCCTTCCATTTATATTTGTTATAATGTTTGGTGGCTTCCCAAGTGGTTTACTTTTATACTGGATTGTTAATAATATATTAAGTATCCTTCAACAAAAATTTATAAAGTAGGGTGTTGATGTAATGAAAATAAAGGAATTTTATAAGGTAAAACCAACTTTTGTGGCAAGCTTTCCAACGGTAATGCAAATCCCCGCATCATCGCAAAGGGAAATTGCATTCATTGGTCGTTCCAATGTTGGAAAATCCTCCCTTATAAATGCCATATTTTCATCACCGAACCTTGCAAAAACTTCCGCAACTCCTGGTCGGACCCAGATGTTAAATTTCTTTAATATGCAGGATGTCCTTATGATTGTGGATTTGCCGGGGTATGGATTTGCAAAGGCCCCCGCCGAAATTGTAAAAAATTGGAATGAAAACGTTAATACTTATTTGCGGGGACGTGTGCAACTTCGCCGTGTCTTCCTTTTAATTGATGTACGTCAAGGTGTGAAACAGGTTGATTTAGATATGATGAAAATGCTTGATGCTTCCGCCGTGAATTATCAAATAACATTAACAAAGCTTGATAAGGTTTCCGCATCCGCCGCCGAAAAGGTAAAATCGGATATTGCAAATATTTACCCTGACCATCCCGCAATGCACCCAACAATCCTTTTGACAAGTAGTGAAAAGGGGACTGGCTTGGATGACATCCGTGGTGAAATCTTTGATTTAATAAAATAATTTCATTTATTTTCCTTAATTTGAGGTCTTTATTTTTATAAAGAAAAATTTATTTTTGTATAAAATACACTTGACAAAATATTTTAATTATATTAAATTATGTCTAAAAGTAGGTTGAAAATAAAGGAAATACAATGAAAAATATACTTAAAAGTCTTGTTCTTATCTGGCTTTCGTCCCTTACAGTCCCTGCATTTGCAAGTGATTTATTCGCACCGGTAGATACAATTGAAAAAATGTATATTGGTAAACATTCGTCAAATAAATCCGATGATTCGGATGATTATTATGATTATGAACAAACCCCAAATTCCGCATCAACAACTTCGGTAAGTGTTGAAAACCTTAATGTTGATGTTGCAAAACCAACCAAAACAAAACATAAAAAGGATAAAACCCCACGCTTAAAAAGAATTTATGTTGCCGGATATGCGGGATATTTTTACACTCCCGACGATATGAAGTTTTCCGACACACAAAAATGCAATGGCTCATTTTCTGCCGACTTCATTTGTCGTGATGGAAAGGATAATCCAATAAATGTAAAGTACAAGGACGACTATTTCCTTTCGGCGGCATTCGGTATCAATTCGGAAAATCCACTTCGTATTGAATTGTCATATTTCGGACTTGGCAAGGACATTCAAATGGATGGAATGAATCAGGTTGGAATGGATACCCGTTCATACCAAAGCTTTGTTGATTTAAGGGGGGGGACGGTAAACGTTTATTTCGATTTTGTTGCAAACCGAAGAAAGCCTTACTTTGTTTTTGTTCCTTATGTTATGACTGGAATTGGTGCATCCGAAATTGAACTTGGCGATATGACATTTTCAAGCACAACCGCAAACTATTCATTGGCCGGAAAAACACAACGAAACAAAACCGTTGTATTTGGTGCCGGAATTTCGGCTGGACTTAACAACTACATTTCATTGGATATAGGATACAGGTACTACGATTTCGGAACCGTTGAAACCGGCGACACATTAACCGCAACAATCCCAGATACTACCGGTACCGGAGCCGACACGGTTGAATATTATGACTTGCAATTGGAAACTGAATTAAAGGCACACATTGCAACAATCGGTTTGAAATTTCAAATTTAACGTGTGAAAAAGTTCAAAAAAAATACCTTCCATTTCGGAAGGCTTTTTTTATTTTTTAAGGATTCCTAAATCATACAAAGGTTTCAAAACCTGTTCTTTATTTCTTTTCTTTATTGGTTGAATAGGGGTTCCCGCATACACTGTCCACTCTTCAAATGGATAGTTTTCCGGAACAAAACTCAATGCTCCAATTGTTACACCTTCTGGAATATGATTATTTGGCATAACAACGGAATTTGCACCAATCCCAGTATATTTTTCCATAACAACATCGCCCATAATTTCACGAACATTTGGCACCGCATGTGTTACAAGCTCGTTTACATAATCATTGCTTGAAAGCCAAATTTTAACACCGGATGAAAGGCTTGAAAAACCCTTCATTGTAAAGGAATGTTTTCCACCACCTCCGGCGATTGAAGTATACGGTGCAATTTCAACATAATCACCAATATTTGCCTCACACGAAATACGGCAAAAATCCGCAATACGGCAACAATCACCCACGGTCAAAAGTTCCGGTTTTTTAAGGATTACATATTTCCCAAGTTCAAAATTGCGACCATATTTTTTTATTTTGTTTAATGTTTCATCCATCTTTTTCTTTCGTTATTTTTTTCAAAATATGCATACAATCCTACATTTTTACACCAATCTTTTCAAACCAATTTTTTGTAATATTTAGAAATAATTCTTGTATTGAGCTTTTATTCTTTAAATAGTATCATTAAAGAAAATAAAAAGGGTATCGTTTATGAGTAATGAAAAATTTAAAAATGTAGAAATTCATCCAACATCATTTGTTGATGAAAATGCCACAATTGGCGAAGGAACAAAAATTGGTCCATGGTGTATAATTGGTCCAAATGTCATAATCGGAAAAAATAACACCCTTAAATCCAATGTGATAATTGAGGGAAAAACAACAATTGGTGATGAAAATATGATTCATCAATTTGTTATCATTGGAAATAAATCACACGATTTAAAGTTTACCGCGGAACAGGCAACAACTGTAACAATCGGAAATCATTGTGATATTCGTGAATTTACAAACATCCATGCCGGAACCCCACTTGGGGCAAAGGGTACATGGATTGGAAACAATGTTTTCCTTATGTCCCACACACATATCGGACACGATTGTGAAGTTCGTGATGGTGCCTTGCTTTCACAGGCAACAACCCTTGGTGGTGAAGTTATAATTCAGGAAAAGGCAATCATTGGTGGTTGCACCGCAATCCATCAATTCTGCACCATTGGAAAATATGCAATTGTTGGTGGTTGTTCAAAAATTACCCAAGATGTTATTCCATTTTCAATGAGTGATGGAAATCCACAAAGTCTTGATGGTCTTAATATGGTTGGACTTAAACGAAACAAGTTTTCCCTTGCCGATATTCGTACAATAAAAGAAGTGTATAAGGCATTATTTATTTCGGATGAAGGACTTTGGGCGGAACGTTTGGCAATGGCAAAATCCGTTTATGGTGGAAATCCGGTTGCCGATGAAATCTTTAATTTCATTGAACACGATTCCCGAAGAATTGTTTGCAAACCACGTGGAAAACAATCTGTTGAAGATACTTCAAATTCATAATAAAGGGTCGTTGTGATGAAGGGGAAAATTTCGCACATTGGACTTGTTGCCGGTGATAAAAATTTGCCGTTTTTGATTTGTGATTTTGCACGACAAAACAATGTTGAAATTTCCGTTATGGGAATCCGTGGATGTGTTTCTGACCCACTTAAAAAAAAGGTGAAAAAAGGTTCATATCGTGAATTTTACCTTTCCGAATTATCAAAAACGATTTCATTTTTTAAATCACAAAATGTTGATACGGTTGTCCTTGTTGGTGGAGTTGGACACGCAAAAATAAAACCAACATTTGATTTGATACGCACATTTTTCAAACTTATTTTTATGAAAAATCGGTATGATGGTATCCTTCGCCTTGTTATTTCCGAATTTGAAAAAAATGGTTTTCACGTCGTTGGAATTCAGGATTTAATGCCTGAATTGTTGATTAAAAAGGGTGTTTTGACGGACGTACTTCCCTCATTACACGATATTGACGATGCAAAGTTTGGATTTGAAATGGCAAAAAAATTTGCCAAAACCGACCGGGGACAATCAATAATTGTTCAAAATAAAAAGGTTGTCGCCGTTGAAAAGTTCAGTGGTACCGACGAACTTATCAATCGTTCAAAAAAACATCTTTGTGGCACCGGTGGTATTTTGGTTAAAGTTTTAAAGCCACAACAGGAACAACGTGCCGATATTCCGGTCCTTGGTGTAAATACGATAAAAAATATTGCCTCTGCTGGATTAAATGGTGTAGTAATAGAGGCGGACAACGCCATCATTGACGACCGCGAAAATGTTATAAAAACTGCCAACGATTTGGGGGTATTTATTATCGGAAGTGATGGAAAGTTTTTTTAATCTCTTTCCTTTTTCCAACAATCAAAGCACAAAGATTTGTATGAAATTTGTCCCTTTTCAATAACAACACTTTTACCGCTTTTATCAATTTTTCCATCAATATATCGGCTGTGTACTACGGCCTTGTTTTTGCAATCCGGATTTTGACACAACATTGAAATTTCCCGTATTTCATCCGCAATGGCAAGGATTTTTGCACTTGCCGGAAAAAGGTTTGCATTCACATCTGTTTTAAGTCCGTATGCGTAAACATCTGTTTTAAATTCGGTAAGTTTTACAACTTCATTTGGATTCATAAACTGTACTTCGTCAAGCAACAAAACACCAAATTCCAACTTTTTCACTTCATCAATATTTTGAAAATAATATGCGGGAATTGGACGGGTAATAATCTTTGATGCGGTTGTTCCCCACCCGTGAACCTTTCCTTCACGGTCATCAACATTTGGTTTTGCAATTACGGGGCAAAGACCCTTTCGCATAAATTGGTCATAGGTCTTCAAAAGTTCAGTTGTCTTTCCCGCCGACATACAGGCATAAATATATTTTAGCATTCTTACTTCTTTTAAAAAATTATTTATTTGTCAATAATGTATCATAAAAGAAATTTTTTTCAATCATAAATTATAGGTTTTCTTTTCGTGTGAAATTGTGGTCGGTTTTCCATGTCCCGGAAGTACGACTGTATCATCCGGAAGTGTTAAAAGTTTTGCGATACTTTCGCGCATTTCCTTATCACTTCCCCCCAAAAGGTCGGTCCTTCCGTATGTTTCAAAAAACATTGTATCACCGGAAAACAAAGTTCCGTTAATTAAAAAACACGAACTTCCCTTTGTGTGTCCCGATGTGTGAATAATTTTCACAGGAATGTTTCCAACAAAAAACTGACTGGATTCGGTAAAAGTACCCTTTGGCTTTGGTGGATTTTGTGTCTGTACCGGCATAATATCGGTAAGCGAGTTTATTTGATTCAAAAGTCCAACATCCATTTGATTTATATAAAAATCCACCCCATACTTTTCCTTAAAATAATTAAGTCCCAAAATATGGTCAAAATGTCCGTGTGTCAAAAGGATGTATTCAAGACTTGCCCCTTGCTCATTTATATACTTTATGATGTCGTCATTTGCATCACTGCAATCAATAAGCACCGCCTTTTTTGTATCATCATCAATAACCACATAGTTGTTGTTGTGAAGTGGTCCACATATAAAATTACGTACTTTCATTTTTTGCCCCCTTTGAATATTCATTATATATTTAAGATTTCTGTATTTGCAATTACGAATTTTTACTTTATAATCAAGCATTATTATTTATGGGGGAACAAATGCCAAAAGTAAAAGCAAAAATATTTTATTTACCAAATTACGATAAGTCATGGGGCGCAATGTCCTATGCCCATTCAACGGATACCGGATTTGATATTCGCGCCTGCAATACCCACAATGTCATTATACAAAGTGGCGAAAGGGCTATAATCCCTGCCGGCTTTAAAATTATGCCACAGGACGGATATGCACTTCAAATTCGCGCACGAAGTGGCAATGCTCTCCGCCTTGGACTTTCTATGCCAAACGGTGTTGGAACTATTGATTACGGATACCTTGGCGAAGTTGGTGTTTTGGTTGTAAATCTTGGCTCCGAACCAATAGTTATTGAACGTGGTATGAAAATAGCCCAAGGTGTTGTTGAACCTGTGTACCAATTTGATTTTGAAGAAGTTTCATCCGAAGCCGAACTTGGAAGTTCCGACAGGGGTGAGGGCGGTTTTGGTTCCACCGGCACAAAATAAAAATTCAAATATTATTGACAGAATAAATTTTTGTTTATAATATAATCTTATATTTATAAATAGGGGTTTATTATGATTGAAGTAGAAGATGATGATTCGGTCCTTATGCGTTCGTTTGGGGCAAGCTTGATTATTCCATACATTCGTGATTCCGGTGTCGGTAGAAGGGCTCTTCGGTCAAAGGAAAATATTTATGGTTGGGAAAAAAATATTATCCCATCACAAATAAATTTTGATAACCCCATTGTTTTATGCCTTGGTGGTGCCGGCATTGATGATGATAAGCAGGCAAACGGTATTGCCAAAGTTGTTCAGGGAATGCTTTGCCGAAAGGATGTAAACGATACTGACATCCAGCTTTTGTCTGTCGTTTATCCAAAGGATACAAAGATGCTTGGCGAAGAACGTAAAAAGTTCAGTCGTGGTGAACCTCGCGGTCAAATAGATTACATTTGCCGAATTTATGAAACTGTGTTCGTTCCCATTTTACGAAAAATTTGGAATATTGACAGTAATGAAAAGTTGGCAGAGGTAAAACGGCAACTCCGCAACATTACAATATTTTCCCATTGCCACGGAAGTTTTGTTGCATGCGAATTGATAAATTATTTAAAGGATGATATTGCATATTTTAAAAAGTACAGTTCCCTTGGGGCAAAGTTGGATGATTTAACCGGCGAAATTACAAATATAATGTTAAGCCCACGTGAAGGGGTACAAAACAGTGATGGAGCCCTAAACATTGGGTTTACACTTGCATCCGATAATTTGGAAGGTGGCATTGATACCCCAAAACGTAAAGGTGCCAATGTTTCCATTTCCAATTTTTGCGATAAACTTTTATCCAATAAAATAAAGGGTTCCGAAAATTTTGGTTTTAAATATGGGACATTTTATAATTTTTGGGATACGGACCGTTTCGGTGCCGATATAAAATATACCGAAGATTTTGATGCGGAAGATGATGAAATGTCAAATATGTCATCGTCTATATATGACAATATTTTTATGAAAAATCATTTTCACCTTTTTGAAAATTATTGTTCCCTATCCGGTAAATTTGCCGAAGAAGGAGTAGGCGAGGTTTCCAAAAATGAAAAGGGTACAAACTTCACAAAAATAATTGCCCGAACATTACAAAATGCGGTTTCGCTTTCTTCTAATAATCAAAAAAGGGAGGTGGCAAACCTTATTTCAAACGAAACACCCGTGAATTACAGTATGGGTATACGTGAAGACAATGCCGAATTTTTTGGGGTAAAGTTTAATGGTTCCCTTGAAACACTATTGCAAAATGGAAGTGGGGTATTTAAGCAACCGGCGATAAATCCAACGCTTTTAAATTCAATTCAAAACCAAAGATAAAAAAGAAAAAAGCAAGACATTTAAATCTTGCTTTTTCTATTTCCAATCTACCGTTTCATAAAAACTACGATTCCTTATTATGGTGGCAACAATGACATTCCTCGCCACATTCACAACCTGATTTGTTATGACATCCACATTCGCATTCATCACCATCGTGTTCACAATGGCAATGTTCCCCATGACAACAACATTCCTTTTTGCCATCGGATTTTTTTTCATCATCTTCATCGGGATTCATTTCTTTATCAATTACAACATTAACGGAACTGTATTCATCGGCAAAACCGTAATGTTCGGCGGTTTCCTGATTTTTTATGAATTGGTCAATTTCATCAATGGAAAGCCCAAGCTCCTTTGCCTTTTTAATAAATTCTTCTTTTGTCATAGTCATAAAATTTGCTCCTTTTTTATATGGTAAATAACGATGGAAATTTTACATAATGTTTGACCAAAATCAATAAATTTTAATTTTTTTTATAAAAGTGCTTGCAATTTATATTTTATAGTATATAATAGTCCTATCTTTTGGGTGATTAGCTCAGTTGGCTAGAGCATCTCGTTTACACCGAGGAGGTCTGGGGTTCGAGTCCCTAATCACCCACCATTCTTCACAATCATCGTTATTTAATAAAAAATCAAACGGTTTAGTTATTGAAAATACTGCGCTTTTTCCATTTAAAAAAGAGTTCGGATTCAACAAATTTTTAAGAAAACGTTTTCTATCCAGTAATACAATTAAAAAAACTAGTGTAATCGGGGATACAAGGTTATTTGTTACCACAAAAACACTAACAAATTAAAATATATTTTATCCGGAAATAAATTATATTTTACCTACTGACCTATACAAAATATCAATCCTAAAATTCCAAATTGAATATCAAAATTATTTTTTGAATTAGCTAAATAATCTCCTATTTCCATACCTGTATAAAGATTTTTACTATATCCAAAGCCAAAATGAATATTTTTTAATTTATACAAAAAAAATGGTTTTGAATCATAGAAAAAATCATCTGGCTTTGTATAATTTCTTATATAAAATCCACCATTAATTATATTGAAAATATTTATAGAAATATCAAAAAATCTTTTTAATTCAAAAGAAAATTCTAAATGAAAAATATCTTTATAATCTTTGAAAATAACTTTATCTAAATAATACATAATTTATCACCAAAGTTTAAGGTTTAAAGCCAATCCTAATAATGAAACTTCGAAATCAAATGATTTTAAATCAAAATCTAAATCAAAGTTAAAACCAGTTTTTAAAGTTGGAGTAAATATAAAATTCAATCTATCAGTTGTTATCCTAAATACTTTGTCTTTTAAACTTTCAAAAATAATAGAAAGAAAATTAACGCATGCAGAAATTTCTAAGTTTGATATTTGTAAACACCCTGATATTCCAGTTAAAGAAATAAAAAAATTACCAAATATCATTTTTTTTCACTTTTATTATCATAATCCAAAGTTACTTTGTACTCACCAATTTCTGTCAATTCACCACAATATTCTTTACAACATTCTAAACATGTTTTTAAATTTTCACCTCTTTCTTGTTTATGTCCTTTATCTAATTTTTGTTGTTGATCCCTTTTAATCCAAGCAACAGAAATTTCATTTAATATATTTTGTATATCATTGGAAGTTTTTGTTTCAAATAAATTTTCTATTATTTGAGAAATAGGAATAATATGTTCAAGATGTAAATTTTCTCTTTTTTTATCTCCAAGACCACCTTTTTCTTTCTTTTTTACTTGATCTTTCCAATTATAATTTGAAAGGCTATCACTAATACCTTGGCTTTTTGCCCATTTTATTGCATCTTCTGATGCATATAATTTTATTTTTCCCTTATATTCACGAATAATCCAATTTAAAATTCTTTTTGTAATTTTTTCAGTTGTATTATTTTTATTTAAATTATAAATATTCAATATTGAATTTACCATTTCAACATAAAATTTTAATATTTCTTTTTTATCCATTTTATACTCCTTTTATTATTTAATACTATATTCAAAAAGTTCACCATCTTTAAACTTTAAAATCTTCATATAACATCCTTTTTTATATTCATTATATTTCCATATTTCAATATCAGCATTTCCTTTTATTTTATATTCTTTATGATGCGGTTTTCCTAGTATTTCTTTAACTATATCAAAACTCATTCCTCTTTCTAATGTTTTATTTAGTATTAATTTTGCAAAATATTCACCATATTCATCTATTAATCTTTTTCTTCTCTTTTCTCTCTTTTTTGCTTCTTCTACTTGATTTACATACAAAATCACTAAAATACCAACAGTTATCCAAATATATAATGGTATGGAGTTAAATATTTTTTTTGCAAAATTTAATAATCCATACATAATAGGTTTCCAAAAATCTGGTAATGCAAATATGCTTATAGTAATAAATAAGGTAACAAGACTTAAAATATTATTAGCTATTTTCTTCTTATCAGAATAATCTTGTCCCAATAAACAAGCAAAAGGAAACCAAAGCGCACTTATTGAATACTTTTTGTAAATTAAAAGTAATACGAATATGCAAAACCAAACTAAAATAAGTATGTTTTCCCATTTTTTTTTCATATTATCCTCCTATCCATTAAGCCACATAGATCCAAATAAGACAATAAATGCAAGAAAACATCCCCATAATGGAGCTCCAGCTGCTTCTGCTATACCATAACCAATAATTCCTGCAATTATTGCCCTAATTAAGACAATAAAACTACCCATAATTCCATATTTAATTTTCATTTCTTCTGCATAAGAAGCTGGTCTTGAATATCTTTTACCATCAACTGTTTTTTCGTAAATTCGAACATGAGATTTTCTATAATGTCCACTTGAACTTTTATGTTTAGTCATAATTACCTCCTTTTTTTAGGAGATTTTCTTGTGGAATGTTTTACTCTTACAACCATATTTTTTCTCCTTTTTATTACTAATTTCTTCTATCAATTAAGGTGATTTCTGTGATTTTCAATATTCATAAACCACCGTCTAGATTTAATACATTTTCATAATAGGAATTTTAGCCCTAAAAGTCAATAACATTCTGGGAAAAGTTAGGTTTTTCAATATGTATAAACACTATATCAAATAGACGGTGGTCTATCTGATATATCTAATTTTTATAGCAAACATTAGGTAAAATC
>JAEDDP010000006.1 GCA_016297965.1 Alphaproteobacteria bacterium | reverse complement strand
TATCAGGAAAATGTTCCAATACCGGTTGGGGTTGTGCCGAAATATGGAAGGTTTCTAGCTACTAACCAAAAAATCTCCCCCTTCACCACTTGGGGGAAAATTTTTAAACATTAAACAAGAAGTGGAAGATGTCGCCATCTTGGACCGTGTAATCCTTTCCCTCCGTCCGGAGTTTACCGTTTTCACGGGCGCCGGCTTCGCCACCAAATTTAATATAGTCTTCGGTTGAAATAGCCTCTGCCCGAATAAAACCACGTTGGAAATCCGTATGGATTACACCAGCGGCTTCCGGTGCGCGGGCGCCACCACGAACAGTCCATGCATGGGCTTCCTTTGGTCCGATGGTGAAAAATGTGATAAGGTTCAAAAGCTTGTATCCTTCACGTATAATTTTTGAAAGTCCGGTTTCGGAAATGCCAAGTGTTTGTAAAAACTCCCGCTTTTCTTCGGCATCGGAAAGGGAGGCAATTTCCTGTTCTATTTTGGCGGAAATTATTGTTGAGGTGTTGCCCTCTGCCCGTGCATAATCATCAACCATTTTTGAAAACTCGTTTCCCGTAGCGGCACTTTCCTCCTCTACATTCGCAACATACAAAACAGGTTTTGCAGTAAGAAGGTGAAGTATTCGGTATGCACGAAGATGTTCGGCATCCTTTTCATCCGGTTTTGCCTTTGATGCGGGTTCGCCAGCCTCCAACTTTTCAATAACCGAGTGCATAACTTCCGATTGGATTTTTGCTTCCTTGTCCCCGCTTTTTGCCTTTTTATCGGTAAGGACAACACGTTTTTGAAGACTTTCCAAATCGGAAAGTAAAAGTTCCGTATTTATGATGTCAATGTCGCGAAGTGGGTCAACACTGTTTTCAACATGGATTATATTATCGTCACGAAAACACCTTACAACATGGATAATTGCATCAACTTCACGGATATTTGCCAAAAATTGGTTGCCAAGCCCCTCTCCTTTACTTGCCCCCTTTACAAGGCCGGCAATGTCAACAAATTCCAATTTTGTTGGGATGATTTCTTGGGATTTTGCCACGTCCGCCAATTTTTGAAGACGATCATCCGGAACAGATACAATTCCAGAATTTGGTTCAATGGTACAAAACGGATAATTTGCCGCTTCGGCCTGAATTGTTTGTGTTAATGCATTAAAAAGTGTTGATTTTCCAACGTTTGGAAGCCCAACGATACCACATTTAAATCCCATAATTTTTTCCTATTGCTTTTAGTTTGTTATACTTTATAATATAGTTAATTTTAAATCAAGGCAAGATTTAAAAGATAAATGAAAGGTAATTTAATATTATGGAATCAAATAATAATTCAGTACCCAGTCCTGAGCCGAGTTTTAATTCAGACAATTTAAAAAAACAATACCTAGCTTTGTTATCATCAAATGGTTATTCCGTATTTGAGGCGGAAAAGTTGCTTGAAATACGACTTTCACGGCTTAATAATCTTAAAAAAGTAAATCCGGACAAACTCGCCTGGATTATAAATACAAAACAGCTTGACGATGAACATATTTACAGGTATTTGCTTAACTCCTTTAAACAACATTTGGAAAAGGAGAAGTTGGCAAGTTTTAATTATGCAAATAATCAAAGATAATTTTTGATTTATTTTGTGGAATTTTTGTTTTTGTTAGTATAAACTTAATCAAAGTTAACAACTTTTTAAGGAGATTTAAAATATGGTTGAAACTAAAAATAATTACAAACATAAAAGATATAACAATAATAGAAGGGGAAATTTTAGAAGCTTTAAAAACAATAACAGCGAACAAAAGGGTCTTTTGAACTTTCTTTTTTCTGTAAATGGAAAAATTTCAAAAAATTTGTTTGCCGGTTTTGCCCTTGTTATGGATGTGTTAATCGTTGCATTCGGTATTTTGACAACCCTTATCAACCCAGAAAACAATGTGTTGAATATTTTGATTGCACTTATCAACCTTGTTTTGATTTGGATACTTATCGCATCAGGTTATAAAAGAGCGCACGCACTTGGAATAAGTGGTTTTTATTCAATACTTGGAAGTACAGTTTGCAAACCTTATTTCCTTTTTTATAAAACAGACAGAGATTTTGCAAATGATGGTGCATATAAAAACAAATTCAACGTTTTCAAAAAAATTGGAAATTTTGCAAACAAAAATGTATTTACAAGAATTGCCTATATCTTGATTATCGCACTATTGGGCTTTATTCCTTATTTAGTATCAAAGGATGCAATGTCAGCATCAACATTCCATGATGTTCGTATATTCATTATACTTATTGCCCTTTTCAATATTGTGCAATTGTTTGCCGTAAAGTTAAGATTGTTCAGAAGATATTATACTCCATTTACAAAGGTTATATCTTTTGTTTCATACACTCTTACCGTTGTTGCAATTTCATTTTTCATATCATCAGTATATATCCTTATGATGATTGCAGCACATGTATAACTTATCGGTAGTATATTTTTAATAAAGGGAGGTTGTAAAAGACCTCCTTTTTTATTGTAAAAAAAAATTTATGTGATAGTATTTTGTATTGAGGTTAATTGAAGATTGGGAGATGAGAAAATGCCAGAAAAATCAAAAGCTTTAAATATAATTCTTTTGTTCCTTATCCTTTACATATTGAAAACAGGACAGGCAATATTCCTTCCTTTTGTGGTGGCATTGTTTTTTTGGCTTTTAATCTATATCCTTTCATCGGCATATTCCGAAATTTTTGTTGATAAGTTAAAATTGCCATTGTGGACACGGCATTTTTCACGCTTTCTTTCCGTTATAACTATTGCGGGAATTGTTTACTTTATCGGTATTGGAATTGAAACAAATATCAATGATGTATATCAAGCATTTGGAAGCTATCAAAAAAATATGAATGCTGTTTTTGATAAAATTCAAAGTATGTTTGGGATTGAACATAAAATTACATTTGCAAATATCGCAAATAATATTGATATTCCACGGGCAATAAATTCTGTGGTTCAAGGATTTGCAAGTTTTTTAAGTCAATCTTTGATGGTGTTGGTGTATCTTTTGTTTATTTTATTAGAAGAAAAAAGCTTTTCAAAAAAAATTCCACAAATTTTTTCATCAAAGAAAAAAGAAAATGATATAAAAAAAATGTTTGATAAAATCTATTCCAAAATAGAGGTGTATATGACCGTGAAACTTTTCACAAGCTTTTTGACCGGACTTTTGGGATATATTGTAATGAGGTTTGTACATCTTGATTTTGCAATGTTTTGGGCGATACTGATGTTCCTTTTCAACTTTGTACCAACTGTTGGTTCAATTATTTCGTCGGTATTTCCGATTATGCTTGCCCTTCTTCAATTCAATGGCGATTTGGTTTCATTTTCAATCGTAAGTATTGGTATTATCACAATCCAGCTTTTGATTGGAAATATTGTTGACCCAAAAATTATGGGGAAAAGGTTGAATTTAAGTCCTTTGGTACTTATCCTATCCCTTGTTATCTGGGGAAGTATTTGGGGTGTGGTTGGAATGTTCCTTTGTGTGCCGATAATGATTATTATCACCATAGTTTTGCTTCAAATACCATCAACAAAAAAGTTTGCAATGTTGCTTACCCAAGATGGTGAAACGTTTTAAATAAAAGGAGTATTTGTATTATGAATAAATGTTTAGTTATTGGATTTTTGTGTGTTCTTCTTTCCGGATGTGGTTGTAAGTGCAGGTACAATGAATACCTTCCTGAAAATAATCCGTTGGTTATTCCCGAAGATTTAAAGCCAATTGAAAAATAGTTTTGTTTAAGTTTTTGTAAGGTGGTTTAGTAGAAAATGGTTGCCGATGTGAAAGCTACTCCTATGATGCAACAGTATTTATCTGTGAAGGAGCAGTATAAAGATTATCTTTTAATGTATCGTATGGGTGATTTTTATGAAATGTTTTTTGATGATGCGATGACTGCATCAAAGGCATTGGATATTGCCCTTACACACAGGGGAACATATATGGGGAAGCCCGTTCCAATGTGTGGCATTCCATATCATGCCTTTTCATCCTATATGCCAAAGCTTGTAAAACAGGGAATAAAGGTTGCCATTTGCGAACAAACCGAAGATCCGGCAGAGGCCAAAAAACGTGGGTATAAGGCGGTTGTACGACGTGAAGTTTCGCGAATCATTACGGCCGGAACACTTACCGAAGATAACCTTCTTAACGGTTCGTTTAATAATTACCTTATGTCTGTTGTTATAAATGATGGCTTGGATGTAAAGGTTTCGGTTGCGATTGCCGATATTTCCACCGGTGAATTTTCGGTGCAATCGTTTGAAGAAAATGCCATTGCCGAACTGATTTCCTTTGTTGTGATAAAGAACCCAGCGGAAATTATTATATCCGATGAAGATATAAAGAATCCGAAACTTGAAACATTTGTAAGTCAGTTTAAATCAAAACTTGTTTTAAAACCAAAAACCTTTTTTGATGAAATAAATTCAAAAAGAAATATTTGCGATATATTTAAGGTATCCGATGTTTCAGTAATTGGTAATTTTTCAAGTCCGGAAATTGAGGTACAGGGGGCAATATTAAACTATATCCAACTTACACAAATAGGACAACTTCCGAATATTTCAAAACCGGTAAAGGAGGCAAATTCGGACATTTTACAAATTGATGCCTTTTCGGTTAAAAATTTGGAAATATTTGAAAATATAAATGATGAAACAACAAATAATTCAAACCTTTTTGCCGTGATGGACAAGACAAAAACACCGATGGGTAAAAGGGAGCTTAAACGCGCACTTAGTGCGCCACTTGCCAATGCACAAAAGATAAATAAAAGGCTCAATTCAGTTGAATTTTTTGTTGGAAACCAAGAACTTCTTTGTGATATTCGGGATATGCTTTCACAAATTTTTGATATACAGCGAATCGTAAGTCGTATAAGTTGCAACCGTGCCGGTCCACGGGATTTGCTTAATATCGGGACGACATTGGCTGTTATACCGAACCTTAAAAGCCTTCTTTGCAATGCGGTACAAAATTCCATTGAAAACCCACTGGGTGGAATTATTGATGGGTTAAGGGATTTTAGTGAACTTTCAAAAAAGCTTAACAATGCAATTATTGATGAACCACCGATACTTACACGGGATGGAGGATTTATAAAGGATGGATTTCATCCGACACTTGATGAATACAAGTCATTATCACAAAATACAAAGCAGGTGATTTTGGATTTGCAGGCAAAGTATGCCCTTCAAACTTCAATTATGAACCTTAAAATAAAATACAATAATATTGTCGGTTATTTTGTTGAAGTACCAAGCAAGCAGGCAACCGCCCTTATGGCACCGGACAGTGGTTTCCAACATAAACAGACCTTGGTTAATGGGGTAAGGTTTACGACACCGGAACTTTCCGAAATAGAACAAAAAATTTTGGTGGCGAATGAGAAATATTTGTCCTTAGAGTTGGAAATATTTAATGACCTTTGCCATGAAATTTTAAACAGGGTTGATGATATAACAATACTTTCAAATGCAATTGCCGAATTGGATTTGTATACTTCGCTTGCCCTACTTGCCATTGAAAATGACTATGTGAAACCAGAAGTTGATAATTCATTTGATTTTGAAATAGTGGATGGTCGCCATCCCGTTGTGGAAGCAAACCTTAAAAAATTAAATGTTTCGTTTATTCCAAACGATTGTGTTTTGGAAAATAAGGGGGATGACAGCAAGCTTTGGATTTTAACGGGTCCGAATATGGCCGGAAAATCAACATTCCTTCGTCAAAATGCAATTATAATTATTATGGCACAAATTGGATCCTTTGTTCCGGCGACAAAGGCACATATCGGTGTTATAGATAAACTTTTCAGTCGTGTTGGTGCATCGGATAACCTTGCCCGCGGACAGTCAACCTTTATGGTGGAAATGAGTGAGACCGCAACAATCCTTAATCAGGCGGATGAACATTCATTTGTGATACTTGATGAAATAGGAAGGGGAACATCAACATTTGATGGACTTTCCATTGCATGGGCAGTG
Source organism: Alphaproteobacteria bacterium (assembly GCA_016297965.1). Classification (GTDB taxonomy): domain Bacteria; phylum Pseudomonadota; class Alphaproteobacteria; order Rs-D84; family CACZYB01; genus CACZYB01. Next base: position 49,995 of record JAEDDP010000006.1, on the reverse strand, counting down.
CTTGAATACCTTAACAACATAAACCGTTGCCGTGGTATATTTGCAACACATTATCATGAACTTACACAAGTAATTGGAAAAATGAAAAATGTATCGGCACATACCATGGAAATAAAGGAATATAAAGGGGATGTTGTCTTCCTTCATAAGGTGGGACTTGGCGTTGCGGATAAATCGTATGGTATACATGTGGCAAAAATTGCAGGCATTCCAGAAGAAGTTATTGTGAAGGCAAGCCATATTTTGGAGGGTCTAGAATCCAACGATGGAATGCAAAAAAGCCGACACCTTGTAAAAAAGCTTGATGATATGGATTTATTTTCATTTCAGGAAAAATCACCAATAGTTAGAAAAAGTGAAGAAGATGAAAAGCTTTTGAAATTACGGGATAAATTAAAGGAGATAAATCCTGATGACCTATCCCCTAAATCTGCATTATCAATAATGTACGAAATAAAAGAAATGATTGACTAATCACGTTCCTTTATTGGACGATATTTTAAAAGTTTAAATTCTTTTAGACGAGCGCGATTAAAGAAAGGTTTGTTTTTCTTTTCGTAATTATTGAACCTTTTTATACTTTCGTTTAGTTCAACAGAATAGCTGTTTACCAAAAATGTATTCATATCCCGTATGTATTTTTGATCGTCGGAAAGAAGGCGGTCAAATTGTTTTGAATATAACAATTTTAACAAAACTGCAACATATTCAAAATTTGTTTTGTAAACATAATAATTATTGTTTTCATCAACAATTTCTTCGGATGCAGATGACAAAAGCTCTGCCATACAATCGTGCATAATTCCCAATGAATGTTTAATAACAATTTTATTCAATTTATCATGAATTGGTGTAGGTTGTTGTACTTTTTTCATACTTAAAGGCCTCTGTTTCGTTTTATTGTTTGTATCATATCTAAGGGATAATTGAGTAATTCACTCTCAATTTCCTTTAACCGTTCCCTATATTCCTTTTTTAATACATTTTTGGGCAAAATTTTGCCAGATGCAATTTCATTATCCCAAATGAATTTCAATAATTTAGGCGAAGACAAAACATTTTTTATTTGATTTTGTTCCAAAAGAAGAATTTCGCAACAAAATTCCTTTGCTTCGTCCTTTTTCTTTTCATTATAAAAAATAAAATCAAAAATGCGTTTCATCCGTATGTTTTCCTTTTTTAAAATACTTGAATGATATATAATAAAGTTTTTTTGTCAACTGTTTTTTATTGTAAATTTATAAAAAGTATATGATAATAAAAGGATAAATGATAAGGGCTTGAATATGGCAGAAAAAATAAATGGATTTATAAACATAGATAAAGCATTGGAAATAACTTCTAATGATGTCATTTTTCGGTTAAAAAGGTTATTATTTCCAATTTTTGGCAAGGTTAAAATAGGACACACAGGAACATTGGACCCAATGGCAAGTGGTGTACTTCCCGTTGCAATTGGCGAGGCGACAAAAACCGTACAATTTCAAATGGAAAATAAAAAGGTGTACGAGTTCAATATAAAATTTGGTGAGGAACGTTCCACAGATGATATTGAAGGTGAAGTAATAAAGAAATCAGATAAAATTCCAACGACTGAGGAAATTGAGGCGGTTATACCAAGTTTTTTGGGAAAAATAGAACAAGTCCCCCCAATATATTCCGCAATAAAAATAAATGGGGTAAGAGCATATAAACTTGCCCGCGAAGGAAAAGAAGTAAATATAAAGCCACGGGAAAACTTTGTATATGAACTTAAAATAATAGAAAGAGTAAGCAAAGACGAGGTAAAATTTCGGGTTTGTGCGAATAAGGGGTTTTATGTAAGGGCCATTGCGCGTGATATTGCAAGAAGGCTTAATTCGGCCGGTTTTGTTTCGTATTTACGACGAATTGCAAACGGTCCATTTAGTGAGGCAAATGCAATAACACTTGACAAATTGGAAAAAATATTGCAAAATCCATCTCAATCGTTGGATGTACGGAAATTTGATAGCGATATTTTGCTTCCTGTATCCTTTGGGCTGAACGACATCTTGGCTTTGGATATGAATGACGGGCAAAATCAAAAATTAAGGAACGGGCAATGGATTAAACCAGATGGTTTTGATTTAAAATCCGGTGCGTTGTATCAAGTAATATCAAATACCAAACTTTCAGCAATTGTTAAATTTGAAAATGGTCTTTTAAAGACTGTTCGTGTTTTTAACTTGTAAAAAGAAAGAAAGGATTAAAAAAATGGCATTAACAAAAGAAAAAAAAGCTTCTTTGATAAAAGAATTTAAGGTTTCAGAAAATGACAACGGTTCATCCGAAGTTCAAATTGCAATCCTTACAGAAAGAATTGCTAATTTAACAAAGCATTTGGTAGAAAACAAAAAAGATAATTCTTCAAAGATGGGTTTAACAAAAATGGTAAACAACAGAAAAACTTTGCTTGCTTACCTTAAAAGAACAAATCCAAAGGCTTATGAAGAAACAATTAAAAAATTAAACATAAGAAAATAAATTTAAGGATTTTCAAAATATGACTAAATCAAAGATAAAAGTTCCGGTTTATGCAAGAAAAGCTATTGAAACTGGTGATGTTTGGCAAACTCCCCCATGTGTGAATAACAAATGGGATGATGCAAAAACCTGCCCTGCATGTGAAAATCAATGTCCACATGCCGAAATTACAAGGGGAAGTATAAAGTCTTCGTATTGGGCAAAGTGTAATGCCAAAGAAAAAACATTAAAGGCAATATCTTTGTATAAGGAATATTTTGACAGTTATACAAGGTAAGGTGAAGGGAAAGAATAAAACTTTCTTTCCTTTTTTGCCTTTTTAATGTATAATGAATATGGAAAAGTAAAAGGTAAGTCAGAATATAGAGTCCAATATTTTTTGATTTACTTGGATTGTATTTTCTGACTTTTAAAAGTCGTCTTTCCTTTTTCTTTTCCTTTTATAAACAAACAGATGAAAGGATAAAATATGTTTGGATTAGGAAAAAAATCTATGTTTAACATAGTTGAAAAAGAAATTATGTGGGAAGGTAAAAAACTTACCCTTCAAACAGGTAAAATTGCAAGGCAAGCAACCGGTGCTGTTATGGCTACATACGGTGAAACAATGGTTCTTGCAACTGTTGTTGCGGCAAAAGAACCAGTTGAAGGTCAAGACTTTTTCCCATTAACAGTAAATTATCAGGAAAAATTCGGTTCATCAGGTAAAATTCCAGGTTCATTTAACCGTCGTGAAGGTCGTCCTTCGGTACATGAAACATTGATTTCAAGATTGATTGATCGTCCAATAAGACCTTTGTTCCCAGAAACATTTAAAAATGAAGTACAGGTTATTGCAACTGTATATAACTATGATAAGGAAAATTCACCAGACATAGTTGCGATGGTTGCATCAAGTGCCGCACTTTCAATTTCTGGTATTCCATTTATGGGACCTGTTGGTGCAGCAAGGGTTGCATATATCAATGATACATTTGTTGTAAACCCAGTAAAATCACAAATCAAAAATTCAAAACTTGACCTTGTTGTTGCAGGTACAAGCGAAGGTGTTTTGATGGTTGAATCTGAGGCAAATGAACTTTCCGAAGAAGTTATGCTTAATGCAGTGGAAACTGGATTTAAATCTTTCCAACCAGTTATAAAACTTATCAATGAAATGAAAAAAGATGTTGGTAATAAGGAATGGGAAGTTCCAGCACAGGCTCCGGAATATGCTGTATTAAAAGAATCATTTATCAAAAACTTTGGTGATGAAATAAAGAAGGCATACAAGATAAAAGCAAAACTTGAAAGACAAGATGTTTTGGCCGATATTAAGGAACGTGCATTTGCAACAATCGCCGAAGATGATGAAGTTTCAAAACGTATTGCTCCTACTGTTTTTGCGGATATTGAAGCCGAAACTATGAGAGGTGCAATTTTAAGAGGCGAACCACGTATTGATGGTCGTGATACAAAAACTGTACGTCCAATTGAATGTGAAGTTGGTGTACTTGGCAGAAACCACGGTTCCGCATTATTCACACGTGGTGAAACACAGGCTCTTGTATCCGCAACAATCGGTGTAAAAGAAGACGAACAATTAGAGGATGATTTGGATGGTGTACGCAGTGAAAGATTTATGCTTCACTATAACTTCCCGCCATTTTCCGTTGGTGAATGTGGAAAGATAGGTTCTCCTGGACGTCGTGAAATTGGTCATGGAAAACTTGCATGGAGAGCAAACCATGCTATGCTTCCAACGTTTGAAGAATTCCCATACACAATTCGTGTTGTATCTGATATTACAGAATCAAATGGTTCTTCATCTATGGCAACAACCTGTGGTGCAAGCTTGGCAATGATGGATGCCGGTATTCCTGTAAAGGCTCCTGTGGCTGGTATTGCGATGGGTCTTATAAAGGAAGGCGACAAATTCGCTATACTTACCGATATTATGGGTGATGAAGATCATCTTGGTGATATGGACTTTAAGGTTGCAGGTACAAAAGATGGTATTACTGCACTTCAAATGGATATTAAAATAACATCTATTACATTTGAAATTATGAAGCAAGCTTTGGCACAGGCACATGAAGGAAGAAAACACATCCTTGGAAAGATGGCAGATGCCCTTAAAGCTCCAAGAAAGGAACTTTCTCCTTATGCTCCTACAATACTTCAATTCACAATCAACCCAAAGAAGATACGTGAAGTTATTGGAAGTGGCGGAAGTATGATTCGTTCAATTTGTGAAAAGTCAAATACAAAAATTGAAATTGAAGATTCTGGAATTATAAAAATTGCCGGTACTTCACAAGAAGAAATTGATATTGCAAAGAAAATTATTGATGACATTTGTGAAGAACCAGAAGTTGGTAAGGTTTACGATGGTGAAGTTGTGAAACTTATGGACTTTGGTGCAGTTGTTTCATTTATGAATGCAAGCGAAGGTTTGGTTCATATTTCAGAAATCAGTGAAAAACGTGTAAAGAGAGTTGAAGATGCCCTTAAAGTCGGGGATAAGGTAAGAGTCCTTGTAACCGAAGTAAAGGATGGCAAGGTAAGACTTTCTATTAAACAAGTAAAAGAATAAAAAAATGGGGGAAGAAATTCCCCCTTTGCAATTCCGGTAAAAAAATATGAATATTGGAACTTTTGACAGTGGTCTTGGCGGACTTGTTATAACAAGAGCATTGATTGAGGCAATGCCAGAATACAATTTTTGTTATTTGGGTGATACCGCACGTGTTCCGTATGGAAACAGGTCAAAGGAAACCGTTTATAACTATACAAAAAACTGTATTGACTATCTTTTCAAAAAAAAGAACTGTAAGCTTATAATAATTGCCTGCAATACGGCGACGTTTGCCGCACTTAGGCGACTTCAACAAGAATACCTTCCACAAAATTTTCCTGACAGGCGAATTTTGGGGGTTATTGTTCCAACAATAGAAGAAATTATAAATAAAAATTATTCATCGGTTGGATTACTTGCAACCCAAGGAACCGTGTCGTCGGATGTTTATGGTATAGAGTTAAGAAAGCGAAAAGATGACATAAAATTGTATTCCTACCCTGCACCACTTCTTGTTCCTCTTATTGAAAACAATGCGGATGAATTTGCCGAACCGATTATTGAATCGTATGTGAAAAAGTTTGTTGGTTCGGATATACAGGCGATAATTCTTGGTTGTACACATTATCCACATTACAAAACCCAGATAGGACAGATTGCAATGAAGGTTTTGGGACGAAAGGTTGATATAATTTCACAGGATGAATTTGTTCCACAATCCCTTAAAAACTATTTATCACGCCATCCTGAAATTGAACGGGATTTGTCAAAGGATTCATCGTATTCATTTGAAATTACGGATATAAACGATTCATATATTGCTCAGGCAAAGTCAATGTTCAAAGATGAAAGTATAACCGTTGAAAAGGTTGACATATAAGCTTTTTATCCCTATATATAAACTATGATTACACAAAAAGTTTTTGATGAAAATTTGGTGGGTATACTTGGCAAAACACCCCTAAGGGTTGCCGTGGCGGTGTCCGGTGGTTCGGACAGTCTTTGTCTTACACTTCTTACAAACAATTGGTGCAAAGAAAATGGTGTGGAGCTTACCGCACTGACTGTTGATCATAACCTTAGATCAGAGTCGGCCGAGGAGGCAATGACCGTTCATAATTGGTTGGAAAACTATGATATTCATCACGAAATTCTTACCTATACCGGAAAAATACCGACCTCAAATATTGAGGCGGAGGCACGGCAATATCGTTATAAACTGCTTTGTGATTATGTAAAACAACACAATATAGATTTTCTTTTTATCGCACACAATCAGGACGAACAAAGGGAAACATTTTTCCTTAACCTTTCAAGGGGAAGTGGTGTATATGGGCTTTGTGGAATGCCGGCGATATCACAAAGAGATGGTGTAAACATTGTTCGCCCAATGATGATATTTACAAAAAGTGAAATTAAGGAATACCTTACAAATATTCATCAGGTATGGGTTGAAGACCCAAGCAATCAAGATGATAAGTACAAGCGGGTACGGATAAGGAAGCTTCAATCCTTTATTGATGAATTGGAGCTTACAAATGAACGAATTGTAAATACAATTTCCAATATGCAACGTGTGCGCGACAGCATTGAATTTTTTGTTCGTGAATGCATTTCAAAGGTTATGGAAAAGCAGGAAGATAAGATTATTGTAAATACAAATGCCCTTCTTTATTATCCAGAAGAAATCGTAATTCGCACCCTTGCCCAAATAATTAGGGAAAATTCAAATAAGCTTTATCCGCCCCGACTTGAAAATTTGGAATTATTGTATAAAAAAATAAAGTCAGGAAGCCTTAATAAGGGAATAACCCTTTCAAATATGAAAATTTCGTTTAATAAAGACAAAAATATCGTATTTCAAAGGGAGACAGGACGAAATCAAAAAAAGCCTTTGAAAAAAACAAATATATAGTTTAAAATTGCCACAATAAAAATTAGATAAAGAGGATTAAAAGAATGTTTAAAAATTGGCGTGATTGGTTGTTGGTTGTTGTTCCAGTAGCTCTTGTAATCTCGGTTGTTTATAATAATTCTGCAACTGAGGTGAAAAAGGCTGATGCAAAAATGACATTTTCCGAATTTAATCAAAAGGTTAAAAGTAAAGAAATTTCCTCGGTCGTTATAAAAAATGGAACTGTGGTTGAAGGAAAGTTAAAGGGGGTAAAAACTCCAGATGGAAAGATTGGTGAGGAAAAACCATTTAAGGCAAATGTTATTGTTTATGACAAGCTTTTAGAAAACCTTGAAAAAAATAATATACCAACGGAAGTTGCAATGGAAAATGGGGCAACATCCGGTGGATTTAGTGTAATGAAGTTGATTGATGTGTTCGGTTCACTTCTTTGGATTGTTGTCCTTGTACTCCTTTTCAAAAGTATGAAGGGAGACAAGTTCGGTATGGGAAAAAGCAATATAAAAATGTTTACATCCGATATGCAAAAGGTTCGTTTTTCCGATGTTTTGGGAATTGATGAGGCAAAGCAAGATGTAAGCGAAATTGTTGATTTCCTTCGTGATTCAAAGAAATATTCCCGACTTGGGGCAAAAATTCCAAAGGGAGTATTACTTGTTGGTCCACCAGGAACAGGTAAAACTTTACTTGCAAAAGCAATTGCAGGTGAAGCCGGTGTGCCATTTTTTTCAACATCCGGTTCCGAATTTGTTGAAATGTTTGTTGGTGTTGGTGCAAGCCGTGTAAGGGCATTGTTTGAACAGGCAACTAAATCCGCACCTTGTCTTATCTTTATTGATGAAATTGATGCGGTTGGTCGTCATCGTGGTTCCGGATATGGTGGTGGAAATGATGAAAGGGAACAAACCCTTAACCAATTATTGGTTGAAATGGATGGTTTTGCATCAAACAAAGGTGTTATTGTAATTGCCGCAACAAACCGCGTTGATGTGCTTGATGAAGCACTTCTTCGTCCGGGAAGATTTGACAGACAGGTATATATTGACCTTCCTGATTTAAAGGGACGCGAAGCGATACTTGCAAAATATATGAAGGAAGTAAATATCCTTTCGGATGTGGAACCTTTAAGTGTTGCACGTGGAACCCCAGGTTTCAGTGGTGCTGATTTGGCAAACCTTGTAAATGAGGCAGCCCTTATTGCCGCAAGAAAAAACAGAAAGCAAATTAGCGAGGATGATTTTGAATTTGCCCGTGATAAAATCCTTATGGGAGCAGAAAAGAAATCAAAGACTATGTCGCCGGATGAAATAAAAAATACTGCTTATCACGAGGCTGGACACGCACTTTGTGCCGTACTTCTTCCGGAGGTTGATCCGATACACAAGGCAACAATTATTCCGCGTGGTCGTTCGCTTGGCTTGGTTCAAAAACTTCCTGAACGAGATAAGGTAAGTGTTAATATAACAGAAATAAAATCCGATATTGCCGTTGCGATGGCCGGCCGTGTATGTGAAGAGTTGTTCTTTGGTTGTGATAAGGTGACGACTGGGGCAAGTTCGGATATACAAAATGCAACAAATTATGCAAGACGTGCCGTTATTGAATGGGGTTTAAGTGATAAGATAGGTCCCGTATTTTACGGTCAAGATGATAATTATAAAATTTCAGAAACAACTTCCCGTGAAATTGATGAGGAAGTGAAAAGAATGCTTGATGAAGGATACAAGCTTGCAAAGGCAACCGTTGTAAAAAATAAGGCAAAGGTTGAAAAAATTGCAAAGGCTCTACTTGAATATGAAACACTTACCGGTGATGAGGTTCGTGCGATTGTAAAGGGTGGCAAGGTTGCATTTAAGAAAAAGGAAGAAAAGGCAAAGGCTCCACTTATCAGGACATCTTCGCTTCCATCAACCGAAAAAAAGATTAAAAAAGAAGAAAAGAAAGACTAAAAAATATGTTTGGACAAAGTAAGAAAAACAAAGATGCAAAACTGAACCTTCAAATTTTAAGAAGAATTTGGCGGGAACATACGAAAAAATATATCTGGGCGTTGCTTGGTGCCGGTATTATAACCTCGCTTACTGCCCTTACCGAGGCATATTCGGTATCCCTTTTGAAACCGATATTTGATAAGGGTTTTATTGATAGGGACGGCAAAGTTTTGCTTATCCTTTGTGCGCAAGTGATTGGACTTTATTTTATAAAGGGATGGTTTTATTTTACCCAAACTATGATTTTATCAAAGATAAGTACAAAGACCGTGCAATCAATACAACAAAGGGTTTTTGCACACCTTATTTCACTTGATATGGCATTTTTTAATAAAAATTCAAGTGGTCAAATGCTTGCCCGAATCATTAATGATTGTAATGCGATTACAAATATTGCCGTAAACTTTATTACCAATATTTTTAAGGATTTAATTACATGTATAGCAATGTTCGGATTGATGTTTTATTATTCGTGGCAAATGTGCCTTGTAATATTCCTTTTCTTTCCAATCGGTGCGGTTGCAATTGGAATCATCAATAAAAAGGTAAAGGCGATTTCCAAAACCAACACCCAACAAAGTGCCGATTTTGTAAGCCAGATTTCCGAATCTCTTCAAAATGTAAAAATTATAAAATCCTATTGTATGGAAAAATTTGAAGCATCAAGAATAAAGGATATTTTGGATGAAATGTTTCGTTTTTCAATGAAACGTGTAAGAAATACCGCCGTTGCGACACCGGTTATTGAAAGTCTTTCTGGGTTTATTATGGCTGGAATCATTATATTTGGTGGATGGCAAATTGCGAATGGGTACCTTACCACCGGTGGATTTGTAACATTTTTGGGGGCGTGGGTTTCCGTTTACAAGCCTTTGAAATCATTGATAAATTTCAGGGTGCAACTTCAAACTGCATTGGTAAGCGCCGAACGTGTATATGAAATTATTGATACAAAACCGGCAATCCAAGATGTGGAAGGTGCAGTTGAACTTAAAAACATAAAGGGAAATATTGAATTTAAAAATGTTTGCTTTGAATACGAGGCGGGCAAACCAATACTTAAAAATATAAATATGACTATACCGGCGGGAAAAACAGTTGCCCTTGTCGGGGCAAGTGGTGGTGGTAAAACAACGATTGCCAACCTTATCCCAAGATTTTTTGATGTAAGTTCAGGTGAAATTTTGATTGATGGAATAAACATAAAAAATATTACCCAGAAATCGCTTCGCCAAAATACCTCTTTGGTAAGTCAGGAAGTCATACTTTTTGATGACACAATAAGGAATAATATTGCCTATGGTAAGGGAGAAAATGAATGTAAAACCGTTTCCGATGATGAAATTATTGAAGCATCAAAATCCGCGAATGCCTATGGCTTTATTACCGCGATGGAAGGTGGGTATAATACGCGAATCGGGGAAAAAGGTGTAAGGCTTTCGGGCGGTCAAAAACAAAGACTTTCCATTGCACGGGCAATTATAAAAAATGCACCGATACTTTTGTTGGATGAGGCGACATCCGCCCTTGATACCGAATCGGAATTTGAGGTGCAAACCGCACTTGATAATTTAATGAAAAACCGAACAACCGTTGTTATTGCACACAGACTTTCCACAATTAAAAATGCCGATATGATTTATGTGATTGAAAAAGGTGCTATTGTGGAACAGGGAAATCATGAAGAACTTCTTAAAAAAGATGGTGAATATGCAAAACTTTATAATATGCAATTCAAACAGAAAAAAGAGGCATAGGTTAAAATTAAAGGTCCGGTTGGACCTTTTTTTATTTACTAAACCTCCGAATTATGATATTATTAAACGGGATTTTATTTATAGGAAAATTTAGGAGGGAATATGAAAAAATCTGTTATTTTAATGTTATTGCTTGCGGGATGTTCAACCGCAAATTATGTTGTTTCAGATAAAGGCAATGTTCGTTATAAGGACGCAGTAAAGTCATCAAGATTTGGTGATGAGGCAGATGTTTACGATTGTAATAAAATTGGTTCGGATTATACACTTTTCTGTGATAAAGATGGAAGTCCATATTATGGAAATGTGAAAGAGCAAAATAAATCCGGAACCAGAACATTTAATTTAGAGCAAGGAAATATAATATCAGAAACCCTTGTAGGCAAAGATGGCGAAAAACAAGGTCATTATTATGTAAATGGATCCAATGATGTTTGGGGTGCATATTATTCATTAAATAAAAAACACTTGCCATCCGAAATGAGATTAGAAGATGGAAGATATGTTAGCATTTGTGAAGATGGAAAAGTTAACAGTATGAAATTTGATGGCAATGGGTCATATAGCAATTTCACCATTGATGGAGAAAAGCGGGATGGTATGATTTATTTTTCGGGAGAAAAATATGGAAGTGGTGCAGTTTATACAATAAATGATACACCAATCACCGGTGCGGTTAAAATTTTTGATTGCGAAAATAATTTGATGCAAGAATTTCCTCTTGTAGATGGAAAAATTAATGGGGAAAAAATTACCATTGATGCAACTTCCAAGGAATCAAGAAAATTTATACACGGACGCTGGTTTCAAAAAACAAAAACCTATCTTTCGGGAATAACCGGATTTTGGTCGGTAAAGGGTGAAAAGAAAGGAGAATATGATACAAGCATTGCAATATGGGATGTTGATGAAGACGAGGAAAATGCAGGAATTTTAGGGAAATTGATTTTAAAATTAAACGATCAAGAAGTTTTCCTTGTATGTCTGAAAGAAGATAGAGGATTCACACCACAGTCCCAAGTATGGGAAGATCCACTGATGTGGATGTTGCTGGAAGTCCGGGGTCAATACACACCACAATCCCCAGAATGGGAAGATATAAAAAAGTCCGGATTTAAATGTCCGCAAAAGGCAAATGAGAAACTTTAATAAAAAAAATTTTTCCCCTCAAATGGAGGGGAAATTTTTTTTATCGGTATCGTTTCAATGTATGTAAAAAGTTTTTCAAATCACCCTGATGTGCCATATCATCAACCGGAACCGGTAATTTTACCCGCCAATTTGGATATTCATCAACCGTACCGGGAGCGTTTTGCATTTCGGTCATTCCGTAAACATCAACTAAATTACACAAAAAAATCGCACTTGGGGTTTGGGAACCGTAAATATTAAATGGGTATTCGCCATATTTTGGTGGCAATTTTCCATCCATATTGCAAAGGAAACTTTTTTCATTATGTTTATAAAAAGAATTTGTTTTCATAAATATTTCAAAAAAGTCACGTCTTTCCCTTTCCCGTTTTTTCAAATTGTCAATGTATTGGGAATTTTTTGGGTACAAATGGCATTCATTATTTACACGAATGTCTTCACCAATCCAAAAACCGCAACTGGTCGCCTGGTCATGGGTGCCGACCTGACAAAGGGAATGATATGGGTACAAAGAATCACTTAAAAAATTATTACCCCTTGGTTTGGACCTGTATAAGACCTTATTTGAAAAAATATTGTGGCGTTTCATTACACCCGCAAATCCAGGTGGAATATTTCCCAAATCTTCACCAACAACAAGGCATTTATTTTTATAACTTTCAAGGCAAACAATCGCTGTCATATCGTGGAAATCGTAATCAACATACGCTCCACCATCGTTTTGTGATACCCAAAAAAGTCGCATAAGGCTGAATGAATGGTCAATGCGAATCGCACCGGCATATTGCATATTCTTTTTCAAAAGGTCCACAAAAACCGCATAATGTGATTTTTTCAACCCTAGCGGAGATGGTGGGGTAAGTCCCCATGTTTGCCCCCTTGGCCGTATGGTGTCTGGTGGCGTGCCAATATCAACACCATCCGCAAAAAGAGCTTTATCCTGCCATACCTCCACCCCATCGGATGCGGCGCCAACCGGAATATCAATATACAGTCCAAGTTTCATTTTCCGTTTGGCAAGTCGGGATAGCTCAATTAACTGGTCGTGGCAAAGCCAATGAGTATATGCGTAAAAATCAATTTCTCGTTTATGTTTTTTTATGAAATTACGGACTTCATCCGAAGAAATATCAGAAAGGTTTCCATCCCAATTTTTCCAATATTTTGGTTGGTGGTTCAAAATAGCTTCAAACGTGCATAGGTTCATAAGCCCTGCCCCTTCGGTTTCCTTAAACCGTGCAAACCTTTCCCCTGCCCCTGTATTTTTCTTTATATGATTAGAAACAAAGTATTCGTACATCAATTTAAGGATGGCAAGTTTCAATTTAAACACGCCCCTGTAATCAACAAATTTTGATGATTTAAGTTTTGAAATCGTCCGTTTTGTTTTATCGGTATGGATAAACTTTTGCACACGTTCAGAATCCACAAAATCAGGAATTGATTGTAAATCAAGGTATACATAATTTAAATACTCCCTGCTTAATGTACGGTATGGCGAAACATCATTCGTACTTTGTGAATACATTGCACCAAGTGGATTTACACCGATTAAATCACATCCATATTTTGCGGATAGCTCAATCAACCTTTTTAAATCGCCAAAATCACCGATACCCAAGTTATGTTTTGATTGAAGTCCGTAAAGTTGGCACGAAAGCCCCAAAACTTTTTTCCCGTTATCAATAATCGGTGGAAGATATGCACTGTCGGGGGCAATGATTACAAATGATGAAAAACTTAAATCATTAACTTTAACATTCAGTGTATAGTAATCAGGGGAAAGTTTTACCCGTATCGGAATTATGAATTTTACGAACCGTTTCCGATTTATTATTTTTGTTTCGCGGATGGTATATTTTGATGGGATGATTGTAAAGCCCTCAACTAATTTGTTATCGCAATAAAAGCAAAATGTTGCGGGAAAATTTATTTGATTTTCGGGAAGGTATAAGGCGACCTTTATCCCTTCGGATGAAAAAAATGATGTGGTGTAATCAACTCCGTTTAACCACAAATTTTCAATTTCGGTTTTCAATTCCCCCTTTATATTTGAGGCGGAAGTACAATCATAACCAAGGGATGAAAGAAACGATCTTTTTGTATTGTCGGTGGTGTAATGCTTTACATTCATCTTGTCAACATAAGATTCAGAAATTCCAACAAATGCCGATAATTCATTTAAAAATTTACTCATTTTCCTGTTTTAATCCTCCCCATAATATGATACCATTATAATACTATAATTTTGAAAATAAGGAAAGTGTAAAGTGAATAAAGACAATCCAATTTTACAATATATTTATTCCCAACGTTGGTGCAGTTTCAAAAATGAAATTACAAATGACAGTATTAAAGACATTCAATTTTTTGATACGGAATTTGATAATTCGGAAAAGTTTTTTGTTATGGGAAAGGTTATATTTAAAAATGGTGATGATGAATTTTTCATAATGCCACTTTCAAAGGGTACAATGGAGGCAGAAGTTCCGTTTAAATATAACAATGTTGATGTGTATGATGCGGTAAAATCACCAAATTATTGGTCGTCCATTATGAAAGAGATTACACTTGATAAAAGCCTTAACATTGCAAATCAATATAACCTTGTTTACAGGTCGTGGGATGATTTTGATTTCATTACAAATCACATAAATGATAACTCCTATCCTCTTAATGTAGAACAAAGTAATTCAACAATTATTGTTGGGAAAAAGGCTTTGGCATTCAAACAGCAACGAATGATTGAATTTTTGGATGATGCCGATGTTGAGGTGGAAATGAATTATAACCTTATGAAAGCTGGAAGTACCGCCGTACCAAAAACATACGGGCATCTTTCCCTTATTGCACCGGATGGAAAGAGTGCATTTATTGGCATAGTTCAAGAATTTGTTCATAATAATGGGGATTTATGGGTGATTGCAAAGGAACAACTTCTTAAAATACTTTCAGGGGCATTTAAAAATGGTGAAAAGAGGATAAAAAAAGCGGAGTACAAGGATATTACAAAGCTTATGAAAAACCTTGGGAAAAAGACAGAGGAGCTTATCAAATGTCTTCTTTCATTTAACGGGAATGATTTGACACCGGAAAAAATTGGGGATGAGTATTTACAACATTACAAAAGTACAATAGTTGATCTTTTGAAGGAGACAAAGGAAAATATTATAAAGAATATAGATAAACTTTCGTCCGATATGGCATTGGAAATTCAAAATCCAATTATAAAGGCAGACAATATTGAAAAGTTCATAATTGACAGTTTCGGGAAAATTGAGGTACGGGAAGACAAGGGTCTTCTTATGCGGGTGCATGGTGATTTTCACCTTGGGCAGGCAATACAAACAGATACCGGCGATATAAAGTTTATTGATTTTGCCGGTGAACCGAACCTTGCCCCAAGTGAAAGAAAGACAAAGCATTCGTATATGTATGATGTGGCGGGAATGTACCGGTCAATATCTGGATATCTTCCGATTGTCGTTTCAAAACATTTTGCGACGGATGAAAATGGAAAAATTGATAATGAAAAGCTTCTTTGGGCGAATGATGTTATAAAACCAATTATAAAAAATTTGTCGGATGCCTTTATCGGGGAACTTAACATTGACAATGAATGGCTTACCATTGAAATTTTCCGCCGAAACCTTTATGAGGTAAATTATGAAATTGCGTATAGACCACAAATGTTATTCATTCCAATAAATAACCTTAAAGAACTTATATTAAACAATAAGTAAAATTTTTCCCTTGAAAAAAATTAAAGTTTAATGTATAAATTAACCATTCTCGTTGGAGGGTTGGCAGAGCGGTAATGCAGCGGATTGCTAATCCGTGACCGGTAATACTGGTCCACAGGTTCGAGTCCTGTACCCTCCGCCATTTCATCAAACTTTGTCAGCAGTAAATTTTTTGGGGCGGTATTGTTTCCAATCAAGTGTTTGAATTTCGTTAAAATATTTGTATATTCAAAAGCTTAATTTTTTAGGACTTTAAAACAAATTATAGACATTTATAAATTTCTTGTTTATAATGACGGCAAATAATAGGAATTTTTGCTATGGTAAAAACAAAGAAGTTTAAAATTTTTGGTTGTAATGAAATGTTTTCTTTTGAAAAAAGACAACGATTTTTGAAAAAGCTTTTGACCTTTCTTTTTGGAATAAGGGTTGAAGGTTTGGAAAACCTTAAAAAGGCCGGAAAACGCGTACTTATCATACCAAATCACACTTCTTATCTTGATGGACTTTTGATTGCATTGTTTGTAAAGGAAAAGATTACCTTTTCCGTAACGGATAAACTCGCACATAAATGGTGGATACGATTATTTACATCACTAATGGATTCTAAATTCCTTGACCCAGACAGCCCTTTATCTATAAAAACTATGGTAAATGAGCTTAAACATAACAAAACCTGTATGATTTTCACACTTTCAAATATGTTTGGTGCAAGTACACAGATGAAGGTGTATGAGCCGGCGGCCCTTATGGCACAAAAGGCAGATGCAAAAATTGTTCCGGTTCAAATTTTGGGGCTTGAACATTCTGCGTTTTCAAGGTTGAAAAGGAAATCATGGCTTAAAATATTCCCACGTGTTGTGATTAAGTTTAAGGAGCCTATATCCCTTTGCGATGAAGAAGGGGAAACATTTAAGGATTCCCGTGAAAAGTCAAGTTCAAGGCTTCACGATATTTTGGCGGACCTTAAATTTGATGCAAGAAATTGTGAAAGAACCTTGCTTGGTGCAACAATTGATACAATGAAAATTGTTGGCGGTGGTAAGGAAATACTTGAAGATACATCAAGAAAGGTTATGACCTATCGTGAAGTATTTTTGAAAAGTTTTGTTATTGGTCGTTATTTGAAACGAAGAACAAAGGGGGATAAAAATGTTGGTGTTGTTATTCCAACTTCATCAGCATGTATCCTTTCAATTTTGGGACTTCACGCATACGGAAAGGTTCCGGCAATGCTTAACTTTACAACCAGTCCGAAACAGGTTTTATCCACATGTGAGACCGCCGAAATAAAAAGGATTGTGACTGCACATAAGGTTGTAGAAATGGCTCATCTTGAACCACTTATTGATGAATTGAAGGAAAATGGACTTGAAATAATTTATTTGGAAGATATGAAGACCGGACTTTCCGTTTGGGATAAAATTGTTGGTGGTTTGGCAATGTTGTTTCCAAAGCTTGTGTACAGTATCACTGCTCCGAATGTGGCGCCGGATGATCCAGCGGTTATTTTGTTTACATCAGGTACAGAAGGAAAGCCAAAGGGGGTTGTCCTTTCACACAAAAACATTATTTCAAATGTGTACCAGCTTATTACAAAATTTGATATACTTGAAAACGATGTGATGTTGAATTGTTTGCCAATGTTCCATTCATTCGGATTTACGGTTGGAACCTTTGTTCCACTTATTTTGGGATTTAAGCTTGCCGCCTATGCAAGTCCACTACATTACAAGGTTATACCTGGTTTTTGTAGCTCGGTTCAGGCAACGATACTTTTTGCAACGGATACATTCCTTTCCAATTATGCAAGGTATGCAAAGCCATACGATTTTAACAGCATT
This sequence comes from Alphaproteobacteria bacterium, assembly GCA_016297965.1. Taxonomy (GTDB): domain Bacteria; phylum Pseudomonadota; class Alphaproteobacteria; order Rs-D84; family CACZYB01; genus CACZYB01. The sequence goes on along the minus strand of JAEDDP010000006.1, from coordinate 32,531 downwards.
CGTATTCTTGCCGCAGGTGCAGAAAAGGTTAAGCCGGAAACAAAGAAAATATGGCTTGAAAAATTCGGTGTACGAATTATGGAAGGATATGGTGCAACCGAATGTGCGCCGGTGGTTGCAGTTAATGACTACCTTTATAATGAGGCAGGCTCGGTTGGTCGTTTAATGGCAGGAATGGAATATAAATTAAAAGAAATTCCGGGAATTAAGGAAGGCCGTGAACTTCTTTTAAGAGGTCCAAATGTTATGCGAGGTTATATTGATAAGACTCAACCAAACGGTTTAAGGGCGCCAGAAAATGGCTGGTATGATACCGGAGATATTGTTGATATAAATAAGGATGGTTATATCTTTATAAAGGGACGTTCAAAACGTTTTGCAAAAATTGCGGGAGAGATGGTTTCCCTTCTTGCCGTAGAAATTATTATACAACGCGAATTTCCAGACTTTATCAATGCGATTGTTTCAATCCCAGACGAAAAGAAGGGGGAACAATTGTTTTTGATTACAAATTGTCCGGATGTTTCAAGAGAAAAGCTTTTAACCATATTTGATGGAAGGGAAATTACAAAGCTTGCAATTCCAAAGGATATTTTGTTTATGGAAGAACCACCTTTACTTAACACCGGAAAGTTTGATTATGTGAAGGCAAAGGAGCTTGTTGTACAAAAATTAACAAAATAGTGCAAACTGTATTTCTTCCTAACTTTTCATATTGATTTATTCCGTTTAAATATCTAAACTTTAAACTTGGGTGGCAAGTGGAGGTTTAAATGAAAAAGAATAACAGGATAATTGATGAACACGAAGAAATGGTTGCATTACCACAATCTGGCAATTGGAAAAATAATATAGTAATGGTTGCACTTATAATACTTGCAGTGATATTCATTGCACTTATTACCGTTGGAATAATAAAAAAGGAACGGGAAAAGCAAAAAATTGATGCAATTGTTTCATCCATTCAAAACGAAATATATGTAAAGCAATGCAACCTTGATAAAATGTATTGTTGTGGATACAAGGATAAAAGTGCCTGTGAAAAATGGGCAGAGGCAAGTTGCAGTGAACCGGACGGTTCGTTGGAAATAAATTGTAAAGACTTAAAACTTTAATAAAAAATCCCGTCAAAAGGCGGGATTATTTTTTTATCAACATCTTTTATTGAACGGTTATATTATCCGTTGCAGGTTGTGATTTTGATGATGCCTTTAATATATTTTCAAAGAAATCACCCTCCTCCTTTATCGGAGATAGAGGTTTTGACAAGGCAATCTTTAATACTTCATCCGCATTTTTAACAGGAATAATTTTCAAACCATCCTTTACCACCTGTGGAATGTCCTGTAAGTCCTTAACATTTTCAAATGGAATCATTACCGTTTTAATTCCACCACGAAGGGCAGCAAGCAATTTTTCCTTTAATCCACCAATAGGAAGCACACGACCACGAAGTGTAATTTCTCCGGTCATAGCAACATCCTTTAATACAGGAATGTTTGTAAGGGTTGAAACGATAGATATCATCATCGCGATACCAGCGGATGGACCATCCTTTGGTGTGGCACCTTCCGGCACATGAATATGAATATCAACCTTGTCCCAAATTTTTGGATTGATGCCAAATTCATTTGAATGACTTCTTACAAAGGATTTTGCGGTTTCAATGGATTCCTTCATCACATCACCAAGTTTTCCAGTAAACACGGCTAAACCCTTACCGGCCATAACGGCAGATTCAATTTGCAGAAGTTCACCGCCAACTTCGGTCCACGCAAGTCCGGTAACTGTACCAACACTGTCCTTTTCCTCCGCCAAACCAAAATCAAACTTCCTTACACCCAAAAATTCAGAAAGATTTTCGGATGTAATTTTTACGGCATTATTTGACGGTTGTTTTGCATCGGCACTTAATTCAAACAAAGTATCTTCCGCCCCAGAAGTTGCACAAATAAGCCTTTTAACAGACTTTCGCATTAACTTATCAATTTCACGTTCAAGTCCACGAACACCGGATTCACGAGTATAATACCTTACGATATCATACAAAACCCCATCAGAAATTGAAATTTCATTTTTATTCAAACCATTTTTGATAAGGGATTTTGGTATAATATGCCGCTTTGCAATCTCAATTTTTTCATCCTCAGTATAACCGGAAAGTTCAATAATTTCCATACGGTCAAGAAGAGGACGTGGAATGTTATATGAATTTGCGGTTGCAATAAACATAACATTTGATAAATCATAATCCAAATCAAGGTAGTGGTCATTGAATGCAACATTTTGTTCCGGATCAAGAACTTCAAGCATAGCACTTGCAGGATCACCATGATAATCCGCACCCATTTTATCAATTTCATCAAGCATTATAAGGGGATTGTTTACACCAGCCTTTTTCATAACGGATAAAATTTTACCACATTGCGCACCAATGTATGTTCTTCGGTGTCCGCGAATTTCGGCTTCGTCATGAACGCCACCAAGTGAAAGCTTTTCAAAGACACGACCAGTCACCTTTGCAATGGCGCGACCAAGTGATGTTTTACCAACCCCAGGAGGTCCCATAAAGCAAAGTATAGTTCCTTTTGAACAACCAACACGTTTTTGAACGGCAAGAAATTCCAAAATTCGTTCCTTTACCTTTTCAAGGGCATAGTGTTCTTCATCAAGTTTTTGTTCGGCCTCAGTCAATGAAGTATTTAAATCAGAACTTTTTTTCCATGGAAGTGAAAGAACACATTCCAACCAATTACGAATAATTGAATATTCCGGTGATTGCGGAGACATACTTTTTAACTTTTTTATTTCGGATTTTGCACGAACATAGGCTTCTTTTGAAAGACCAACTTTATCAAGCTTTTTTTCCAAATTATCAAAATCAGAATCATCATCACCTAATTCTTTTTGAATAGCCTTCATCTGTTCGGATAAATAAAATTCCTTTTGATTTTTATCAATGGATTGTTTTACACGACTTCGGATACGACGGTCCATTTTTATAAAATCAAGTTCCGTTTCAATAATAGCATAAAGTTTTTCAAGCTTTTCTGTTATAGTGGAAGCTTCTAATATATCCTGTTTTTTTTCAACCTTTGTATTCATACTCATAATTATTGTATCAATTAAAAGTATAGGGCTGTCAATTTTTTCAATACCGTTGACATTTTCAATAATAACATCACGATTGAATTTCACATATCGTGCAAAGCTGTTCCGGATTGATTTTGTAAGCGCCTCTATATCAGAATTACCCTCAAAATCGACATCTTCACTTACATAATCAATTGTTGTTTCCCAAAATGGTTTTGATATATCAAAGCTGGTAATTTTGATTTTATCGGTTGCTTCAACCAATAACTTTACAGTATTGTCTTGAAGGCGAAGCATTTGAATAATGTTTGCCTTTACCCCAATATCAAATAAATCCTTTCTTTGTGGATTATTTACAGTCGCATCACGTTGTGCAACAAGGATTATCTCCTTTCCACGCTTCATTGCTTCCTCTACCGTCGCAATGGATTTTCCCCGCCCAATAAATATTGGAACAATCATACTTGGGAAAATAACGACATCGCGAAGAGGAAGAACACAATATTTCTTTTCAGAAACGATATCTTCTGTTTTGGATGTTTTAGGGGTCGTTTCGTCTTTTGATTTATCAAACATTATTATATTCCTTTTGTTAATATGCCAGAGGAAAGAAATTCTAGCAAAAAAATTAGTTTGAAGTCAAGCAAGAGTATATATAGGAGAAAAATGCTAAATATTCAAGCCCCTATTCCGCAATAAGTAATATAAAACTTCGCGGACTTACACTTATGGATGTAGACCTAAGCTTTACTTCCCTGTTATTATCGGATGTATCAAAGACAACCTTCCAATTTTTATATGGGGGTTGTGGTGGCGGTACAATACAACTGTATTTTCGGGTATCCGCATTCATAATAACAAAAAAGTTGCTGTCCGGTGTGGCATTGCCTTCCTTATCAAAATGGAAATTGTCCCCGGCTTCACCAGAAATTTTAAAGACAAGAGTTTTATTTTTCGGATTATGCCAATCGTTGGTTGTCATTTCCTCACCGGCCAAGGTAAGCCAGGTTATATCCTTATTCTTTGTTCCCGGAATCCGTTGCCCCTTAAAAAATTTGGAACGGCGGAAAACAACGTGATTTTTTCGTATATCAATAACCTTTTTTACAAAGTCATAAATTTCCTTGTTTTTATCAAGTAGATGCCAATTAAACCAACTTATCTTATTATCCTGACAATAGGCATTATTGTTTCCATCTTGGGTTCGGCGCATTTCATCACCGCCAAGAATCATAGGAAGCCCCTGTGATAACAACAATGTCGCGAAAAAGTTTTTTATTTGCCGTATTCGGATATTGTTTATTTTTGCACTGGTTGTTGGACCTTCCGCACCGTAATTATAGCTGTCATTATTTGATTCACCATCGCGGTTATCTTCGCCATTATCCTCATTATGCTTTACATCATAGGAAACCAAATCATTCATTGTAAAGCCATCGTGTGCGGTTATAAAGTTGACCGTAGACCATGGACGGCGACCGTGTTTATCAAACAATTCGGATGAACCGGTAAAACGGGTTGCCATATCACCAATTTGTCCGTCATCACCACGCCAAAAACGTCTTGTCGTATCACGGAACTTTCCGTTCCATTCACTCCATCCCGGTGGAAAATTACCAACCTGGTATCCGCCAAGTCCAATATCCCATGGTTCGGCAATTCGTTTGACCTTTTGCAAAATTGGATCTTGGGACATTGCATCGTAAAAATCGGATTCAGTTCGGAAACCAAAGTCATTTCGTCCAAGGGATACCGCCAAATCAAAACGGAAACCGTCAACCTTCATATCGGTTGCCCAATAACGAAGTGAATCCATTGTCATTTGAACGACACGGGTATTATCAAAATTTAGGGTATTTCCACATCCAGTTGTGTCATCATAATATCGTGGATTTTCCTTTGATAAACGGTAATAATAGGCATTATCAATTCCGCGGAATGAAAGGGTCGGGCCAAGTTGGTTCCCCTCTGGTGTATGATTATACACAACATCCATAATCACTTCTAGTCCAGCGGAATGATAGGCGTCAACCATCGCCTTAAACTCATTTATGTTTTTTGATGCAAGGTATGCCGGTTCGGGCGTAAAAAAGTTTGCGGTACTGTACCCCCAATAGTTATACAATCCCTTTCTTTCAGGAATGGAACCAAGGAAAAAAGCCTGGCTTGGCAATATCTCAATCGCCGTAATGCCAAGGTTTTTAAAATAATTTATCATATTTTTGTGGGCGAGACCTTCAAATGTTCCACGAATTTTTTCCGGAACCTTTGGATTGGTTTTTGTTGCACCCTTTACATGAACCTCATAAATAATAGAATTACTTCTTCTGGTTCCGGGTTTTTCCTGATTTTTCCAAAGGTAGTTATCATCAATCACAACACATTTTGGCATATATTTTGCACTGTCCCGAGAATCAAAGGACAAGTCCCGTTCGGGGTTATGAAGTTGATAGGCAAAAAGAGCGCTGGACCATATAATTTTACCGTGCATCGCCTTTGCATAAGGGTCAATCAAAAGCTTGTTTCCATTGAAACGATGACCACTGTTTGGATTGTATTCACCATAAACACGATAGCCGTAAAGTTGTCCCGGTTTTATTCCAACGATATAACAATGCCAAACATCATCGGTGTATTCAGCAAGCTCTATTCTGTCAGTTTCAGTTTTACCCTTTTCATCAAAAAGGCAAAGTTCAACCTTTTCCGCATTACGAGAAAAAAGGGCGAAATTTGTACCCCTTCCATCATAATTTGCACCCAAAGGGTATGGACGACCAGGTAAAATTTTTAATTGTGACATAGGATGTTCCCCAAAAAATTATTTGTCTTGATTATATCAAATTTTTGCAAACCAGTAAATAGGAAATAAGATTTATAAATCCTTTAAATCCAAATCCTTTTTGTTAAAGTCGTCTTCTAAATCTTGAAGTTGTTGAAGCTGGCGTTCCAAATCGCGAACCTCAGATTCCTTATATCCGGTTTCGGCAGATGATGTATCGGATGCGGAACCTTCAACCACTGGTTTACTTAATTTTTCAAACGTTTCAATTTCAGTGCCGGACATATCGCTTTCAATGATATTTTTTATTTCCTTAAAATTACTTGTAGAAGGAAGAAGGGATGAAATAAACATTGACGATATTTTAAGTATTGGCTTGGATTTTGCCTCGGTTATCCAGGTTGGTCTTGAACTTGGATTTGGCATAAACCATAAAATTACAATGTAAACCAATGCCATAATTAAAATTCCGCGAATAAAGCCAAAGAAAAAACCCAATGATTTATCAATACTTCCGAAATTGGAACTGTGGATGCGGGAAGCAAAGGATTTATTTATGAACGATATTATCATTATAATCACAACGAAAACGGAAATGTATGCCGACATTGCCGAAAACATAGAGCTTCCACCAAAAATGGAGGCGAACTTTGGTTCAACATAAGGAAATATGTACTTTGTTATAAATGCAGTTGCAATCCACGCCAATACTGAAATAGATTCCTGCATAAGGCCACCATTATATGCCAAAACAGATGATAAAATAACAACAAGAATGAAAATAAAATCTATGAATGTAAACACCTTATATCTCCTTATATAGAAAGTATTTTACAAAAAAAACAGACTTTATTCAAGGAAAATCAGTATTTCAAATCACTTTATTTCATAAACATATTTACAACATCTTGAAGATGGCCGACCTCAATTATTTTAACATTTGAGGGAGCCGTATATTTTTTCTTTACCGTTTTTGGTAAAAGAATTTTTTTGAAACCAAGTTTTACCGCCTCTTTTATTCTTTGTTCGGTAAAACTTACCCCACGAATTTCACCAGAAAGTCCGATTTCACCAAATATCGCCATATCCGCAGGTGCAGGTATATTATTTTTTGATGACATAAGTGCAACCGCAACCGCCAAATCGGCCGCTGGTTCCGTTATTTTAAGTCCGCCGGTGATATTTAAAAATATATCATTTGAATAAAATTCCTGATGACATCGGGCATCAAGCACCGCAGTTATCATTGAAAGTCGCGCCAAATCATAACCAACAACTGAACGTTTTGCGGTACCATAATTTGATGTGGAAACCAATGCCTGTATTTCAAGCAAAAGTGGGCGGGTACCCTCTACCCCATCAAATACGGAATTTCCTGATATGTTTCCGCGACGTTCGGCAAGGAATAACGCAGATGGATTTTCAACCTCGGTTAACCCCTTGTCCGTCATTTCAAAAACACCAATTTCATCGGTTGGACCATAACGATTTTTTACGGAACGAAGAATACGGAAATGGTGGCCACGTTCACCTTCAAAATACAAAACTGTATCAACCATATGTTCAAGAACACGAGGACCAGCAAGAGAACCTTCCTTTGTCACATGACCAATCAAAAATAATGTAAAGTTTTTAAGCTTTGCCAGACGAATAAGCTCGTTCGCACAGCTTCGCACCTGAGATATTGTTCCGGGAGCAGATTCAATGTTATCAAGGAACATTGTTTGAATAGAATCAATTACAACAACACGGACATTATCTTCTTCCTTTAAGCTGGCGACAATATCGCGAATATTTGAATTTGCCGCCAAATTTACCGGTGCATTTTGAAGCCCAAGTCGGATTGCACGCATACGAACCTGATTTACGGATTCCTCTCCGGTTAAATAAAAAACCTTTCCACCGGCACGGGCAATATTTGATGCAGTTTGTAAAAGGATTGTGGATTTTCCAATTCCCGGATCACCACCAACAAGGATTACACCACCGGCAACAAGTCCGCCACCAAGTACGCGGTCAAGCTCCTTTAACTCGCACTTTGTACGGGGAAAATCATCAACCCGACCATCAAGGTTTTGAAAGGTAAGCTTTATTCCACCAACCCCAGCGGTAAGCCCAGTTGGTACGGCACTTTGCTCATCGCGAACCTCCACAATGGAATTCCACGAATCACAATTGTCGCATTTACCAACCCAACGAGTATATTTTGCCCCACAATTTTGACATTCAAATACGGTTTTATTTTTCATAAAGAAAATCCTATCTTTTGACAGACAGGATAATCTTTTTTTTGGTTAAAGTCAATTTTAAAAGGTGGTTAGATGTTTATTCATCGTCGGATGTTCCTTCTTCTGAGATAACTGTACCATTAAGACATAATGTTATATCGTATGTTCCCTTCATATCGTTATACCCACTTCCAAACTCAGGAGCGTCAATCTCATAGGAAAATTTTGGATTTTTCGCTTCGTTAAATTCACGTAATGCGGAATCGTACGCCTTCTTTTTACAATCATTTTCCGCCCGTGTTCCGTGGATTGCAGTTTCATCAAAAATATTTTTGGGCCATTCATCAACTTCATCAAAAATAATACTTGAAATAAAATTCTTATTTTTATCATTTGAAACAATATTGAATAAAACCTTTCCCTTTTTTGTATCTTGGGAGACAATTTTATAATCCTTTATCCCAGCGGAAGCCAACTTTTTTTCAATAGATTTGAATCCAATAAAGTTTCCATCATTATCCCATATTCTTTCGGCATTGATTGAATATGGAAAGACCTTGTCTTCCGGAACCTTTAACGAACAAATGCCACAGGCATATACATCTGGTTGTATAATAGAATCACCAGCATAAGAAATTGAAGGCAAAAGCATACCAATTAAAAATAGTGATGTACCTATCTTTTTATTTACATTCAAAGGGATTCCACCCCAGATTCGTCTATTTGCTCCAAACATTTTCTCTCCTCCTTATAATGTTAAGATATTTGGTATTGTATAATATTTTCGGATATTTGTAAATATCTTATTGACTTTTTATGAAATTTGTGTATTATTCTTTGTCATTGGGAAGATGGCTGAGCGGTCAAAAGCAACAGACTGTAAATCTGTCGGCATTATGCCTACCTAGGTTCGAATCCTGGTCTTCCCACCACTCTTTTTTATTGTGGGAATGTGGCGGAATTGGTAGACGCGGTGGACTCAAAATCCACTGGTTGCAAAACCTTGAGAGTTCGATTCTCTCCGTTCCTACCAAATTTTTGTTAGTATATTTTTCAACTTAAAGATTTTGTCTTTAAGTTTTTTTTATTTTTGACTTCCCTTTATAAAAAAAGAACCCCTGTAATACAGAGGTTCCGAAATGATATTAAGCCTATCTTATTTTATATTTATGATTGGAGCAATATCCTTTGATTTTTGCATTTTCGCAAAATGATGTTTAAAGCCAACAGTTGGATTTTTTGTTGCAATATACACAGCACCACTTGCCGAGAAATGAAGTACAATGATAAATATTGTAAATATGCCAAAGATAACCTTTGAAATACCCTGCTCTCCCTTTAAACAATAAGTTGTTGCAGTATAAATTAAAAATAAAATGTATAAATCAAGAATAAGACTGAAACAAAATAAAATCCAATATGAAAATGCAATGTGATATGCAACATAGCAAAGCGGATACATAAATATGCATGATGCAACGGCCTTCATTGATGTTTCAAAATTCATTTCACCCTTTGCAAGGTATGAAAAAAATAACATTACACCAGCAAGAGCAAATGTTATAAGTATTGCATAAATTGGCATTAAAATTAGTGCCGATATTGTGCCAAGCAAAGTAATGCTTGCCAAATTAAATAAAATCTTTATACCCGCAGTCAAAAGTCCGTACATCAAAACCTTTACAATTGCATCTTCGTAATTGCCATCGGCCTTAATTGATGTAAAGTATTTTACTGGATGTAAAAGCATATACAATGCATCAGTTAGGAATTTTTCAAGATTTATTTTTTTTGCCTGCTTTTCCGCAGATTTAAAGTATGTCTTTGCAGTTGAAACAACAACAGGTTTTACTGTTTTAACCTTTTTTTCAACACTTTTCAAAACATCCTTTTCTTTTTTAAGAGTTTTTTTGACCGTTTTTTTTGCAACCATTTTTAAATCTCCTCCTTTTTTATTACAAATTTAAGTATAGTTTTAATTGTAAAAAAAATCCACAAAAATAAATTCATAATTGCAAAAATTTTAAAGATAGACTAAACTTTACCATAAATAATTAAGTAAATGGGATTAAAATGATAAAAGTTGCAATAATTGGACGACCAAATGTTGGTAAATCAACTTTGTTTAACAAACTTACAAAGCGTAATATTGCCATAGTTCATGACAGCAGTGGTACAACCCGCGATGTAAAGGAATATATCGTTAAATGTTATGATGGATTTGAGTTTGCCCTTCTTGATACGGCCGGACTTGAAAAGGCACCAGAAGGAAGTATTGCGAACAGGATGACCGAAAAAACACTTAATGCCATAAAGGTTGCCGATATTATCTTTTTTGTGATTGATGGAAAGACATCCGTTCTTCCGGAAGATATGGATTTTGCAAAAGTTGTAAAAAAGTATAACAAGGATGTTATTTTAGTTGTAAATAAATCAGAAAATATGAATAACTTTAAAAACAACCTTGGGGATTTTTACCGGCTTGGGTTCGGGGATCCACTTCCTCTTTCGGCGGAACACGGGCAAGGTATGATAAACCTTATAGAACGTCTTAAATCCGAAATTGCCAAAAAAGAAGAGGTAGAGGCAAAGGAAGAAGCCGGTGAAATTTTGGATGATGATGAGCTTAATGAAATACTTGAAGCAGAAGGGGAAATGGAAGACGGGGAAGAAGAAAAAGATTTCCGTGTAAGGATTGCAATAATTGGACGACCAAATGTTGGTAAATCAACACTTGTAAACACTCTTTTGGGTGAAGACAAAATGTTGACCGGAAATGAGGCGGGACTTACCCGTGATTCCGTTGATACTGATTTCACATATAAGGGTCGTGATGTGAAACTTATTGATACAGCAGGACTTAGGAAGAAAAATAAAATTTATGCCGAACTTGAACGACTTTCAACCGCACGATCAATAGAAACAATCAAAAATTCGGATGTTTGTGTTGTTGTTATTGATGCGGAAGTTGGTCTTGATAAGCAAGATTTAACTATTGCAAGTTATGCCGTACAGGAAGGAAAAGGACTTATTTTTGTACTTAACAAATGGGATTTGATTAAGAATAAGCATGAGAAATTAGAGGAAGTAAAGGACAAACTTCAAATTTCATTTTCCCAGGTAAAGGAAATTCCGGTTGTTTGCATTTCCGCCATAAAATCAAAGGGTATCAAGGATATGATGCGGGAAGTTTTTGAACTTTATGATTTAAGAAAGCAAAGAATAACAACGGGGAAACTTAATAAATGGCTTGATATGGTTGTGGCAAAAAATCCACCTCCTCTTTCAAGGCTTAAACGCCCTATGAGTATAAAATATATTACACAAAGTGCGACAAGACCACCTACATTTACTATGTTTGTTGGTGGTGCATCCGACATTCCGGATAACTATAAACGATACCTTATAAACTCGCTTGGTGAAACATTCGGGTTTGATAAGGTTGGAATAAGACTTAAAATAAAAACTTCAAAAAATCCATATAAGGACAAAAGATAATATGCAAAAGGTAAAAGATATTTTAAAAAAAAGTTGGGTTTTGATACTGTTGTTTATCGCATTGGACTTTGTATCAAAGCTTTTAATCCTTATGCAAACTCCATTTGAACTTTCGTTGTGGGGGTATTATAGGGATTTGTATCCAAGTTATTTTCTGATATCGCAACCACTACCATTTTTTAACATACTCCTTGTATGGAATAATGGAGTTAGTTTTTCAATGTTTTCAAATAACAGCTTTGCGGGACGAATCCTTCTTATCATTATGGGACTTTTGATAAGTGCATACGTTATCTACCTTCTTTTACAGGAAAAGGATAAGGTAAACAGGTTTGGTTTCATCCTTATCATAAGCGGTGCATTTGGAAATATCCTTGATCGTATAAGGTATGGCGCCGTAATTGATTTTTTGGATTTCAGTATCGGTTCGTATCATTGGCCGGCATTCAACCTTGCCGATTGTTTTATTTGTGTTGGGGTTGGACTTATCCTTTTACAATCCTTTGTCTTAAACAAAAAACATAAAAAATAAATGCACGATATTTGGAATCCATGGCACGGTTGTATAAAAAAAAGTGAAGGATGCAAGCAGTGTTATATGTACTTCCTTGATAAGCAACGAAATATGGATGGAAGTCGTGTATTTAAGGTAAAAAATAATTTTGATTACCCAATTCAACGGGATAAACACGGAAATTTCAAAATAAAAAGTGGAGAAACCTTGCGGATTTGCCTTACATCCGATTTTTTCATTGATAAGGCGGATGAATGGCGAATGGATGTGTGGAATATAATCAAACAAAGACCTGATGTTGCCTTTATTATCATAACCAAACGACCGGAAAGAGTTTTGGACTGTCTTCCACCGGATTGGGGCGATGGTTGGAATAATGTTTCATTGTCAATTACAACCGAAAATCAGTTGCGAGCGGATGAACGACTTCCGATACTGGAAGGACTTCCGTTTAAACATAAACAAGTAATAATTGCACCATTTATTGGGGCGGTTTCGTTAAAAAAATATCTTAATAAAGGTTTTATTGAACAGGTTGTTGCCGGCGGTGAAAATTACAGTGGATCCCGTGTTTGCAAATATGAATGGGTAAAGTCCGTTTATGATGAATGTGTGGAAGCCGGAGTTAATTTTTGTTTTATGGAAACGGGAACCTATTTTGAAAAGGATGGAAAAGTTTATCATATTGCAACCAAAGAAAAGCAAAGTGTTATGGCATTTAAATCCGGACTTTTTAATAATGTACGGGAGATAAATTACAACCTTAAAATGCCATCAAATGGAACATTGTTTGAAACGGAGCCGATATGGTATAAAAAACATTTTCGGGAAAGGTGTGAAACCTGCGCCAGCAAGATGATTTGCAATGGATGTTCCGATTGTGGATTGTGCGAAAAATAGAACTTATCCTACTTAAACGAATCCAAAATCTTTTTACCGATTGGATTTGAATTTAGATACTTTCGGTCGGCATCATTATGAATATCAAATAACTTGCCATCAACAAGGGCAATTTGACGATCCATTTTTCCGGCCAAAATTGGATTGTGGGTTGCGATAAATGCAGTCATATTTTTGTTTCGCACAAGTTCAAGAAGGGATGTAAACACATTTTCGGAATTGTATGGATCAAGGTTTCCAGTTGGTTCATCCGCCAAAAGGAGTATTGGGTCGTTTGCAAGTCCGCGAGCAATTGCAACACGTTGTTGTTCACCACCGGAAAGTTCGGATGGTTTATGATTCAAACGATGGCCCAAGCCAACACTTTCCAACTTTTCGGATGCCAAATTAAATGCGGTTTTCCGATTTTTACCGTTTACAAGCATTGGCAACATTACATTTTCAACCGCCGTAAAATCCGCAAATAAATTATGTTGTTGATAAACAAAACCCATTTTTTTAAGGCGAATCTTTGTTTTTGCAACATCGGAAATCTTATTACAATTTTTTCCATCAATTATAACATCACCAGAATCAATGGAATCAAGAAGACCCGCAGTATAAAGAAGTGTTGATTTACCACTTCCGGATGGACCAATAAGGGCAACAATCTCGCCTTCGTAAATATTAAGGTTGGCATCATTTAAAATCTTTAACACAGTCTTACCCTGAGTAAAACTTTTGTGTAAATGGGACAATGAAAGAATTACTTTTTTTTCCATTTTATTCATACCTTAATACATCAATTGGTTGTTGACGGGAAGCCTTTCTTGATGGATATATTGTTGCCAAAAATGAAATCCCAAGCGACATTATGACAACCCAACATACCTCTGAATAATCAATCTTTGATGGAAGTTCGGTTAGAAAGTAAACATCCTCTGGGAATAATTTTGTACCGGTTAGGGTTTGGAATATTTGACGGACGATTTCAATATTTTCACTTATAACCACCCCCAAAATCAAACCCATAAATGTACCAACAACACCAATAAAACTTCCACTTAAAAAGAAAATTTTCATAATATTTGAACGGGTGGCACCAATGGTCCGAAGCACCGCAATATCGTGTGATTTATCCTTTACCAACATAACAAGGCTTGAAATAATATTAAATGATGCAACAAGGATTATAAGGGTCAAAATAAGGAACATTACGTTTCTTTCAACCGTTAATGCAGAAACGAAGGATGAATTTTGTACCCGCCAACTTATGGCACGATTGATTGGGCGAATCATTCCATTTATTGAGGTTGCGATGGTATCGGCATCGTCCGGATTTTCAATGAAAAGTTCAATATAATTCACAACACCTTCCATATCCAAAAAGTTTTGTGCATAATCAAGTGGCATATAGATAAAGTTAGAATCATAAGTTGACATTCCCGTATTAAACAATGCACCAACGGTATATGATTGTATCCGCGGAATTGTTCCGAATGCGGTTATATTTCCACGGGCGGTTGTGATTGTAATTTCATCACCTTCGTATACACCAAGTTTTCGGGCAAGAGTTGTTCCAATTAAAACCTCACCTTCCTTAAAATTGGTTGGTTCAGCCCCCTTTAATCCATCATACAAAGGAGTTATTTTTTCAATATCCGTGTAATCAATACCACGAAGCATAGTTCCAAAGGAATTATTGTTTGCGGCAACCATTACCTGTGCTTCAATAATAGGGATAGATTTTATTTTTTTATTATGGAGAGATGGTATTTTTGAAATGCTTTTTTCAACGGATTTATAATCATTTATGTCGTCACCGGCAAAATTTGAAACCACGGTAATGTGTCCGTTCATACCAAGTATTTTTTCAAGCATTTCATCACGAAAGCCATTCATTACAGACATCACGATTATAAGGGTTGCAACCCCCAATGTTATACCAATAAGGGAAAGCCAGGTTATAATGGAAATAAAACCGTCCTTTCTTTTGGATTTTAAATATCGCCATGCAATAAGAAATTCAAAATTTTTGAAACCAATCATTTTATCCTCTACTTAACTGCATTTTCCGATGGACGAACAATTTTTATAATACGAGGACTTAAAAGTACAACAAGTTCGGCATTTGGAGGAATAATAGTTTCCTTTGTTTCCACAAAGTATTGTGTTGGAATACCAATAATCACAATGTTGTCGCCGATACGGCTTGGGACAGAATATTTTGCAATATCTCCGTTTGAAGTTCTTAACACAATAGTGTTATCAAGCTTTCCAACATATTTTTCGTTTGGAATGAACTTTACCTCACTTAAAATATCAAGGTCGGTTTCAAGACGAGTTTCACGACCGCAACGACCAATATCAAAACGGCCTTGCCATCTGTCAGGAGTGATGAAAGTACCACTTGAAACCAAAATTGAATTTGCCTGTGGCAAAAGGAATTCGTTTAGGGATGCACTGTTGAAATTGGATGATACAACCAATGCACGACCAATAAGTCCCTTTTGTGAAAGCTTGATTGAATTTTTATTAAATGCCTCTAATATATCCATCCACTGTATGCTTTGACCAAGCTGTTTTGGGTAAACACGCAAAACATCAATATCATAAGCGATTAAATAATTTTCAATGGCAAACTTGTTTACGATATTACGAACCTTTTCTTCGGTTACGACATCCCCCTGAAAAATAATAAGTCTGTCTTCCCAATCAATCACCAAATCATCAATGTTTGCACCACGCAAGGCATCTTCCATTCCCAAAATAACATCGGTTGATAATGGAACATGCAAATTCCATTTTGCATAACGTCTTAAAGTAATACGTTTAATTCTGTTGTCATAGGAATAATAAACATTTCCAAGGGAAGTGATTAAATCAACAACCTGAGTTAAATTACCGCCAATTTCCTTTTGTGTTAACTTTTTGTAAAACGAATCGGTTGCATATACCTGAATACCCGTATTTTTAAGAAGCATCCGTAAAACTTCATCAACAGGCTTGTTTTCAAATGAAAGGTTATCAACCTTTAAATTCGGAAGGGCATCCCCCTTATCCACACGTTCAAGGACAAAATCACGACGGTTAAAAGGTTGTGTGGAAATAAGGGTTTGTGTTTCCCAATCAACCTCACACCGCAATGGAGTTTCAAGATTAAATTTTTCCGCATTTTCAAGGGTCCTTGATGGTGCCTTATCAAACACAGGAACATAGTCGTTCACAGTAATATCATAGGAGGAATTGTTTACAACGTAAGGGGCATTATTTACCACTGCTTCCTGCATATCATCAGAACATGACAAGAGAAATAAAAGTCCAAGTGAACATATAATCTTATTAAATTTCATTTTACTTCCTAATTTTTGTTCTATTTTAATCAATATTTTTGTTAAATACCATAAAAAAATTTATAATGTAAATATCAGGATTCATCTGTTTGGTGATGGCTTTCTTCCTCTGGCTCTGGTAAAACTATTTCATCGGTTTTTTGCCCTTCGTAACTGGCAATTATATTTTTTAATCCTTGACGTCCACCATCAAATGCCATATCCAAAACATCATCCGATTTTTCGGATAAAATTTTGTTTCCGCGTTCAATCAAATAATCAATGGTGTCAATTATGAAACCATAGTATTTGTATTCTTCCAATGATGGAACATTTTTATATAAACAAATCGCAGACATAATTTCACGGGAGTTGGATAAAAAATCCTCTATTCGTTTGAAGTTTTGAATATCCCAATCAGAATTTTGTGTATCATCATTATGTGATTGGGGGGATGGAGTATTAACGGTTTTATTAACCTTTGGTGCCGGCTTTGAAACATTTACCGAATCAGCCTCAGGCTTTTGCCCCACCGTTTTTCCCTCTTCATCCGATGGTTCAGCAGGCTTTTCGGCATTATTTTTTTCGTTATTTAAAAGTTCAATATCGTGAACCTTTTGAAGGATTTTTTGTCTTAATTTTTGCCGATACTCATTATTTGCGGGATTTTCAATATCGTCATCAACGGGTTCTTTTTTATTCTCATCATCATCCGCATTTTGAACTGGTTCTTCCGTCTTATCTTTCACTGTTTCATTTGTGATAGTCGTAGGTTTAATATCCGTACCTTTATGAATGGCATCAACCACAGTGGTAGTTTCAGGTTCCACCTTTTCATCCTCAATAATTTCAGATTGCGTATCATCCCTTACCACATCACGGGCAACAGGTGGGATAATTTTTTCATCATCACCATTTTCTGGAATCCCAAGTTGAGTCGTCAATTTTTCGTAAAGGCGTTTTCCTTCAATTCCGAACTTTAAAAGATACAACTTATATTCGGACATATTTTTTAAAATATCGGCAGATACGGATTTTGATGAATTAACAATTTGCATTGCCGAAGTCCAAATATTTAATGCCTTTTCATAATCAAGGACATTTTTGAAAAGTTCATAATATTTTGCCCTATCGGTATTTGAAAGCGACGAAATATACATTTCCAAATTGAATTTCCAATTTGTGCCAAAATATGAAAGTGCATTACCACGGAAGATATTCAAAGACTTTACATCATTTGAAAAACTGTCCAATGATGACAAAACATCATGGATTGTAGTTTTATGTTTGAAGAAATCTTTTAATACTCCCATCATTTTTCCCTGTATGTTAAGAGGCCAAAGCCTTTACCTTTTCATATAAATCCTGTCCGCCCTTACCAAACATATTCAAATATTTTTGATAATTTGAAAGGTTGGATTGAATTTCTTCCCTTGACTTTTTGCGTGGATTTTTTACCAAAGCAACACATTCTTCCCAAATATCCAATGCCGTATCAAAAATACAAAGATTTTCAAAATTCTTTTTCAATTTTGCAGTATCACTTGCCCCAGAATTTGAAAGAATCCGTTGAATTTCAACTTTCCAATTTGGTCCCAAATCCTTTATTGTTTCGGACGATTTAAAATCATTAAGGTTTTGTGGTGTTGGTTGAAATGAACGAAGCATTTCAAATAAATTACCATAATCATCGGATGTTGAACTCATTGTTGGTTCGGATTTTTCAACCGGTGAACTTGAATAAGAAGCATTTGTAAATGAATGTGAAACCCCAGAGGAAGGCGCCGTAAAATCAGTATATTGATTAAAAAGCTCCTTTGAATCAAAAACATCCTTTCCGAATGGAAGCAAGTCCGCCTCAATCTTATTTATCGGAGTTGCACCACTTTTTAAATTTTGAATGTGTTGATAAAACTTTAACCCACCGGCAAGTTCCGGCAAAATTTGAACCACATTATCCGGCAAAGAAAGAAAATCTTTGTTTAAAGTTTCAATCCCAGCGGTAATAACATGCAATTGGTGAAAGATATTTAGATACCTTTTACCAATGGTTAGTGCCTTTTCCCGCGCCTGATGTTCGGCAAAGCTTACATCTTTATTATTTTTATCCATCAACCAAATAAGAAGCCCAAATAAACAAAATTTATGTAAATAAAGGGCTTCTCCCCCTCAAACCAATTAAATTTAGTTCATAGAAATAAGTATAACCCTTTGCAATGAAGCCAAATCGGATTGACTTAATTCAACCTTTTCATCTGGATTATACATTACACCATAAAACTTTCCGTTGATATCTTCCTTTACACTTACCAAACGAATTTCCATTTTGTCTTCCATATCGGATAAAACCTGTACTGCAATATCGCCACTGCGAACTGCCTGGTTGGCATCAACAAACAAGATTGAACGAGTTGGAATAATATTGCCAAGGCGACGACTTGAAAGTTCAAGTGCATAAATGCTTTCAACCTTTTTATCGGACATTGGGAAAACCATATAATCCTTTCCCGCCTTATCCACAATCATATTTCCATTTTCCAAAGTTTTTGAATAAACAAGAACCTTATTAAACTTAATAACACCAGATGGAGTATAAACATTTTCCGTTGTTTTAAGAATATCACTCATCTTTGAAATGGAATCCATTGGATTTGTATTTGCATTGATGAAACGGTCAAGACTTCCGTCCTTTTTCAATTCGTAAATCTTTGTTAATACTTCCTTTGTTGTCATACCAAGAGCGCGGGCAATGTTGAACAATTCCTGTTCATAAACCTCACGTTGACCGATTTCAATTCTGTGATAAACGGAAAGAGTAAGGCCAGCCTGTTCGGCAACTTCAATCAAGGTCATATTTTTGTTTGTTCTGATATAACGAAGTCCCGCACCAAAAATTTTAAGCCCGTTATTTTGGTTAAGTTGAACACGGCGTTCAATTTCCTTTTTCCAAGCATTAAGTACGATTTCGTCCTCTTCTTCCTCTGAAATAAAAATATCAGTCATTGAACAACCAAGGAAATTTGCCACAATCATCATTTGTTCTTGGTCAATCTTTCTGTATCCTTTTTCAATTTTTGATATAGCGGAAAGACTTACACCAAGTTTATCAGCCAAATCCTGCATAGATTTGCCGGACATTTTTCTTAAAATTCGTATTTTATTAGGGAAAATAATTTCTTCCATCACAATCTCCTTATATTTAAAATAAATATTACAAATCAAATATATAAAGCTTTTTTTGAAATTTCCACAAAAAATTTTCACTTTTTCAAAAAATTTTTTCACGTTTTGTAAAATCAATATGTTAAATGACCGATATTAAAGTTTGCACCAAAATATATTTACCCTATATAAAAATACAAGATTTACTTGACATTTTGGTTAAATACATATATTATATGCCACATAATTTGAAAATATGAGGTTTAAAAATGAAAACTAAAAGTTCTTTGAAATCAGCAAGAAAACGTGGAAATGTTCAGTTGATTCGTCGTGGAAAAAGAGTTTTTGCAATTGATAAAAAGAATCCAAGATTTAATGCAAGACAGGGTTAATTTTTCCGTGTGTTAAAAAGTTTAAAGGGAGGATTTGTGTCCTCCTTTTTTTATTTTCCTTTTTCCGAATTTATACAAAAATATTTACAAAAATTTAAAGATTATTTTGAAGAAGCCGAATCATCGGATGTGGAAGCTGTTTCACCATCCTTTGAATCTTCGGTTATAGTTGTATCCTTTGTTTCACCTTCATCTTCGGTTTCATAACGTTGCTTTAATACCTCAATCAATTTTGATGAAGAATCCATAACCTTTGCCTTTTTGGATGAAGTTTGTTTTATAAGGGCGCTTTCGTATTCATCGCAACTGTCAGCAATTTTTTCCTGTATTTCAGCATTGGTTGCAACACCACAGGTTTGAATTGTCTTTTTCGCGGCCTTACGGCACTGTTCAATATCGTTTTTAACAACATTCATAACAATATAGGTACTTTCAACAGATTTTCCCATAATTGCGGAATATTCCTCAGTTGAAACGGTTTCGGTATCAAGTACGTGTTCGGTAATGAAATCCAAAATCTTGCTTTCTCTTAAACTGCCATCTTCCAATCCATCAAGGATGTATTGATAATATCCCGCTGCCCCCTTTGGCGAATCAGAAATTTTAACGGATGCATCGGAAGATTTAACATTTGCTTCCTTTATACCATAGTTTTGATAAAGGTAATAGTTAAACACACTGTCCGTTTTATTTTTTGATTTATAGCTATACACACAATAAAGTGGATTTGAAAGCTCCTTAATCAAGCTTTTATCATTTAAAAAACTGCATTCACCGGTCAAAAGAGTGTCAAGGGCATCATATATACATTGTTCTTCGGTACTTAATTTTTCCCCCGTATCATCCTTTGATGATGATTTAGAGGATGCCTTTGAGTATGAAGAAGGAGCCTTTTGGGTTGAGGTTTTGGTTCCGGTTGTCGTACTTTTCTTTTTTGTTGTTTTTGTGGTAAGTCCGGATGATGAGGCGGCTGAACGTTTTTTTGTACCCCTTGCCCCACGGGCCCTTACTGTCCGGCGGGCGGAAAAGACATCATTGGAAATAAAACCAAAACAAACCAAACAAATAATAAAACCAACAAACTTTTTCATTTAAAATTCCTTTTTAAACTCTTCACTAACTGGGTATCCATCAATTCCCCAACCATTAGGTACTGGCAATGTATATCTATCTCGCTCACCCCCTCTTTTACATTGGATACCTAATCCAAGAGGATCATCACCAAAACCTTTTTCGATAAGAAGGCTAAGACCACCGGTGAGAACACCAAAAATTCCCTTTCTAACTTTATGTCTTTTTCTTTGACTTTTGTTTGTTCCGATATACCTTTGTTCCTTATTTGAGCCAACAAGATAGCAACTTTCATAACATCCATCAACTAGGTTCTTAAAATCACCATCTTCATCCGCACAGGTAACCCTGTATCCAGGAAGGAACCATTTTTCATCCATATCACCGCAAGAATTGCTTTTAAAAACACCGTTGCAAGAATCGGCAGCATAAATAACACGGTACATACATTTTCCGTTGACAATTTGTCCCATTGATGAACGACAATTTTGTGCCAATCTTTCCTTTTCCAACATTTTATCAATGTATTTTTGAAGTTGAAGGATAACAACGGATTTATTTTGTTCACATTTACCGTAGTTTATCGCCTGACATTTCTTTAAATTTGCCGAACGTTTTGCCGAATTTTGACATCCGGTAAAGTTTTCACCGCATTGTGTTTTCATACAACTTTCGTATTCAACATAGCAAGCATCGGTACTTAATTGATTCAACTTTTTATACTCTTGTTCCTCAAACATTTCCTGATTTTTTTGTGCCTGAACAAGAAGGTTTGAGGCATTATCGGCCTTATCCTTTAATACCGTCGTATATGCAGAACAATCGGTTTCTATTTGTGTATCATAATCGTTTTTGATGGCATTTGCTTCATCCACTGACTTTGATGAAAGGTGGGGTTTACATTGTTTCATTGCCTCCTTATATAGAGAGATACCTTCCATAACATTTGTTTTTAAATCAGTTTTCTTGCTTGCCATAACCTTTGATTTCTTTTCAATAGTGTTTATGTTTTCGTACACGTTGCCAACGGTTTCATCAACACTTGATGTATTTACAACATTCATTATGGTTTCAAGATTTTTGTTTTTTTCGTCCGCTTCGTTCGTAATTTTATCAATATCACGAAGAACTTTTTCAATACGGGGAAGTTGTGATGAACAACGGCATCTTCCCTTTTCTTCCGCCGTACTTGAAAGACATATTGTATCCATACATTTTGCAAATTCGCTTGTTTGTTTGGATTCAGTTGCCGTTGCATCAGTTGTTGAAGCGTCAGATGAAGCCGAAGAAACAGCAGATGCGCGAAGTGAACGGGAAGAACCCGTACGTACAGATTTTGCAGAACCGGATCTTCCACGGGATGTACTGGCGGATGATGTTTTATTGCTTGATGCACGAACACCCTTTGATGATTTTTTGGTTGTCTTGGTTGCGGAATAGACATTAACCCCGCATATTACAAACAAAACAAGACTCAAAATTGTTAATAATTTTTTCATTACTTTACCTTAATTTTAACACTATTATTGCCTATTGTATCACACTTTTCGTCAAAAGTAAAAAAATATTTATTGAAAAGAATAAAAAAAAATACTATATATGATAGTAGGTTTACAACGTATATATGGAGGTCTTTTATGATAATACAAGTTATCGGACAAAGTTTTGATGTAGGTGAATCCCTTACAGAATATGTAAAATCATCAATTCAAAAAAAGGTGGAAAAATATAACCTTGATATTATAAGTATGAATGTTGTTTTTTCATCCGCACCACATAAAAAGGTTTCTGCTTCTATAAGGGCACAAATAAAGGGTTCGGAAATTTTCGCAAAGGCCGAAGATGACGATGCTTATCTTGCCTTTAATGCAGGAATCGCAGATGTTGAAACTCAAATAATAAAGATTTCGGAAAAAGAAAAATTTCATAAATAAAGGAGAATACAGACTATGCCTAGTTTAAAAGGAACACAAACAGAGAAAAACTTACTTATTGCATTTGCCGGTGAATCACAGGCAAGAAACAGATATACTTTTTTCGCATCACAGGCAAAAAAGGAAGGATACATCCAAATTTCAAAGGTTTTTGAAGAAACTGCAAACCAAGAAAAGGAACATGCAGAACGTCTTTTCAAATTTTTGGAAGGTGGACTTGTACATATTGAATGGGATTTTCCTGCCGGTGTAATTGGTGATACCGCAGAAAACCTTGTTGCCGCAGCCAATGGCGAAAAAGAAGAATATACAGAAATGTATCCTTCGTTTGCAAAGGTTGCACGTGAGGAAGGTTTTGAGGAAATAGCCCAAGTTATGGGTGCAATTTCCGTTGCCGAAAAGCACCATGAGGAAAGATATTTGACTTTGCTTTCCGAACTTCAAAAGGATGAAACATTCAAAAAATCCGAAAGAATTGTTTGGGAATGTTTAAATTGTGGATATCTTCATATTGGCACAGAACCACCAGAAAAGTGTCCTGCGTGCGCACATCAAAAGGGATATTTCGCAAGAAAACGGGAATGTTGGAAATAATAACATTCTTAATAATGATAAAGTGGGACCGTCAAAAGTTCCACTTTTTTTCATATTGATTTTGCAGTTTGTTGATGGTAGGATTTTTTCATTAAAAAGAGGTAGAAAATGAAAGATGTGAAATTTACGAAACTTAATAACGGGCTTACGGTTATAACTGATTACAATCCATCCATAGAATCTGTATTTTGTGGGGTATGGGCTTCGGTTGGATCAAGGTGTGAAGAAAATGATTTGAATGGTATTTCACATTTTTTGGAACATATGGCTTTTAAGGGGACAACCACAAAATCCTATACCGATATTGCAGAAATTATTGAAGATATAGGCGGGGATATAAATGCCTATACCTCAAAGGACCATACTTTTTATTACACAAAGACATTAAAGGAATATTTAGAAGTAAGTGTTGATATACTTTCGGATATTATTCAAAATTCAATCTTTGATGAAAATGAAACGAATAAGGAAAGAAATGTAATACTTCAAGAATATTACAGTTCGTTGGATACACCGGATGACATAATTTATGATTATTACAGTGAAACCGCATATCCGGACCAAGCCTTGGGACGGGCAATACTTGGAAGTGATGAAACCATTCGTTCAATTACTCCGTCAATGCTTAAATCATACATAAATGCAAATTATTGTGCGGACAAGCTTTATTTTATTGTGTCCGGTAATTTTGATTATGATAATGTATTAAAGCTTGCCGAAAAGTACTTTAACCACCTTGTCCCAGCGGGAAGTTGCCCTGCTCTTGTGCCGGCAAAATATGTTGGTGGATACTTTAAAAAGAACAAAGATTTGGAACAAATTCACTTTATGTTGGGATTTGAAGCAACCAATTCACAGGACAGGCGTGAAGTATTTTGTGAAAACATCCTTAACAACACATTGGGTGGTGGAATGTCATCCCGTCTTTTTCAGGAAGTAAGGGAAAAACAAAACCTTGTTTACACAATATATTCAAGTATTACAAATTATGTTGATACCGGACATTTTTATATCTATACATCAACGGAACCGGAAAAGTTAAACTCGGTTATTGATGCAACGGCAAAGGAGATAATAAAGTTTTGCAATGAAGGTATTACAGAACAAGAATTTAACCGTGCGAAGGTTGGGTATAAATCAAGTCTTTTGATGAGTTTGGAAAGTGCAACCGCACGGGCAAGAATCCTTGGTCGTCAAATGCAACATTTCGGTCATCATATACCTTTTGAAGACTCGGTGAAGCTTGTTGATTCAATTACAATGGATGATATAAAAAGGACTGCGAACAAAATATTTTCATCAAATATTACTGCGGTTGCCCTTGGGAATTGTGATGATGTTTATGATATGGATACCATAAAATCAAGGCTTTCTAAATAAATTGAAAAATCCTTATTTTATGTTATAATGAGTCCTTAGGAGATATGTTATGCCAGAAATAAGGGAAGTCCCATTAAAAGAATATGAAGAAATGAAAAAGTCGTACGGCTTTAATGATGAGCAAATGAAGCTTATTATGAAAGTCGCACCGATGAAACGTAGATGGGCGGATGGCAATGTTGATGAAGAAACCGAACAAAAACCGGCAAAGCCACAAACACGGCAAGAACAGATTGCCAATCAAATACGTGAAGAATTGAAAAAGCGAACTGGGGCAACCTCAAATACCGAGGAGACACAGGAAGCGACGATGGAAACAGTTTCAACACCTGATGTTCCATCATTTAATATGCCGGAAGATAGTTCAATAAATTTTGAAGTACCTTCACCTGCACCTTCATTTATGGCACCAGAAGAAAGTATGCCCGTTGAAGAAGTGCCAAGTTTTGAAACTCCAACGTTTGAGGCGCCGACCTTTGATACTCCAAATCAAGACGAAAAACCAGTTGAATTTAATGTTCCGATTGTGGAGGAGTCACCAGTAAAAGAACAAGTTGAAGTTGCAACTGCTGAACCTAAGGATATTCCACCGGAGACATTTGAAATTCCAGAATTTTCGGCACCTTCGTTTGAAATGCCAGCAGAAGATGTAAATAAAGAAGAAGATACAGAAGCCTTTGATAAACCGGAGGCGGACTTTACCACCTCTGTCCCTGTGTTTACAAATGATGAAGTTACAAAGGCAGAAGAAAAGATTGCCGATGAATTTTTGAAATCCGAAGAGGGCAACCAATCCACATATCAAGTTCCAGATTTTTCCGAACAATCAAATAGTTATGACCGAAATCAAATGATGATAGATGGAACAAAACGGCTTTTCCAGATGATGGAGGAAGAAAGACTTTCTTTGTCAAATTTGGGACAAATAAGATAATCTTATTTTATTGACTTATCTTTTTATAATAGGTTAAAATTCCTTTTGATGGGAAAAAAAATTTCCTGTCGCCTATTAACAAATAGAAAGGAATTAAAAATGAAAAAAGTAAGTTTGTTATCATTATTGGCAGTTATGGCTATTTCAACTGGTGCAAATGCAAATGTTGAAAACCCTCTTTATATGCCAGCAGAAGGAAGATTATATTCAAAGACAGACATTTCAAAACAAGATTCAGTTTGGGGCTTTGAAGAAAAAGTAGGTTATGGTTTCACAAACAGATTTACTATGGATATTGCTCTTTCATATCAAGAAGATAAAGATGATGAAGCCGATGGTTGGAAATATTACAAAATCGGTGGTGCATACAGACTTTCCGCAGGTAAAGTATTAACAGATTTGTATGCAAATTATTCTCAAACAATTGATGAAGATGTGTTTGGTGACGATTTCTCTATGATTGATGCCGGTTTAAGAATTGGTAAAAGAAATTCAAAGTATACTGTTGCCGCAAATGTTGGTTTGAACCGTATTGATATAAAAGATGGCGAAGATTCAAACAATATCGCATTTGGTACAGATTTTGTATATAACTTTGACGACAGAGTTTCAGGTCAAATTGGCTTAGACTATATCCTTACAGATGACTTTAACACGGTTGCAGGGGAAGATGATGATTCATTTGCTTTGACTGCACAAGTAAACTATCTAAAAGGTGGTCTATGGTCAATTTATTATACAACAGAACTTAAAGCTGATGATGTTGATGACACATTCGGATTTAAGTATGGTGTACAATTCTAATGAATTTGTTATTTTAAAAGAAAACCTCCCATTTGGGAGGTTTTTTATTTACAATATTACCTTATTCGTGTATAATTTACCGTATGAAAAAAGAAAGTAAAATATTTATTATTGCAGGGGAAGCGTCCGGAGATATCCTTGGGGCGGACCTTATGAAATCAATCATCAAAAAAAATCCGGATGTTGTTTTTTGTGGTGTCGGTGGCGAAGAAATGAATAAAATTCCTTCGTTTAAAAGCCTTTTTAATATACGGGATATTGCCGTTATGGGCTTTGTTGAAGTTTTGAAAAATCTTTTTACCATAAAAAAAAGGATTAAGCAGACCGTACAAAAAATTTTGAAATTTAAACCGGATGTGGTTATTACTATTGATGCGCCTGGCTTTAATATGAATGTTGTGAAGAAGGTAAAGGGGCAACTTCCGAATACAAAATTTATTCACTATGTCGCACCGCAAGTTTGGGCGTGGAAGGAAAAGCGGGCAAAAAAGATTGCCGAAGTTTTTGATTACCTTTTATGTCTTTTTCCATTTGAACCGGCATATTTTGAAAAATATGGCCTTAAATGTATTGTTGTGGGACATACCGCAATCCAAAATATAAAGGGAAATCCGGACAGGTTTTTAAAGCAAAATAATATTTCGGTGGATGATGTCGTTATAACCCTTTTACCGGGAACACGAAAGCAAATGGCGGAAAAACTTCTTCCGATATACAGCGATGTTGTGGATGAACTTTATAATAAAATTAAAAATGTAAAAATTGTTATTCCGACAACCGAAAATATGAAATATTTTATTTTTAATGAAACGAAATGTTGGAAACGGGAACCAATTATTATTACCGGAAAACAAAATCGCTATGATGCCTTTTTGGCAAGCAGTGTTGCCCTTGCCATTTCGGGGACATCGGTTTTGGAACTTGCCCTTGCTGGCACACCAACGGTTGTTGCGTATAAAATTTCTCCTATTACCTATTGTATTGCAAAACGATTGGTAAAAATAAAATATGTCAGCCTTCCGAATATAATTATGGAACGGGAAATTGTTCCGGAATTTATTCAGGGGGAATGTACGGTGCCAAAGCTTTTGAATGCAATGGTAAAAAGTATTTCGGACAAAAAGTACATTGAAAAATACAGGAAAAATGTGGAACTCCTTAAAAATAAAATGTATGGAGAATCGCCGAAATCTCCATCTGATAAGGCCGCCGAAGCCGTACTTAAAATAATAAAATAGATTTTTTTTGTAAAAAGACTTGCATTTTGAAAATCAAAGAGTATGATAAGTTTATCTTTTATTATCGCGGGATAGAGCAGTCTGGTAGCTCGCAAGGCTCATAACCTTGAGGTCAGTGGTTCAAATCCACTTCCCGCAACCAATTTTGAAGTTTTGTAGCATCACCCGTTGGGTGATTTTTTTTTATTTTCAGTGCTGGGAAAAACATCTCAGGCAATACATAAAAAGTTGAGGTGATTAGACAAATGATGATATAAAACTACTATACACCCCAAAGGTTGTCCTGAATAATGAAGCCCTTAAAGTGTTGGTTATTAAAATTTGTTTCAACACGACAAAATCCGTTGTCGCATTCATCAACAAAAAACAAAACATCCTTATTAACCTTTGCCAATATTTCCGCGGTTAATTTTGGTCTTGCGTACAACTTTATGTTGTCGTGAATTGTAATTGCATAATTTTTCTTGCTTAATGTCGTTTTGTATACCCATGAAAGGTCGCCGTATCGGTCCTGTATTTGATACCAACCATAGTACTCGTTTACAACTTTTACAGGTTGAAATTTTGATTTATAGGTATATTTGATTGGATATTTTACACTTGGTCCGAATCTTGCATCCGCCTTTTCCCGTGCAATTGAGGCGAATCTTGGAAGTGGGTCGCCAGAAAACCTTGTTTCCGCAGAATATGAACTATTTGAATTTACAAGTAAAAAAAGTAATGAAATTAAAACCCTTTTCATAAAAGACCTCCATAATTCGCATTATATCATATATTTTTCAAAAATTTAATTTTTTTATGGAAATTATTTTTTTTTGTGGTATAAATATGCAGTATTATATGAAGCTTATGCGGGTGTGGCGAAATTGGCAGACGCGATAGACTTAGGATCTATTGCCGCAAGGCATGGGGGTTCAAGTCCCTTCACCCGCACCATAAATTTTTTAATCTAACCTTAATCAAGGAAATGAAAATGCAACCAGTAAAAGAAAAAATTAAAGGTATTAAATACGAATTATCTTTTGAAATTCCAGCAAGTGATTTTGAAGAAAAGCTTAATGCTCAACTTGCTGAATTTGCAAAAACACATGAGGAAAAGGGTTTCCGTAAGGGACACGTTCCAATGGATGTTATAAAATCAAAATATGAAGGTCATTTCATTGGCGATGTTATAAACTCTATGATTAATGAAACTTTGGTTTCATATTGCGAAGAAAAGAAGGTAAGCCCTGCTACATCACCAGATGTAAAGGTTGACAGCTTCGTTCGTAATGAACCATTAAAGTTTTCCGCAGAATTTGAAATAATTCCAGAAATAAAGGATATTGATTTTTCAAAAATTACAGTTGAAAAGAAAGTTGCAAAGGCAACAGATAAGGAAATTGATGAAGCAATTAAAAATATTGCAAATTCAAGACACACATTTGAAGAAATTACCGAAGACAGAAAGACAAAGAAAGGTGATGTTGTTGACATTAACTTTGTTGGTTCAGTTGACGGTGTTGAATTTGAAGGTGGCAAGGCCGATAATTACCCTCTTGAACTTGGTTCTGGTGCATTTATCCCAGGATTTGAAGACCAACTTGTTGGTAAATCAAAGGGTGATGATGTTGATGTAAATGTTGAATTCCCAAAAGATTATGGTCATGAGAAGTTGGCTGGGAAAAAGGCTTTGTTTAAGGTAAAAATCAATGCAATTAAGGAAAAGAAAGTTCCAGCAATTGATGACAAGTTTGCAGTTGAACTTAAAAGAAAAGATTTGGCAGATTTGAAATCTTATGTAAAGGAACTTTTGGAACAAAATTATGAAACTTCATCAAAAAACCTTATGAAAGATGAAGTTCTTGATAAGCTTGCCGATGAAAAGGTTGAAGTTCCAGAATCTTTGGTAAACCAAGAAGTTGAATTTATGTTCGCACAATTCAAACAAATGAATCGTGAACCAATGGATGAAAAAGCCGAAGCAAAGAAGAAAGATGAGCTTAAAAAACAGGCTGTGTCTCGTGTTAAACTTGGCTTAATCCTTGCTGATATTGGTAAAAAGGAACAAGTAAAGATTGAACAAAACGAAGTTCAACAGGCAATTATGCAGGAGGCAATGAAATACCCAAGTCAAGCCCAACAAATCTTTGAATATTACACAAAGAATCCACAGGCAACAGAAGGTATAAAGGCCGGTATTTTTGAAGATAAAGTTTTGGGTATCGTTCTTTCAAAGGTTAAGACCAAAGAAAAAGAAGTTAGTGCTTCGGAACTTACAAAAGTACAAAAATAATAAACAAAGTTTAATGCTTTTTAGGGGGGCAGGTGTTGCCCCTTTTTTTAACAAAAAGGAGTTAGAAATGAAGGAAATAAAGAAACCGGAAACTGTATATTTAAAAAATGATTATGTTGATGAAATAACCGGAATAAAAAAATCATCAAACATCATAAAATGTAAAAATTGCAGGGTGTATCAAATTAACCAATCAAAATGCAACCGCCTACAATATTGCAAATTTGAAGAATTATTCAAATCCCTTAATCCGGAATTAAGTAAGGACCAAAGATGCAAGATTATAAAAATAATGATGAGCGGATACTATAATCCAAGGTAAAATAAAATATTGCTTGCTTTTGATGGATGTTTCGGACTAGAATAAGGAGCATAAAGAAAAGAAAAGGAGATAAACAAAAATGTATATTACAGTTTCAAAGGCTAATCTTGTTAAAACATTGTCTCACCTTTACAGAATCGTTGAAAAAAAATCAACAATTCCTGTGCTTTCAAATGTTAAAATAGAAGCTGGTGATTCGTTAAAATTTACCGCAACAAATATTGATTTGGAAATTGTTGAATCATTGGAAGGTACAGTAAACGAACACGGTTCAATTACAATTCCTGTACACGTTCTTTATGATATCGTAAGAAAGCTTCCAGAAGGTCATGATGTTGAACTTAAAACATCATCGGATGATTCAAATGTTGTTATAAAATCCGGTAATTCCGAATTTACACTCCCTGCTCTTCCTGCAACGGATTTCCCTGTTATGGCAAGTTCGTCTATGCCATTTAAGTTTACACTTCCAACATCGGATTTGATAAAGCTTATTGATAAAACAAAGTTTGCCGTTTCGACCGAAGAAACAAGGTATTTTTTAAACGGAATATTTTTCCACACACTTGAAAAGGATGGTCGTGAATTACTTCGTGCCGTTGCAACCGATGGACACAGACTTGCAAGACAGGATGTTTTAAGTCCAGAGGGAGCAAAGGGTATGCCAAGCATTATTATTCCAAGAAAGGTGATTACCGAACTTCGCGCGCAACTTGATGACACAGAAGATGATATTACCGTGGAAACAAGTGAAACAAAGGCACGGTTCACATTTGGAAATACAACAATTACATCAAAACTTATTGATGGAAAGTTTCCTGATTATGAAAAGGTTATTCCTACATCAAATGATAAGGAAATGGAAGTTGATTGCAAAGTTTTCAGTGAGGCCGTTGATCGTGTTTCGTCCGTTTCATATGAAAAGTCAAAGGCAATTAAGCTTAAACTTTCAAAATCAAAACTAACTCTTCTTGCCTCTACCCCAGATTCTGGAAGTGCGGTGGAAGATGTTGAGGTTGTATATGACAACGAAGGAATGGAAATTGGTTTTAATTCAAGGTACCTTCTTGACATTGCGGGACAAATTGAAGGAAAGTTTATGAAGTTTGTTATTTCAGATGCTTCTTCACCTGCGATTATAAAGGAGCTTGATGATGAATCTACAATTTATGTTCTTATGCCAATGAGAATATAGATTAAAAAGTTCCTTGACTACAAAAGAACGCCCCTTTGATTTCATTGGGGTGTTTTTTTATGTGAAAAATGATAAAAAATTTACGATGAAAAGTTTAAAAAAAATCCCCCAAGTATTTGTGAACCTTAGGGGAATTTTCCTCAACTTTATGCGTAAATTTATATGTATTATTGGCAAGTACAACCTTTATACAATGATGAATAACATTTCTTTCCATTTGTATAATAGAGTTCATACCTATATGAATAAAATTTTCCAAATCCAACACTTGACCTCTGATCGTCTTCATAAGAAGTAAGTTTAGTACCTATATCTACATAAAAAATTTTACCACCACAATAGTCATTACCATTACAACGACCTTGACTATCACAAGTACTATATTGACAATATTCTTGCACCTTACACTTTGGGCAATCGCCGTTGTATTTGCTTTCGGTTGAATTTGATGGGTTGGCGGTGGCGGAAGTATTACCGCTTGCATTACAATATGTTGTTTTGGTTCGGGTTGCCGTCACACCGCAACTTCCCGACGACCATCCAGAATAAGTTGGTTGGGAGCAACTGGAACAACTACCTGCTCCTCCCGTTGAATAAGTTCCTGCACCACAAGTTTGGCATTCGGATGAACCAGCCTTGCTGTATTTACCGGCCGGACAGGCCTTACATTCGCTGGCTCCGGCGGTTGAGTAAGTGCCGGCAGGACAAGAGGTGCATTGAGTACCGTTGGAATAGGTACCGGCTGGGCATGAGCTACACTGACCCGCACCACCCGTAGAATAAGTTCCCGATTTACACCTCGTGCAACTGCCCGCTCCACCATTAGAGTAAGTGCCGGCGGGGCAAGGGGTGCATTGGGTTTGTGTACCGTCGGAATAGGTACCTGCCGGACAGGCCTGACACATAT
>JAEDDP010000011.1 GCA_016297965.1 Alphaproteobacteria bacterium | reverse complement strand
TTTCACTTTCCATCCCTTCAACGTTCAAGTGCATCCTAGCTTATATTCTATCCTCCCATTTGTCAAGCACCACTTTTGACTTTTTTCTTAAAAAATTACAAAATTAGCCATAAATCAAAAGATAATATATTGATTTTACAAACATTTAACAAATAAAACTTTTTTGAAATATTTTTACATTATTTAAGGAAAAGTCCAAAACTCCTACCACGCATTACTTAAAAATTAACAATTTGCGATTCTTTCTGTATGGATATGATTCGTCTTAAATAAAGTAAAGATTTAGGGAAAAGCGACACGATTCCCAACACAATAACAAAAAGATTAAAATTTTTGAAAAAAACAAAAAAAATGCGATTCTCTTCCCCGCATTTTCCAATATCACACAACAATTAAATGAAAAATTGGTGACCCCGGGCGGAATTGAACCGCCGACCTACAACTTAGGAGGCTGTCGCTCTATCCAGCTGAGCTACGAGGTCATCAGAGACATATCATCTACCAATTTTCCCGTTTTTGCAATAAAAAAATCCGACATCGGCAATTAAGAATAAATATTTTGCGAATTTAACATCAATTTTGTGATAAGTTCAACATTTCCACCCAAAATATTAAAAATTTCCTTTAATACTTTGTAATTGGAATTTGAACCTTTAAATTTCTTAATTATTCCATTTGACGCACCGGTATCCTTTTCAAATCCAGCAACATTAGACAAGGACTTAATTTCCAAATTGCCGATATTTGCACCGGTAATATTTGTTCCAACATCCGGCACAGTTGCTATTCCATCAAAAACAACATTTTCTGCATTCAAATACTTCATTGATGAAGGAAGTACCCCTTCAAACGCCAACGATTTTTTGGAGGTAACATTATTAAATGAAACACCGGACAAATCCAAATCATCCTTAAAACTAACGTTTTGAAGATTCGCACCATCAAATGTCATATTCGTACTAAGCGATACACCACGACCATAAATATTTGCACCACGAACATTTGCTATTGCACCACGAAGGATCATATTTTGAACAGTTTCTATTGAAATATCATCAACAACATTTTCATTGTCCGAAGCATAAAAGGCATCCGTTGCAAATTTTATGTTTCCATCAACCGCTTCACGACCAACCAAATCCAAAACCTTCTTCACATTGCCGTTAAGTTTTACTACATCAACCTTTGAATTTACGAACAAAGGAGATGAAAGAAGATACAATAGTTTCTCACTGTCGGAAACGCGTTCATCCCTAAGGTATGGATCTTCCACCCCAACAAGATTCGCCGAAGTCGTTGATTGAGTTATAATTGCATCCGAAGACACAGAAAGTTTTGCATTTTTAAGGCGAGCATAAAATTTTTCCAAATCAAAAATTTCAGGTGAGGTTTCATCACCACTTGAAAACTTCACTGGTGTTCTGTCTCCATTTGCATTTACATCCGAAATATTAACACTGTCAAAAACAGCATATATAGTTTCAAGAAGGGACGGTGTAATTTCCACACCCTCACCATCACGTGGAACATAGTTAAAATATATGGAAAGATTTTTTGTATTATATCTTACTTTATTATAAAGAGTTGATGAAACAAAGGCCTTTACTTTTTCATAATTAACATATCCGGAAAAGCCCTTTATTTCATCTTTGTTTGAAATATCCCTATCAAAAGAATATACCAAAGCACCAGTAGTATCATCAACCGAAGTTGTCATCGCACGACTTTCAAAATCGCTCCAATTCACGATTCCATCGGATGTTTTAATTCCATCATAAACAACTTCCTTATCATTATTATCATCGTCATCATCCCAAAACGAACATCCACCTAAAACACTCATTGGAACAAATAAAGTTGCACATCCCAAAAACACGGACATAAACTTTGCCAACTTTTTATTTTTACCACTGATTCTTTTCATAATACATTCTCCACAAAGCTATTAACGAACATTACCTCTTAACATCGCAATTCTTGCAACCGCACCGACCATATCATATTTTCCGGAAAGTACAGTGTAAACGACATCTTTATCATTAAGGTTTATTGCCTCCACTTTGTCTTCTGGTTTAACATTTTCAACTGCGGGAATATCTTCAACTTCTGATGCATTTACTTCTGTGGCTTTTTCATCCGCATTAACTTCATTTTCAATTTGAACTTCTGGTTTCAAATCTTTAACATCTTGAACTTTTTCTTCCAATACCGTTGTATCTTCCGAAGTCACAGTTGATGAATTCTCATCAACAAACTTTTCTTCAACAACAGGTGAAGTTTCCTTTTCAACCACTGGTGCATCATTTACAACTGGTTCTTCAATATTTTCCAATGAACTTCCGGTAATCAAAACGTATGGTCTTAAATCATCGGTGTATTTTTCTTCTTTTACTTCTTCTTGAACCTTTACAGTTACGGGCATCTCTTGCTTTACTTCCTTAACTGGTTCATCCTTTACCACTTCTTCCTTCACAGGAGTTTGTGGAGCAACTTCCACATTCACTTCTTCTTGCTTCACGGACTTTACAACATCTGACTTTTTCCAATTATCAACATCAAAATTAAGGCGTCCCATATCTTTAAGATGTTGAACTTCGGCATCCGATAAAATGCAAAGGACATCACCAACATTTATTTTATTTACATTATCAATTTTGTTATAAAGAGAAAGTGCCTTTATACAATCCAATGAATATTTGCCATAAAATTTCTTAACAATTTCGGATAAGGTATCACCCTTCTTCACAACATAATGTTTGTGAAAATCTGGAGTCTGAGTAAAAGAAACATTTGCCTGTGAAATACCATTCAATGATGTAACATCACGTTCATATTCCTTTACAACCGGTGTTTGTTCCATATTGGAAAGATTCTTTTGTTCATTCATTGCCTTTGCAATATGAAGATTCGTTCCAACTGTACTTAACAAGATTGCGGACAAAATAATTGAATGCCAAATCTTTGATGACTTCTTATGCGCCTTCAAATCTCTTTCCATATCCATTTGTTTTGTTGCAACACCAATGGCACCTTGACGAATACCTTCTTGGCTTTCTTCCAACGCATCCTTTGCATTGGCAATTTCCGCCTTTACTTCTGAAAGCATATCATCTTGCTTTGATGCAACACCAATTACGGATTGGCGAAGCTCTTCCTGTTCATCTTCCAATACTTTTTTACTGTCTGCCATCTCATCCTGTTGTTTTGCAACAGCGATAAGAGTTTGACGAAGTTTATCTTGTTCATCCTCTAAGGATTTTTTTATATTAAGTAACTCTTCTTTTAATGTTGGCTTTGAAACTTGTTTAACCATAATAAACCTCTTTATTTTTTGTTATTTTAGACAAATTATAAATATTTTATTAAATTTGTCAAGTATTTTTACAAAAATAAAACTGGAAAATAAAAAAAAGCTAATATAAACTATACCCGTTATTATATAAAGGAGCAGAAAATGGATAACAAATATAAAAGAATAAGTATTGTTGTGGCGGTTTTAATTGGCGTTGTTGGAATATTTACAACCCTTACCGGAAGTGCCGCCGAAAAAAATAAAAAGGCAGAAATGGTAATCTTTTACAGCCCAAGCTGTCCTCATTGCCATGACGCCCTTAAATTCCTTGACAGTATTGAACCAAAATACAAAAATTTGAAAATAACAAAGTACAATACTTCAAAAACTTCCGGTGCAAATTATTATTTCCACTATACCAAAAAGCTTAATTTAAATACAAGCGGTGTTCCACTTGCCGTATTCGGTGATAAATATGAACTTGGTTATGGTACCGATGATACAACCGGTCAAAAATATATAAGTCATATTGAGGAATTATTAAAAGAAACCGAAAGCAAATAAGCATTAAAAAACCTCCCAAATGGGAGGTATTTTTTATTTCAATACTTTATCAAGTACAGGTTTAAGTTTATCCATTGTCCTTTGCAAAACATTGGCTTCCCTTTCCGACACATAAAATGCACGTGATTTATATTCTTCCGCAACCTCTTCGTGTTCAAAGAAACTCTTCACCTTACTTGCAAAATCATTTGCATCCTTCACAATAACAACTGACTTTTCCGCCTTTAAAAGGTCGTATGTTTCTGTAAAGTTGTGAACATAAGGACCACTTAACACCACATTGTGAAGTCTTGCTGGTTCCATTGGGTTATGTCCGCCCCATTTAACAAGGGAACCACCAACGAATGAAACATCCGCCAAACTGTAAAACAAACCAAGTTCGCCCATTGTATCGGCAATATAAACATCTGTATTTGGAGTGATTTTTTCGGAAACCGAACGACGAGCAGATACAAGCTTGTTTCCATCAACCAATTCTTGGATTTCCGCACCTCTTGCCGGATGACGAGGAGCAATAACCATTAAAACATCTGGGAAACGCTTTTTGATTGTCAAAAATGCGGTCAAACAAATTTCTTCTTCCCCTGGATGGGTACTTGAAACAACAAGTATATGACGCTTTCCAATTTCTGCCTTTAATTTTTTAAGTTCATCTGCGTTATGTGAAAGCGGAGGAACACCATATTTCAAGTTTCCAACACAAACCACATCATTAAGTCCCATAACTTCCAACTTCTTTTTATCTTCTTCGGATTTACCAAAACCAAAATCAAATGCGGACATCAAAACCTTTGCCATTGGCAAATTATTTTTCCATGATGCAAACGACCTGTCCGAAACACGACCATTCAAAAGAACAAGTGGCACATTATGAGCCTTTGCACTTAAAATAAGATTTGGCCAAAAATCGCTGTCTACAAAAAAGCCCAATGATGGTTTCCAATAATTAAAAAATCTGTCAACATAGGCACGTCTATCAACTGGCAAAAATTGATGAACTGCATTTTTACCGGACAACTTTTTCGCCATATTATTTGCCGCGGTCAAAGTAGTAGTTGTCACAACAACAAATACATCCGGAAACTTTTTCAAAAGTTCGTCAATAACTGGAACAATAGAATTACTTTCACCAACACTTGTCGCATTAAACCAAACGACCTTACCTTCCGGACGTTTAACCGAAGCATAACCAAAACGTTCCCTTTTTCTTTTGGCATCGGTTGTTTCCAATCCCTTCATCCTACGAATTGCAAGCACAGGACGAACCAAAGGTTTCAATAAAAACATAACAACTCTGTACAAAAATAATTTCATGACTCTAAAACTCCTATCATTATTATTTTTTCTTCTTTTTTGAATCCGAAACATCAGCAGGCAAAATTTCCGGCATACCTAATTCCCGGTCAAGTTGCAGGGTATCATATACCATCTGACGTTCAAAATCAACTTTTACTTTTTCAAGGTCATCCGCCGAAATATTTCGGTCAACGAAAAGAAAATCACCAACTTTCATAACCGCCTTATGAAAAGGTTTTTCCAAAACAAACCTGTCCCATGAATTAAAAATAATTGGATTTTTCGCGGAAATATATACTGGTACAATCGGCGCACCACTTGCCTTTGCAAACACGAAAGCACTATCGCTTACCATATGCATTCTTGGACCAACCGGACCATCCGGTGTAAAACCAATAGACACACCCTGCTTTAACAGTTTAAGGGATTTCATAACAACCGCCCTTGCCTGCATAACATCCTTTGATGAAGAAATAATATTTTTCACACCCAAATATCCAAACAATTTTCCAATCAATTGACCATCCCTATGTGTTGAAAAAATGCCATATATAGGATGCTTTTTCATACCAATTTTATCACGCCACAATTTGGATATAAGGAAACATCGCGAATGCCAAAAAACCAATATCACCGGCTTTCCACTATTCAAATAATCCTGCAACTTTTTTATATTCCGATATTCAACAAAGGTAAAAAAGTAAACAAGTTTCACAAGCCGAAGTGCAAACCACGACAAAAAATTCATTGTGGATTCTTTTGATAAAAATTTCTTTAATCTTCTGTTTCCCATTAAAAATCTCCATCCATCACATCAACAACATTTCTTTCTGACTTTTCATCCTTGTAAAGGGTATCCATCAATTCCTTTGGAAGTTCCCTTTTTTTCAAATTATGTTCCACCTGCTCTACATAAATAGAGTTTGAAGGAAGTGCAAATCCGGCACCGGCACGTTCAACAATCTCCTTTATCTTTATAATAAAGTCTTCTTTTATTTTAAGCCATTCCGCCCAAACATTGGTGTTTGTAAAACAATATATAAGAAGTTCAATGGAATTTTCACCAAATTTATCAAGTCGTACCTGTGAAATAGATTCCGGTGGTTTTACAAAATTTTCATTTTCAAAAAGATATCTTTTTATTTCCTGTGTTATATAACGTAATTGATTGGAACTTGTCCTGTATTCAAGGCGTATAGTCCATTCAATTCTACGATACATTCTTGATGAAAAATTTATCACCGCCGCATCGGAAAGTGTACTATTCGGAACAAACAACAATGTCCGGTCAAATTTTCGTATCGTTGTTGAACGAAAACCAATATTTTCAACCACACCTTCAATCACGGAATTTGTTGAATTTTCAAGCCTTACTATATCCCCCACACTAAACCTGTGTTCAGAAATAATCGCAATACCGGAAATAATATTTTTAAACATATCTTGCGCGCCAAGTGCCACGGCCATACCAACGATTCCAAGGGAAGCAATCAAAGTACTAACCCTAACACCCCAATTTTCCAAAAACGCCGAAAGACCGATAATCACAATCAAAAACTTTCCAATTCTTACACACCACGTAAGGATAACCGTCTGTGTATTATCAAGGTGAGTTTTCCGGAAAATAAAGGCAAGCGGATTAACAAATGTATATAAAAACCACGATATGTTAAATATAACCAACGATTTCAAAAAATTCCGTGTATAGTAAACAAATGATGATGAAATTTTCAAAATATTCAACGAAAAATATACACCAACAACTATTGGAATAAAACTTACCGGTTTTGTTATCTCACGAATATATTTTTCCTGACCATAGGCAATTTTCCTTAAAACAAGGAAATTCAAAAACTTCACAACAAAAAACGAAAATATCCTCCTTACCAATACGGCAAATAACATTATAAGTGATGCGGACATAAGTTTTCCAATATCACTAACCTTTAACCAATAATAAAAATCGCGAACATAAACATCTACAAACGAAGAATTCATAAAATCAAACATAACAATCTCCATATAAACATTGCTACATAAGTATATCAAAAAATTCTTTTAAAATCCACTAATATTATTTAGTCAAATATTTATAAAGCCTGAACGGAGTTATAATAAAGGCATTGGAAATTCCCAAAATCCTTTTTACCACCTCCACACAGGTAAAAACGCCAATGCTTACACGGAACCTTGGATTAAATTTCTTATCAACCGCAACAACAATATCCCCCTTATCTTCAAAAAATTTTTTAACCAAGTTTACATTCATCGGAATATACGAAATATCAAACCTGTTTGCTACCGGATCAAAAATAATCACCTGATTCTCATCACCGGTAAAAAACAAACAGTGCCGAAATCCAGATTTAAGACACCTTAAAAACCACAAATCCGTATCCGAAGAAAAAACGACATACTTATAATATAATGGATTTATAAATCCTTCTGCCCGCATACGACAATCCCCTTCTTCCTTAAAACAGTTTCAAGCTTGTCCATCGCATCGCTCCACCACAATGCTTCCTCTTGCTCCTCAATGATTCGCTCATCAGGGACAATTTGCATTCTTCCATACTTTATAAGTGTTTTAAGATGCCGTTCCCCAATCTTTCGTGCAAAATATAATTTTGAAACCGCAATATAAATATCATCCAAAAAACAAGGTCTTACAATCTTGTTATTGGAATTATTTATCTTGTACCCAGTTTTTTCATCATATTTGCAAAACCAAAACCACGCTTCCTCCGCCGAACCAAACTTCACCTGATTCGGATTCTCTTCATTTAACAGCTGATTCTCAATGTATTGTATTCTCATTTGTTTTCCCTCCTCCTGATTTTGTCCGATAATAAGAACAAATACCGAACTTTTTCAAAAAACTATCATTATGAATATAAAAAGTCAATATTTTTATATATTATCACTTGTATTTTTATAAAAATTCTAGTATAAGTTGTATTTGTGAGGCTTGTAAAAACTTTAAACAAAGGAGATTTAAGAAATGGATACAGAACATAACAGAATATGGCAAACCATAGATAAAATAGCCTATATCAACGGAATTTCAGTATCTGCACTTGCTAAAAAAGCAGGGCTTGATGCTACTGCATTTAACAAAAGTAAAAGATTTTATCCAAGTGGTAAATTTAGATGGCCATCCACAGAAAGTATTTGTAAAGTGATAAGAGCTACGAATATGACCTGGGAACAATTTACAAAATACCTTGAACAATCCATCTAAAAAAATAAAAAGTATAATTTATTTTACTAGAAATGCCGATTATTTTGTGGTATTATAAATTATATTTTAAATAATGCCTACTATAAGGGGGGAAAATGATGGATATGAATAACAATGATTTTTTTGGTGAAGTAAACAAGGATGAATTTGATAATGAAAATATGTCAAATTCTGGGATAAATTATGGTGAGGATACCAATAAATCATCTGCAAAAACTTACCTTATAGCAATAGCTGCCGGTGCAATTGTGGCTGGTGTAGTACTATTACTATTTACTTCTAACAAAGGTAACAACCAAGCAACGAATTTAGCCGAAATTCCAACAATTTCCTCCCCTTCTTCTCCAATCAAGGAGATTCCAGAGGAAGAAAAAACAAACGAAGTTTTTGAACAGGCAAGCGTTTATGCTCCAACAAGTTTTGATGAGGAAGCAAAAACACTTATTTCTGCGGAAAAAATTGTAAAACCAACCCCTATTCCTGTTGTTGAAAAAAGGGAAGTAAAGGTTGTACCCGTTAAAAAACCTGCTCCTGTAAAAATAATTGTAAAAAAAGATTCTGCCCCAAAAATCATTGAAAAAAAGACAAATGTAAAGGGCGAAGTTGAAGTTTCAAGTGTAAAGTCTGCACCTAAAAAAACACCTCAACGAGCAAAATCTGGCGTTTGGAATGTACAACTTATTTCCACCAGTTCAGAGGCATCCGCAAACAAAGAATGGACCAATCTTTCAAAGAAGTATCCTTCTATTTTGAAAAACCTTAACCATTCCGTAAGCCGTACCGAAGTAAACGGAAAAATTTATTACAGATTAAGAATTACAAATCTTGATTCAAGTGCTACTGCAACTGATATTTGTAATAAGTTAAAGGCAAACAAACTTTCATGCTTTGTAACAAAATAACAGGAGTATAAAATGCATATTGGTTTATCTGAACTTCTTTTAATAATTGTTCTTGTCCTTATTCTTTTTGGTGCCGGAAAGTTTCCAAAAATTATGGAAAATTTTGCCGAAGGAATTAAGGTTTTCAAAAAATCAATGAACGAAAATAATGACAAAACAAAGGGGAAAAATAAAAAATCTTCCACTGCAAAGGCAACTGTTTCTTCAAAAAGAAAAGCCGTAAAGTCATCAAAAACAAAAAGTAAGAAAACAAAATAAATTTTTAAATGCCTACTAATGAAAATTTTCTACCTAACAGTTTAAGACTCTATTTAAAAAATTTGGGCCTTAAATTGTTGGGTTTATTTTTTATGGCATTAAGCATTTATTTACTAATTTCCATACTTTCATATAATTCCGCCACACAATCACTTAATACCGCAAGCACATTTCCACAAACAAATTTATGTGGTAATATCGGGAATACCATCGCCAACATTTTCCTTTGTTTTTTTGGAATTACATCATTGACATTCGTATTTGATACATTCATTGTTGGAAAATATTTTTTCAATCCAAAAAACATTCACCATCCAATACAAAAAATCCTTTTGTATATGATTGTTTCAATAATTCCAACAACTCTATCCCTATCCTATATATCCGGCATTATGCTTTCATCTTTTCCAACAACTGCGGGACTTGGCGGATTTTTAGGGTTAAGCACGAAATCATACATTGCCGAAATTTTTACGATACTTGGAATAACAAAATATATGCACTTCATAGTATTTATTTTATCTTCCGTTGTATCAGTTGCCACACTATATTTTGCATTTGATTTAACATCAAAATCAATAATCCGATTTGAAAATTTTGTTCGTATCACCTATAACAAAATATACGATTGCCTAAGATATTTAATCACAAAAAAACCAAAACCAAGAACCGTTGTTCGTCCACAAAAAAGTCGTATTTTAAGTATCGCGAAAAAGATTGTTGCCCCAGCGGAAAAAAGACAACCAAAACAACCTGTACGCTCTCCTTCCGCACAAAAACAAAATACGGAAACAAAGAAAAAAATTTCCGAACCGGAGGCAAAAAAATATCACCTTCCAACGGTTGACCTTTTGGTAAAAATTAAGGAAGAAAAATCCGAAGATTCCAACACTGAATCCAATATCAAAAAGGCACGAATGCTTGAAAATATTCTTCGTGAATACAGACTTAACGGAAAAATTACGGATATAAAGGCCGGTCCAGTTATCACCCTTTTTGAAATGGAACCTGGTCCTGGAATAAAGACATCACAAATAAAGGGACTTAACGAAGATATTGCACGGAAAATTGAATCTATTTCAACACGTATTGCCGTTATC
Organism: Alphaproteobacteria bacterium; assembly: GCA_016297965.1. Classification (GTDB taxonomy): domain Bacteria; phylum Pseudomonadota; class Alphaproteobacteria; order Rs-D84; family CACZYB01; genus CACZYB01. The sequence goes on along the minus strand of JAEDDP010000011.1, from coordinate 11,007 downwards.
CCCGGAACAAACAAGGTCGGTATTGAACTTCCAAACCTTCATCGTAAAATGGTAAGTCTTCGCGACCAATTTGAAAGCAACACATTTAAAAATTCCGAATACAAGCTTCCAATTTCCCTTGGCGCAAGCACAAACGGACAACCGGTTTTTGTTGACCTTGCCACTATGCCACACTTACTTATTGCCGGAACTACCGGAAGTGGTAAATCCGTTGGTGTTAACGGAATGATTCTGTCGCTTCTTTACAAATACACTCCTGATGAATGTAAGTTCATTATGATTGATCCAAAGATGGTGGAATTTTCAATTTACAACGATATTCCACACCTTCTTATCCCTGTTGTAACCGAACCGGCAAAGGCCGTTGCCGCACTTAAATGGGCAGTCCTTGAAATGGAAGAAAGATACCGCAATATGGCGGCCATCGGTGCAAAAAATATTGAAACATTCAATCAACGGGCAAAGGCAAACCCCGGCAAAAAAATTACACGCCAGGTACAAACTGGCTTTGACCCACAAACCGGCGAACCGACAATGGAGGACAAGGAAATAGAAATCAAACCTATTCCATACATCGTTATTGTTGTTGATGAAATGGCCGACCTTATGCAAACCGCGAAAAAGGAAGTTGAAGGAGCCGTTGCCCGACTTGCCGCTATGGCACGTGCGACCGGTATACACTTAATCCTTTCAACCCAACGTCCATCCGTTGATGTTATTACCGGAACAATCAAATCAAACTTTCCAAACCGTATAAGCTATCGTGTTGCCTCCGGTCAGGACAGCCGTACAATTTTAAACGAATACGGTGCCGAACTTATGCTTGGAAAGGGAGATATGCTTTATATGGCAACCGGCGGGAACACAATACGTATTCACGGTGCATTCGTAAGTGAAAAAGAAATTGAAAACGTTGTTAATTTTATAAAAAATCAGGCAAAACCAAACTATGTTAAAAATATAACTGTCGCACCAAAGGCTCCTGATACCCGTGCAATGTCCGCAATTGACAAAGCGGCATTAAAGGAAAGCCAGAACGAAGATCTTTATTCACAGGCGGTTGAAATAATTTTACGAAGTGAACGTCCATCCATTTCATTTCTTCAACGCCAACTTGGAATTGGATATAATAAATCCGCAAACCTTATTGAAAAAATGGAAGCCCAAGGCATCCTTTCCAAACCGGATTCCACCGGAAAACGTGTACTTTTAACAAAACGAGATTAAGCATTTATACTTCTTGTCTTAAACAATAAAATATAGTAAAATAGACATATAAATAATATGAGGCAAAAAAATGAAAGATGATATTTTAAAAGAATTAAAAAGTTTTGCAAAAAAATTAAATAATACACCGGAAGTTCGCCCATACATTCATAAAAAGGATTTAACATTCCTTGGTATAGACCTTGAAGACAAGAAAAATGAACCAGAAAAAAGTGCCCAAATAAAGGCACAAATGGATGCCAAAAAGACCACCCTTTTTATAAAGGCAAAGATGAAACTAAAAAAAAGGATGTCTCCATCCTACAAAAGGTTATTAAATATAGAAACAGCAAAGATTATCAAAGATAAGCTTAAAAACGACAAATAACCCTGTCATACAAAAAGTTCTTGATAAAAAACAATAAGTAAAATATTATCTACACATAACAGGGAGATTATTGTGAAACATTTTACATCTAAATTATTGTTTTTCGTTTTTTGTATGTTTATAACAACAAATTCATTTGCATCTGTTGATTTAAACAGTACACAAACCCAGTCATTTCTTAAAAATGTTGAAACCTATGTAAACTCACTTAAAAAGATAAGTGGTACATTCACACAAAGTTCATCCAACGGCGCAACCGATGCCGGTAAATTTTACATTGATAAACCGGGCAAAATGCGCCTTGAATACGAAAGCCCTATTCTTCTTGTTGCTGATGGTAATTCAATCGTGTATGAGGATAAAAAGCTTGACCAAATATCATACATATCAATGAATTCAAACCCTGCATCCATCATATTAAATGGTGATGTAAAAATTACCGGAAAAAATTCATCGGTAAAGGTAAAAGATATTGTTGAAAAGGATGGCTTTTCCGAAATAACACTTTCAACACCAAATGAAAAACAATCCGGAACAATAACCCTTATTTTTGAAACAAAGCCTTTGTCCCTTTATGGATGGCGTGTTCGTGATGCCCAGGGCATAACCACAAACGTACATCTTTCAAACATAAAACCAGAAACAAGTTTTTCATCAAATCTTTTTAAGATAACAAGATCAAAATCAATCGGTTCCAAAAAGAATAAAAGCAAGTATTACTAATATGATTATTGATATTTCAAAACCATCCGACACAATAAAATTCGCAAACGATTTTGCAAAAAGGGTACACCCAGGACAACCAATACTTCTTTATGGAACACTTGGCGTTGGTAAAACTTTTTTTACATCCCATTTAATTAAGACATTAACAAATTCAAACACTGATGTCCCAAGCCCAACTTTTTCCATTTTGCAAAATTATACCTGCGATATTGGCAACATATCACACTATGATTTATATCGTATAAAGGGCGAAGACGAACTTTTTGAACTTGATATTGATAACGCCCTTAACAACAACATAACAATAATTGAATGGCCGGAAATTATTGAAGATTATGTAAAGGAAAATTTCAATCCTATCTGCCTATACTTTTCATTGGACAAAGACAAACGTATTATAGAGATAAAGGAAAATAAAGATTAAAAATATCAATATATACTTATTGTCCCACCCCAAAAAATTAAATATACTTTCATTATAACGAAAAAACTAAACACACATAACAACTGTTAAAATGGGGGTATAAATGTTAACAACCAAGGATTATTTGTTATCAACAAATAAGATTCCTCTTGATATTCAAATACCGAAAAAGCTACACCTAACGGAAAATACAAAGCTTTTTATCTACATACCAAATTTTAATAATATAGAACTGTCCAACGGCAAAAATTTTGAAAATGGCTTTTGGTCAATACAACAAAAAGATTTAAAATCAACCTATATAATTCCCCATTCAAAAATCACAAAATTCCAACTTTTACTTGTATATAAAAATTCATCCGAAGAAGAAATAGTCAGCAACATTTATTATAAAAACAAGGAATTCACCTGTGGTCCATTCATAACCGCCGACTTTACAATCATTGATAAAAACACAATAAATTTACGAATAAAAAGTTTTACCACCCCCGCTTCCACCGTCTTTGAAATAAACGGACTACCCGAAGAAGCAAGCCTGTCATCCGGACACGAAGTCGGCACAAATACATGGGAGGTGGAAAGCAAACAATCAAAAAATATAATCTTATACGTAAACAACGATAAATGCGAAAAATTAAATCTTTCAATCACCGCCACATCCGTAAATAATAAGGCAATTAAAAGTACATTCAACCTTATCATCAACCTACAATCCGAAGACATACTTCCCAACAAACAAAAATACAAAGAATTAAAAATAAACACATTTGAAATCATAAATAAAACAGAATACGAATTTGACGACTATATCCTTTCAATCAAAAACCTTCCACAAAATTGTTGTATAACAAATGCAATAAACCTTGAAAATAAATGGATAACTTCCGCCTCAAACAACAGGGAAATAACAATAAATAATTTCAACCTTGATACAAACGAAATCTATATAACCCTTGAATACATTTTGCTAAATCACGACAAAATTCCAACCTCCGATAACACATTTATAACCAAAATAAAATGTGATTTCACCGACCAACCAATAAAGACAAAAAACTATACAAAATGTATCACCTGTAAGAATTGCAACAAGTGTAATTTGTTTAATGATTTTATGGATTACATTGGAAATTCCACCATTTTAAAACATATAATTTAAGGACTTCAAACTCATTTTATTTTTGTCATTTTATTTTTTATTACAACATATTGTTTTTACAAATATTTTTTCAATCAAAAAAGTTCAAAAAATATGTCTTTTTTCCTTGCATTTAAAAGTTAATTTTGCTACTATTTCCTTAAATAATTTCAATTTCAAAAAAGGAGAAATAAAGTGGATAATCAAAACGAAAATGAAATAGTAAAATCCGATAATGAAAAGAGTATAAAAATAACTCCTATCGTTCACGAAATGCAAACATCCTATTTGGATTATGCAATGTCTGTTATTATTTCTCGTGCTCTTCCAGATGTGCGAGATGGATTAAAACCTGTACATCGTCGTATCATCTATTCCATGAAGGAAAACGGTTTTGAATACGGCAAACCATTCAGAAAATCCGCTCGTGTAGTTGGTGATGTTATGGGTAAGTATCACCCACACGGTGATTCTGCTATTTACGATGCTATGGTTCGTATGAGCCAGGACTTCTCTATGGAAGTAACAATGGTTGATGGTCAGGGAAACTTTGGTTCCATGGATGGTGATAGTGCCGCTGCTATGCGTTATACTGAGGCAAGAATGTCAAAGGCTGCCGCATATATGGTGGAAGACCTTGATAAGGAAACCGTTGCATGGCGACCAAACTATGATGAATCAACAAAGGAACCAGAAGTTTTACCAGCAAGATTTCCAAACCTTCTTGTAAACGGAAGTGGTGGTATCGCCGTTGGTATGGCAACAAACATTCCAACACACAACCTTGGTGAAGTAATTGATGCTTGCTGTGCCACAATTGACAATCCGGATATTTCCATTGATGAACTTATGAAATATGTACCCGCACCTGATTTTCCAACCGGTGGTTTAATTTTGGGTGTTGCCGGCACATACAGTGCATTCACAACCGGACGTGGTTCAATCATCATTCGTGCAAAAACTCACTACGAAGAAATTCGTACAAAAACTGCAATCATCGTTGATGAAATCCCATATCAGGTAAACAAAAAGGTTATGATTGAAAAAATCGCCGAACTTGTAAAGGATAAACGTATTGAAGGTATTTCCGATATCCGTGATGAATCTTCACGTCAGGGTGTTCGTGTCGTAATTGAACTTAAAAAGGATGCAATCCCAGATGTTGTTTTGAATCAATTATTTAAGTATTCACAACTTCAAGTTTCCTTTGGTATAAATATGCTTGCCATAAACAAGGGACGCCCAAGCCTTATGAACCTTAAACAGATAATTGAAGCCTTCATTGAATTCCGTGAAGAAGTTATAAGAAACAGAACTGTATTTGATTTAAATAAGGCAAGAAACAAGGCTCACATTCTTGTTGGTCTTGCAATTACCGTTGCAAATATTGACGATGTTATAACTCTTATCCGCAGTGCAAAGGACCCAGTTGAGGCAAAGGAAAAGTTGATGGCTCGCGATTGGAAGGCCGATAATATGCAGGCATTGATTGACTTAATTGATGATCCGGAAAGCAAAATTATCAACGGTACTTACCGTCTATCAGAAGCACAGGCAAAGGCAATCCTTGAATTGAAACTTCATCGTTTGACCGGATTGGAACAAAACGAACTTGCCGACGAAATAAAGGCAACTGGTATCACAATTCAGGAATTATTGTCAATCCTTGATAACCGTGAAAAATTGCTTGGCATTATGAAGGATGAACTTCTTGAAGTAAAAACAAAATTTGCAACTCCAAGAAAAACTGAAATCATTCCATCCGAATTTGAAACCGATATTGAAGATTTAATCGCACGTGAAGATATGGCGATTACAATCACAAATACCGGCTACATTAAACGTGTTGCATTAAACGTTTACCGCGCACAAAATCGTGGTGGAAAGGGAAGAACCGGTATGAATACCAAAGAAGAAGATTATGTAACAGATGTATTTGTTGCAAACACACATACACCACTTATATTCTTCTCAAATAAGGGTATTGCATATCAAATGAAGGTTTACAAACTTCCACTTTGCACACCACAATCAACCGGAAAGGCTCTTATAAACCTTTTACCTCTTGAACAGGGCGAAACAATTTCAACAATTATGCCACTTCCTGAAAACGAAGAAGAATGGGATAAATTATATGTAATGTTCGCAACGTCAAAGGGTACGGTAAGAAGAAATAAACTTTCCGACTTCCTAAACATCCGTCAAAATGGTAAAATTGCCATGAAGTTTGAAGAGGAAGGCGAAGAACTTATTTCCGTACAAACCTGTCGTGAAGATCAGGATGTATTCCTTACACTTCGCGGTGGAAAATGTATTCGTTTCCCAGTATCTGAAGTACGTGTATTCCAAAGCCGTAATTCAACTGGTATTCGTGGTATAAAGGTTGAAGACGGGGACAAGGTTATCTCTATGTCAATTATCAACCACACAGAAATTGATAATGACACAAAGGCTGCATACCTTAAACTTTCCCGTGCATTAAGGAAATCTGAATTTGAAGAACTTGATGGCGATGACGAAGTTATGGAAACAACAAAGGTTTTAAGTGAAGATGAATTCCATGCCCTTGAAGCAAAGGAACAATTCATACTTACCGTAACCGAAACTGGATTCGGAAAACGTACATCATCTTATGAATACAGAATTACACATCGTGGCGGTTCTGGTATCGCAAACATAAAGATTGCCGGAAAAACAAAGGCTGTTGTATCATCCTTCCCAATTAAGGAAGATGAAAACATCTTGCTTGTAACCGACGGTGGAAAGATGATAAGACTTGGTGTTGATAAAATCCGTATCGCCGGCCGTCAAACAATGGGTGTAACATTGTTTAAAACTGCCGATGATGAAAAGGTTGTATCTGCCGCAATAACAAAGGAAGCGGACGAGGAAGAAACTCCGGTTATTCAAGATAACAATCCAAACACTCCTGTTTCATCCGATTCCGAAACGGCATCTTCCCAACCTGTGATTACAGAGGAAGAAACACCTGCTTCAACCGAACAAAATGAAGAAGATACTTCTTCACAAAAAACAGATTTGTTTGAATAGGAGCAAACCTTGTTCGGTATAAGCATAAACGAACTGATTGTAATAATGCTACTGATGGTAATATTCATAAAACCAAAGGATATTCCATCAGTAGTAAACTTTTTGGCAAAAATCATAAAAAAGGTACAGGAGTTTGTTTTTGAAATAAGGCGTCAAATCAACTCTATCTCATCCGACATTGATGAAACAAAGGATATGGTTGAAGAAAACTTTCACGATAAAATTGAAAAACTTCGTCTTCAAATACAACAAGAACCCGAATTTTTTGATTTTGATGAGGTAAAAAAGACTCCCAAACTTATAGAGAAAAAGAAACTATCCAATAAAAAAGCACAAAAATGACGACTGAAAAACTTCCGGAATTAAGCTTACTTGACCACCTTAATGAATTAAGGGCGCGGATAATTCATTGCACAATTTTTTTCATCATTTCATTTATTGTGTGTTATAGTTTCAAAGATGAAATTTATAACCTTATCACTTATCCACTTTTAAATGTGTTGCGGGATAATCATTCAAATGCCAACCTTATCTACACAAAATTGACCGAAAATTTTACATCAACTCTTTCTATTGTCTTGTCTGCATCAATTTTTATATCCATCCCATATTGGGCAATTGAACTTTGGCTTTTCATCACACCCGCATTATACAGCAACGAAAAAAGAACTGTATTCCCATACATTTTTATAACTCCAATTTTATTTTTGTGCGGTGTAATTTTTTGTTATTTTTTCATACTTCCACCGGCATTTGAATTTTTCATAAACTATGGAAATTCCGGTCGTGATGCACCGCTTTTATTACAGGCAAAAATCACGGATTATATTGACATAACAACATCCCTATTAAATGCCTTTGGTGTATGCTTTTTAACACCGATATTTTTAATCCTACTTGTAAAATTTGGCATAATTTCACGTGAAACATTAAAAAGAAATCGCAAATACGCCATCATCATTATATTCACAATTGCCGCAATTCTTACCCCACCGGATATTTTTTCACAAACGGTTTTGGCAATTCCCCTAATGCTTATGTATGAAATATCAATAATTCTGTCAAAGAAGAAATAATTAGTTATAGATTTTATTTTATTTTTGTAGTATCATAGGGGTATGAGAGAAGAAAGTCTTAAAAATATAATAAAAACACTTTTGTTTCCACTTGTTTTTCAAATGGGGGGATGTGTTGGTGATATGCAAAGACCATCCCGATTAAGCAACGGTCAACACCCAATACAATATTCATATCAAAGACAGACTTTGCCACAATATTCTTCAACCACGGGAACAACGAATTATACACCACAGGTTGACCTTCCAACAACAACTAGGACCGAACCTATGCCTTCCACACAAAGGGAGGAAGATGTTATATTGGAGGAGGTAGTCTACATTCCATCCGCCCTTCAATCAACACCGGTTGATGAAATTGAGGTTGTATCCGATTCTCCAATAAAACAAGAACCAGCGGTAATTGAGGAGGAAGAAACAATAACAACTTCCACCACACAGGCAAAGACAAATGAGCCACAAAAGCCACAACCGGTTAAGGGAAAAGCTCCAACTCCAAAACCTAAAAAAGTAAGGGTTTATAAGGGCGACACTCTATATTCCATTGCAAAGGCAAATAATATAAAGGTTTACGATTTGGCGGAATATAATAAATTAAAGGCTCCATTCACACTAAAATTGGGACAAACCATTGAAATCCCAACTGATACAACACCACACAATGACACAAAACAGACGCCACCTGAAATAATGGAAAATATGGACGACGAAAAAACGTTCATTGAGGAACCAAAGAAAAGTGTCGTTATCGTAAAAAAGGGTGATACCATTTATTCCATCGCAAAACAAAACAACGTTCCATTAAAAGATGTTATTTTAAGAAATAATTTAAAGGCTCCTTACACTCTTTCAATCGGGGACAAAATCTTTATTCCAAATTCTGCTTTCCATATTGTAAAGGCAAGCGATACCGCATACAGTATTTCCCGAAAATACAATGTGAACCTTAAATCTCTTGTAAAATTGAATAAACTTTCTGCGCCATACACTCTTGCTATTGGTCAAAAGATTTTGCTTCCTGCAACAAACATTGACACACCAAAAAAACAAATTGAATATGTGGTAAAGGATAAAAAATCGGCAAAGGTTATTGAAACAACCTCCACTCCAAAATTGCAAAAGCCAAAGGAAATCACTCAGGTAAAAATTGCGAAAAAGGAAAAAATCACCACAACACCACAGGTTGCAAAGGTAAGGGAAACACCCGAACAAAAACAAAAAATTGAACGGGTAATATTAAAACCTGCCCCACTTTCTTCACGTCGTTTTATGTGGCCGGTAAATGGAAAGGTTATTTCCGAATACGGTATTAAAAACAACGGAAAGCGTAATGATGGTCTAAACATTTCGGCAAAAATTGGAACAGCTGTATTTGCCGCCGAAAATGGAATTGTTGCCTATGCCGGTAATGAGTTAAAGGGACTTGGAAACCTTATAATTATAAAGCATGATAAGGACTATATGACGATTTACGCACACAACGATTCTATTTCCGTATCAAAGGGTACAACGGTTAAACGCGGACAAAAGATTGCCACCGTTGGAAAAACGGGACGTGTTTCAACCCCACAGTTGCACTTTGAAATCCGAAAAAAGACCAAATCTATTGATCCAAAGGATCTTCTTGAATCCCGCTAAATTCTCAGAATATAAACCTATACACATTTATAATTCATTTTAATAAAATGATATTGAAAGGATTATAAATGGCAAAGAAAAATTTTATCAAAATATTCATTTGCATAAATATAATACTGCTTGCTATATCAATAATAGTATATGCAAACACCACATCAATTTCCCACAATACAAAGCATCTCCAAGAAAACTACCTCTCCCATAAAATTGATGAATAGAAGGAGTAAATCCCAGCGGATTCGCCCGCAAATCCAACAAAAAACTCCTTAGTTTTTTAAGGAGTTTTTATTTTTATGAAATAAGTGCAAGTTTTATTTCAACACTGCCTCGCATTCCTCCGCCATCTTGCTGTCTTTTTTGGCGTCGGCGATGGCAGTGGCACTTATAACCGTAGTTGATAAACTGGTTCCAGTAGTGATTCCCGCCATAATATTCGCGGTCAAATTAAGGTTCTTTTCCTTTTTCTTACCCTTCTCGGAATCATCCTCACACACCTTCTTTGAATTTGTCATGGCGGAAGTTATTGTACCCGCACCCGCAGTCGCCGTTCCGATTCCAGATACAATCACCGACACGGTCATTTTGTTCTTTACAGTATTGATATTGTTTTTATTGTATCCGGTGCAGGCCCCCAAAATTTTGGTTGCATTTTCACCAGCCTCAACTGCTGATTTGTCGGAGGACTCCAACGCTTCCAGCTCCGACTTTGCAATTTTCAACTCGTACAATTTTTGGTTGCAATCGGACATCTTTTTCGCGAGTTTATCGGCATTCACAGTCGCACCGATTGAGGTTCCGGTTGAAACTGCACTTGTCACCGTTGCACCCGCCATCAAACCGGTTCTGAGATTACCGGTTGATTCAGAGTTTACATTCAATACCTCCAACTCCTTTTCAAGTTCAGAAATTTCCTTTCTAAGAACTGGTTTTTCCTTTAATAAGGCAATTTTTTCCTCTCTTTCTTCCTTATTTCTACTTAACCTTTCATCTGTATACACATCTAAACTATATGCAATTTTAAAACCACCAGCAGAATATTTTTTATCAAAACTTTCAAAATCCACACTTAATTCTTTTTCTAATTCGTCCATTTTTGCATTAAAATCTTCATCGCCCCACTTAGGATAACTACGATAATAAAAAAGAGGACTGTATTCTTCTTGAACAGCGACAACATATCCACAACGCTCTGCAAAAGTTGAAGATATATCATCTCTTATAAATTTAAGATCATCACCATTAGTAGTTAATATCCGTGATGCTTCACCAGCAATTTTACTACATTCTTCTCTTTTTTTGTAATATTCAGAGTTTTTATCTATCTTAACAGAAAGTTCTTCTTTCTTTTTCTTAATTTCTT